>JAQBNI010000025.1 GCA_028288625.1 Bacteroidota bacterium | reverse complement strand
TATCTTTTTTCACATCATTCATAAGTGATTTGAAATGATGTTTTTCTCCAAAGCGAAGCCTGATCAGCTTGTTCATATATTTATAAAAACTTTTATTGCGTTTACTCACTGTTTCCGTTAATTCCTGCGAAGTGTATACATATTTTTTAAAAGCATTCAATGCACTGTCAAGCACGTCTTCATATTTATTTTCTTTGGCATTCGTCAGCTCATAATAAATTTTAATGTATAATCTTTTCGCGCTGATCTTATAAAAAATGTCTTTGAACTTTGTTTTATTTAAGAGGACCAGCGAAGATTCAAAATTCTCTTCATGAAATAAAAGATTAGACTTATTATAATTATATACATCCACCCTGTTACGGATGTCAATATTGTTCTTAAACTTTTCCAGGAATGCATTGGCTTTCTCCTTTTTATCCAGGCGAATGGAAATCGTAATATAATTTTTAAATAAGGCGAGTGAAATGATGTTATTTGATTCGAGTACAATATTTTCTTCTATCAGGAAATCATACCAACCCAGGAGTTCCGCAAGAAATTCATCCTGTTTTTTATTTATTTTACGAATACAATAATCTACAGCAATAAAAACAATAGTCTTCAATTCCTCCCGGGTAATTTTAGTTTTTTCCGATAGTATTTGTTTTTTTATCCCGTAATATTTTTTGTCATCAGGTTCATGTAATAAATTATTCAGCGTATAATGCAGCTGTAATAAAACGCCATTGCTCTCATTCTTTTTTACATTATCGTAAAGATTGATCATGCATAAATTATCGAGTTTATAATGCTGGCTTAAAGAAAAATCGTTTAACGTATCTGCCAGCATTTGATAATTGCAATACCGGTTATCAAATTCCACCTGGTACTGGATATTTAAAAGCTCCAGCTTGTATTTAAAGGCGAGCAGTTCAGTATCTTCAGGTGTTTCAGAAATTAATTCTACGGTGCGGCGGAACTCCGTTTCAAAATATTTCAGTAAATTATGATCGATATAAAACTGCAGTAAATAATATTGCTTTTGTAAAATATTCTTTTGCGTATAGCTGTGAACAATAAATTCTTCAATAGTTTTAAGCAGATCAGACATCACCTGGAGCATCCGCTTTTCATTATAATTTTTTTCCGGATAGAGTAAATTGAATATTTTTTTCTTTGCTATTTTTGTTTCGGCATATTCCGGATGGTATTTTTTAATTGCATTGAATAGCCTTAAAGAAATATTATTTTTATTTGTATTTACCGTATTGATATATTGCGCTAAACTATTAACTTTAGCAACATCTAATTTTTTCAAAACATCTATTAATTTAGATGAGTACATTTTTTTAATTCGAAATATATGAAATTAAACTTCCTTATTGTCTTCTTTGCAACTTCTGCCATCCTGTTATATACTGCATGTACAAAAGATAAGGTCGTGGAGAAGGTGGTGAATACAGAAACGGGAATTCACCTTCTTGATTTCAACGCCGCGGAACAGCCAAATCATTTGTCTACAGTTACCATTACCTGGGCGGATAATGATACCTCATCTACTTCTTACCACACACAGCTTTATAAAACTGACAGTTCACAGGCAATCCTTAAAGACACCACTGTTTTTGAAAAGGAAGTTTCCTATTCTAACGTATCCCATAACTTAAGATACAGACACAAGATCTTTTCTATTCCCCGAAATGATTCACTGATTATCACATTTTTGATCGGTACAATGGGCGACGTAGATATTCGTACAGAGTGATAAACCCAATTTTTTGTACCTCACCTAATTAACTAATTATCAATCTATTGGCAAGCAAAATAATTGTATTTGATACTCAATTGGTGTTAATGAAGAAGCATATTCTTCTTAAACTGTAATTTTTTATGTTGGCAGATTGATACAATTTTGATCATTCTTCATCAATTAAAGCCGACAACATGAAACATTTTATTTTACTCTGTACAACAGTGATCATGATCACCGCGTGTACAAAAACCACGAGCAAAGTCAACGAAGATCCGCAATCGAATGATGTGCAATTACTGAATAGTTTACTGGAAGAAAATAAATCTCCCGCAAATGAATTCAATGTAAATCCATCCATTGGTGGAATTTTTACAACATTGAAAGGTTCCCGGATCTATGTAAAGCCAAATGCATTTAAAAGAACGGATGGATCCTTACCTACGGGAAATGTAAAGCTGCATGTAAGGGATATCCTCGATGCAAGCGATATGCTTCTTAATGACAGACCCAGCACTACATCTTACAATGCGCAACTGATCAGTTTTTGCGAATTATTTCTCAGCGCAAAGGAAGGTAATACGTCGCTTATCGTTAATCCAACCGTTAGTAATGCCGTTGTTGCTAAAGTACCATTACCTGAAAATTTTTCAGATACAGTTGGCGTACCCATATGGTACGGAGACACCACTATTTCAAGCGAGTTAACAGGGCTCGATGAAGAAGCACACGATGTAACGCTTACAAAGCCGCGCAAATTGTACAGAGGTGTTGATTGGGATGAAGCATGGGGAAGAAATGCGCAAATCATTGCAGCTGCCAATTCTGCACAAAAAGATACCATCACATATACCATTGAAAATTTTGATGTGTGGCTGAATTGCGATCAGTTGAACTTTGATGGCAGACCTCGCACCAAATTATTCTGTTATTTTAATACAAATTTTAACGAGAGAGATACGATAGACAATACACTCACACCTCTTTCAAACGTATTTTATAAACCACAGGGACAAAACATATTGGTTAAATGTTCCAATCCCATCATAACGGGAGTGGCAAACAAACATGGATATTATACCAATGAAAATTTATCTCCTATCGGGCTGGATGCAAAATTTATAGCGTTTTCTGTAATCAATGGAAAATACTATGCAGAAGTAAAAGCAACGACTATCCCGGCACATGCTTCAGGCAAATCCTATTCGGCATTAACTTTTAATCCTGTAGAGGTAACAAGGGATCAACTAGTTACTATGCTAAAGAGTCTTAAAGATTATTAGTTGCATTTTTCGATTAGTTCAGGCTTTAAAGGTTGTTTAACCTTTAAAGCTTTTTTATTTATTGAATGAAAGCTGTAATTTTATAAAATGAAAGTAGCCGTTATTCGTAAAGCTCATTTTAATGCCGCACATAAATTGTGGAATGATAAATGGAACGTTGAAAAAAATAAAGAGATCTTCGGCTTATGCGCGAACGAACATTTCCATGGACATAATTATATACTCGAAGTAAAAGTAACCGGGGAGATCGATCCGGAAACCGGTTATGTCATCGATCTGAAAATTGTAAAAGATATTATAAAAGATGAAGTGGAAGAACGATTCGATCATAAGAATTTAAATTTAGATACAAAAGAATTTAAGAACCTGAACCCGACGGCAGAAAATATTATCGTTGTTATTTATGATCTCATCCGCGCAAAGCTCGATGCGAAATATGATCTGCATATCAAGCTTTATGAGACGGAGAAGAATATTGTAGAGTATCCAGTTTAGTTCACAGTTATCGGTTCACGGTTCACCGATATTTTATCACGTTAAACAGTGATCTATGAACTGTGAACTGTCAACTTTACTTAATAAACATTAATAAAAAAGCTCAGACGAACTAATATTTTCAATCCTGCGTATTTACTATTAACCAAATCCAATCAAATGAAAAAGGTATTAGTAATCTGCATTTCGGTAAGCTTTATCGCTACCGGTTGCAACTGGTTTAACCACAAACCAAAAAGTGATGATGTTGTTGTAACCGACGACTCGCTGTCAACTCTTGTTGACACGGCAATCCGGAAAACAGACAACACGCTGGTGGTACCGGATTCAATTAAAAAAACAGCTGGAAAGAAAATGTAAAATGATTTTTTCAGAAGCGGGGGATATCGTCCCCCGCGCTATTTTATTCAGTTATTGCTGCAATACCCGGCAATGTTTTTCCTTCAAAGAATTCAAGTAACGCACCGCCGCCGGTCGAAACAAAACTTACTTTATCTGCCAACTGAAATTGGTTGACTGCAGCCACACTGTCACCGCCGCCGATCAATGAAAATGCTCCGTCCTGCGTAGCATGCGCAACTGCAACCGCAATGCTCTTCGTACCATTTTTAAATTTTTCCATTTCAAAAACACCCATCGGTCCGTTCCATAAAATTGTTTTGGAATTTTTAATTACTGCTTCGTAAGCGGCTATTGCTTCATGACCAATGTCGAGTCCCATCCACTCTTGAGGAATATCTTTACTATCTGCTAATTGCGTGTTTGCATTATTGTCGAACCGGTCTGCAATAACAGAATCCTTTGGAAATAAAATTTGCACGCCTTTTTCTTTTGCCCGTTTCAAAATATCATTCGCAAGATCTGTTTTATCTTCTTCCACTAATGATTTGCCGATATTTCCGCCTTGCGCTTTTATAAATGTATACGACATTCCACCACCGATAATAATATTGTCGGCAATGTTGAGTAAATTTTCAATGATCAAGATCTTATCAGAAACTTTTGCGCCGCCAAGAATTGCGGTGAAAGGTTTTTCAGATTTATGCAAAAGCTTATCTGCATTTTCAATTTCAGCAGCCATCAACAAACCAAAGCATTTATTTTCCGGTGAAAAATATTTTGCCACAACAGTTGTGCTTGCATGCGCGCGATGAGCAGAACCGAATGCATCGTTCACATAAACTTCTCCATGTTTGGATAATTTTTCTGCAAAAGATTCATCGCCTTTTTCTTCTTCTTTATAAAAGCGTGTGTTCTCCAACAACAATATTTCTCCTGCTTTCAAACCAGAAGACATTTTAAAAGATTCTTCACTTATACAATCATCCGCAAATTTTATTTCTTTTCCGGATAACTCTGACAAATGCTTAACGACATGTTTTAGTGAAAATTTTTCTTTGTCGACCGATCCGTCTTCTTTTAATTTTTTTAATGGTCGACCAAGGTGCGACATCAACACTACGCTTCCGCCATCATCCAAAATTTTTTGTATGGTTGGCAATGCAGATCTGATTCGCGTATCATCTGTAATCTTAAATTGCTTATCAAACGGGACATTGAAATCAACGCGAACCAGCGCGCGCTTATTTTGAAAGTTGAGGTCCTTTACGGTTTTCATTATTGTTGCAGTTGTAAATATGTTATGAGTATAGGTTATAAGTTATTGGTGAGATTAACCGTGGTCTGTGGACCGTCGACTGTGGACTTTCTACATCATCGCAACTTTCTCCACCAACTCAGCAAGCCGGTTTGCATAACCGAATTCATTATCATACCAGCCGACGATCTTTACCATCTCATTCATTTTCGCGGTGAGTGCAGAATCGAATGTGCAGGAATACGGCGAGTGAATGATATCCGAAGAAACGATAGGTTCATCCGTGTATGCTAAAATATTTTTATACTCGTTGATAGATGCCAGCTTAAACACTTCGTTGATCTCTTCAACAGTCGTTGCTTTTTCGGTATTCACATACAATTCCGTCAGAGAGCCTGCGATCACCGGCACGCGAACTGCACCGCCGATGATCTTTCCCTTTATTTCAGGCAACACCCATTCTAAAGCTTTACTCGCATTTGTACTGGTGGGCACAATATTTTGCGCTGCTGCTCTTCCCCTCCTGTAATCCGTATGGTTGGTATCGTGCAGTTTCTGATCGCTGGTGTACGCGTGTATCGTACTCATGATGCCGTTTTTTATTCCAAAATTATCCAGCATTATTTTTACCATCGGCGCGAGACAATTTGTGGTACACGAAGCATTCGACAAAATATTATCATCGCCGGTAATACTCTGGTCGTTGATTCCCATCACGATCGTTTTTGTTTCCTTATCTCCCGGCGCGGAAAGAATCACCTTCCTCGCGCCTGCACCAATATGCTCCTGTAATTTTTCTTTGGTGCGAAACCTGCCGGTACATTCGATCACCACGTCGATATTCATTTCTTTCCAGGGCAACTCTTTTGCATCTGCTATACTTGTAGTGAGGATCTCCTTGCCATTAACATGCAGATGCTCATTTTTAGAAGTAATGAGGTTGTTCCACTTGCCTTGCGCGGTATCGTGCTTTAAAAGGTAACACATGGCTTCGGTGGGGGCAAGATCGTTAACGACTACGATATCAACATTGGCTTTATCGAATAATATCTGGAAGACGAGGCGACCAATGCGTCCTAATCCGTTAATAGCGATCCTCGGGTTTGACATAGTGTTAAAATTTAGTGACAAAAGTACATTACAATTAATGATTTGGCAAAACAAATGTTCAGGCGGCTCTTGTTAAAAACCAAAAAGATTGTATATTTGCACTCGCTTTTGACAATTGTAGAATTAGAGCGTTATAGAATTGGAAAATTCATTCAACAATTCATCAATTATACAATTCATCAATTGAACATGGCCCGTTCGTCTAGGGGTTAGGACAGGAGATTTTCATTCTTCAAACACGGGTTCGATTCCCGTACGGGCTACTGAGGATTTTAAAAAACGCATTGTAATTACAATGCGTTTTTTCTTTTAGCAAAACATAGGTAAAACTAATGTTTATACCATTCAACTTCGGTGGTTCATAACTTTTCAAACTCATCAAATATTTGAGTAGGGAAAGAAGCCATTACATAAAATCAATTTATCATATTTACTTCTGCAAAAAGCTTATTAAATTAACATGTAATACAGTCGTATAAAGCGTTTGTTCTTCTGTTAACTGAAAGCTTAGGAATTTTCAATTGAGAACAGAGAAGAACTTACGGCTCACCGTACGGCGTAGGTTGTTTGTTCATTCTATTTTCAGTACACCTAAGCATCCCATTAAGGTGAGCTTTCTGTGCCACACGCACATTTCCAGTTTAATTTGATGGATGCTTTATATCTATATTGTGAAGTCTATATGACAAGCTTGACTTAAATAAACCTCAGTAAAGAGATAATACATTTGCCGTGAATACAACTAACCTTGTGAAGATTTAGGATCAGCACTTCTTGGATAAGTGCGTTCTTCTTCAAATCTGCCGTTTTCAAGCTTTATTTTAACAGATCCATAGTTTCCAACTGCTTTATCAAGTACACCGGTTTTAGTGGCTTCTGTCTTTGTATTAAAAATAGCGATTATCTTATCGGTAGCATCATTTTTTAATTCCCATTGATTTTTTGAGCTATTGTAAGACAAAGTAAATTTTGGTAATTGAGTCATAAGATATATTTTAGAATGTTTAAAATAAGTAGAATAAAATTCATTTACAACTTTATCTTTCTAAATAATTAGAGCGTTTTATTGAGTTAATTACTTTTTCATTTTGCGTTAATCTATAACTTGGCAATCCTAAGACCGTAGATGTTTTAAAACCGATACTATTGCCTAATAAGATTAAATCATTTACCAAATCATTATCCATTCCGTGAAGGATTAAGATATCGGCAATATGCCTCTTGACGCTTTTTTTTATGTTAGCGTAGGTAAATTTTTTATGTTTTTCTTTCATGCATAATATTAAATTTTTAAGCCAATTAAGCCTTTGAAGATAATCCGAATTTTACATCACTAATTATTAGTTTATCTGCAAAAAACATCCTGTATAAGCTTTCGCTCGGCTTCTTCTGGCTTAAGTTTATCCATTAATTTATTTGCTTGCTTCCATGTCGATCCATGTGACCCGGTTTCTGTAGGGCACATATCTATCGCGGACTGGTACATCTTCGCTGCTGCCTCATAATCCCTTCTAATCATTAAAATTTCAGCAACAGTAGCTGTCTTCCAATAATCTTCGGGCCAGGCGGTAGTACCCACTATAGTTTGTACTTGTGACGCATAGATTTCTGCCGCCTTCAAATCTTCTTCAGTTCCCAAAAAAACACTTTTGGCTGTTGCGTTCACACCAGTGTAATAATCATCAGGCGCTTTGGTAAACGCTTCAACGTACAGATCGCGGGATCTTCTCAAATCTCTCACGTTATCTGAATTATTAAAACGGTCCATCCAGGTTCTTCCATAAATACCTAATGTTTCAGGATCGCGCTCACCTGCTGAATATAGCTCGCCTAAAATTTGCTGAGCTAATTCCAGATCGCCACTCTCGCCCCTTCTTGCCAGTGCTAATGAGAGCAACTGTTTTGGGCGGATTGCTTTAGGGAATTTATTAATTAAATTTTCTAAAATTAAGATTGCTTCTTCATTTTCACCTAGCTTAGTTAATCCTTCTGCAGCTTTACAACCAAGTGAAGAACTTACTTCCCAAGGTATTCCGCCTTCATTATAAAGTTGCGTAATTCGTTTGGGAAGCCCGTTTTTAATAGCTGCTTCAATGCGAATACCCGCAACCATCGAGGCTTCATCTAAATCATTTGCAAAACGTACTGCTTCGGTAGAGAGCGTTTTACCAACAACTGCATAAAGTAACCTAAGTAATTCACCACCATTGGGACCGTCCGGATATGAAGCAAAATCTAAAAAAATCTTATTTTGTGCAAATAATGGCACCTTTGTCTTGTCAAGTTTAACAGGAATAAATTGAAAATTCGATTTTTGTTTTGATAAAAGTTGCAGGGCTTGATATTCTTCCAGCACCCATTCCGAATCTGCCGAATGTGTTGACCATATAAGAATCCCTGCCTGACTTTTGTTTAAAGCTTCCTCTAATTTGAGAATTAATTTATCTCCCGGTTTAAGTTCATATTGATCTAAAAAAACCTTATGTCCTATTTGTTTTAATACGTCATATAAGTTTAAAACCCATGAGCGATTTATTGACCGGTAAGATAAAAAAACATTCCATTCATCCCCGTCAGATAAAGGTTGGGGTTTAGGTGCTAAATCATTCCATTGTTTTAATAACATAGTATATAGTTTTACTTTTTACTCCCTAAGTATTGAGCGTATAAATTTCTTTTATTTCAATTTCTCTTTTTAAAGATTCTTGTCTGAAATGCTCTGTAGTGTCATTTGTTTCCTTTGGCTGCCCTTCCCAAATTATCACAGATGATATTTTAACCTTAGCAGAATCTTTCTTCACTTTATTAAATATATCGCAAGCTCTTGTTATTATTTCCAGATTTGTTTTCTCATACACATTCCTGTCATTAATAGAATAATCCAATACAATAACTGCTGATTCCTTATTTAAATTCTGATAGATTGAATTGAATAATATTGCCCAATTCCCCGGTCTGTCTGAAACAGATTTAGCTAAAAAGATATCTTTTTTAAAAGGAATTACCATAATGCTATGAATACCTAATTCTCCTGCAACTTCTAAAGCCAGCAAATCGGATCCGCATGCTCCGGAACAAACTAAAGCTGATACCTTATTAATAACAAAAAAATCTCTTATCCTTTCCCGGACAATACCAATGTTTGCAAGAGGGAATCTGGTTAACTTAGAATTTTCAGCATCTATGCGCCGTCCGGCTAATGCAACAATCATAATAGATTAATAATTATTATTTGCATCCCACAAAGCATTTAAAATTTCCTGTTCTTTAAACGACCTTGCAAAAGAAGCACCAGCACCAAGTAGTCCTTCAGGTGTATTATACGAATTCTCAATTTTTACTGCTGCCAATTTCAATTTTATATCCGCCTGCTTTGCAGTCTCAATTTCCCAGCGCATCCATTTGCTTTCATGAGATTTTTCACCTATTATCACTAAGAGATAATCTGCCTGTTTCATCATTCGTGTTAATGTACTTTTGATCACAGATGCATCAGTACTATTTATAGCAACATTTGGAGACCTTACGTCAAATTCAAATTCAAAGTCTGAGTTTGCATCCCAAGCTCTTAATAATTCCTTGTAATGCCTGTCTTCGCTGTGGTCATAGCTAATAAAAACTTTCATAATTATTTTTTATTGTAATCATTCTATTAAAATCTTTCCTGTTAAATAAACGATCCAAAATGATTTAATGAAACCTGTTCTGAAGCTTTTTTTCCTACTTGCTGCAATTGATCTATATAATCGATAGAATCCAATTTGCTTATTAAAACATGACAGCAATGATTGCCCCGGTATCTCCCCAAAGTGAATCCTGCATTTTAAATATTATGAGTGTTAGTAGTTGGTTAGTCAATATGAACAATTGCAAATTTAATACTTTGTATTAGCATGGCAGTATTTACTAAATGCATTTTGAAATCTAATCTCTGTTATAGTTTCGCCTGCTGCATTTTTTGAATAATTACGAAACTATAACAGAACCGCTTTGTGATGCAGGCGCATACGTAACCCTTACATTGATCAAATACTGCCTGCCTTTTACAAGCGGCAAAGTAAGCTTCGCATTTTTCTTCAAACCGCTGTCATCATCACCACCCAAATAAAAATTTTCTGTTTTTCCTTTTTCTGAAATTACCATTACCGTATCCAACTTTCCGGTTGTTTCAAAAGTAAATTTGTTTGTGGATGGGGCAATAAAAACAAAATCGCTTTGTCCGCCGGTACCTGCTTTTATTACAGTGGATTTTTTAGGTTGAACTTTTTGAATAGATTTTTGAGCGATGACAGGATAGAATGATTTAACTCCTTTTATATCATTTGCAGATAAAATGCCGGGAGGAAATATTCCCATTTTGTATTTAACAGGTTTTAATACAAGCTTGGGTCCAAATTCGTATTCCATGATTGACTTGGGATCCCATTTAGAACCCTTTACCTGATTTGCAGGCAACTTATTAATTATATTGGTATCAATTTCTTTTTTCGGCCAGCTGTTTGGCGGTCCGGAAAATTCTTTATAAACGGCTTTAGTATCCCACACGATACCGGAAAACGGACTTTGGTGTTCATGTTGAAAACCTATGGTATGTCCTATTTCATGGATTGCAGTTGTCATACCATAACTATCTGCAGTGAGATCCCATCCAAAATTCATTGTTCTGTCAGTTTTTGGAATAGTCAGAATATCACGACCCACATATGACCAGGAGCCATCAGTAAAATCAAAACCAATTCTCACCATTGATTCACCAACTGTAGAAACTTCTTTAAAAGAAATACCAATACCTACATCTTTCCAAATTTTAAAAGCCCTTCTTACCACATTTTTCTGAGGCTCAGGTCCTTCAATAAACATATATTTTATCTCTGTACCGTTTACCCATTTCCAATGCGATCCAAGGATAAAACTTTTTCTTTGTTGTGTTATGCCCGGATCAAAAGAGCGCGGAACCGGAGCCGGTTGTTTGCAGTATTTTCTTTTAGTCGTTTTAGTGTTTGTAAGCTTACTCATTTGTGATTTATTTAGTTTAATTATGATGATAGCAATTGCTACAACATATATAAGAAATAATTCATAAAGTAATTAGCGCAATGCGTGAACGGTTATTTTAATGAGTAAGTGGTAGACAAAAGCAATATTATCTACTATTTTTTTTTGTATAAAGTAATATGGTTGAGAATAATGAAGATTCTAATCAATAAATTACTGTGGAGATTTAGGCTTTATAAAATTGCAGATCATAAAGCGTATTTAGACAATTGTTATATGTTTCTTCTCCCGTATATAGTTCCAGATTATGTATGCAATTGTCGTTAATCCTACCAGAAAAGGAAGTCTAAGTCAGCATTTGGAAATAGCCATACCAATGTGCACACAATAAAATATAAAAACCGCTTATGGCAATCATAACTATAATTTTCAGCGGTAAATAGTCATCCTCGCCTTCACGAAATTTATTGAACTGCCATAAATAAATGTTGCAATGATAAAAGGAAAACTATATAGCATAGAAACAGGCGGGTCCAACATCAGGCGAAATATCAATTGGACAGGTTCTATTGTTAAAATATAATGTCATGTTTTTTGACATACACTTATCTTACTTTAAAGCGCCATTTATCCACGATGAATTTCCAGGTGATATAGGCAATTGTCGTTAATCCTACCGGAAAGAGGAAATTCAAGGTCAGCATTTGAAAATAACCATACCAATGTGCACACAAAAAAATATATAAACCGCTTATGGCAATCATAACTATAATTTTCAGAGGTAAATACTCCTCCCACCCTTCAAGAAATTTATTGAACTGCCATAAATAAATATTGCAAATGATAAAAGGGAAACTATATAGCATGGAAACGGGAAAACCTAATAAAAGACGAATCATTAACTCCATAGGTTCTTTTGCAAAGTTTGAAAATAAATTTTCTATATTACTCGTTTCAAAAACTCCGATCTTCCATCCAATACTTCCAAGCGGACTTAAAAACAGGAGGTAGAATACTAAAGATTGGAAAAAAAAATCTTTATAGTATGACAATGCTCTTTTTAATAAATTCATCTTCTATAATTTTTACCTCTGAATAAATGAAAAAGTCATTGCAGGAATTACTTATAAATTTTTCAAGTGACGTCTTCAACCTTCTATAGTCAGCATTTTCAAGCAATATCCACTTTCCTTTTAATAATAAAGTTTCTGCTGATGTTCTAACAGGGAATGTAGGATTTCCCACATCGTTTCTCCAATAACCTAAGTCTTGGCTACCCCAACTTATAGTATGATTTTTTCATAGCAACAACATAACATATATAACAAATAAGCAATAAATTTATCTGAGTAATGTGTGAATGGTAATTAAATGAGTAAACGGTCAAAAACAGGTTTTTATAGTTATTTATTTTTTAGAAACCATTTATTTTTTTGATTGAAAATAAGCTCAAACAGTATCCCAACATATAGTTGCCAAAAAAAAACAGTGAGAATTAAGTAGGGTACATAATGACTTTTGTGAAATATTTGCGTCTTCGCAAATATGTGGCGTCCTATATAAATTGAAAAAAATTCGACTAACAATAATATAACAACGTTAATAAAGATAATTTTAGAGTAGTCTAGATTTATTTTTTTATTATTACTAAAAAAAATCAGTAACGGTATAATAATTAAACCATGTAGAATAAAAAAGAAAATATTTAAATACATGGTTATAGCAATAAATGCACTTATTAAATATAATAATAGAAAGATCACCGTAATTTGTACTTGTAAATACATCCGCAAGTAAATGGACATAAGTACAAACGGTAAAAATGCGAATAGGATCTTAATTAGTGTAATTAAATTCTCATTTGAAAAAGTAAACACAAATATTTCATTGTCATAAAATAAGCGGATGAATGCACTTAGCAGACAGACAATGGACAAAAAAATATTTGTGTTATTTGTAATCCGGATTTCTTTTCCATATTTGATTTTATCCGCTATTTTTTTTATTTGGGTGCTGATATAAAGGAACTATGTCACCCGCATACCATACGACTTCTTTGTCTTAAAATCTAATGCGTTTGTAATTGTAGGCTTTTGATCGCTCATTATGTAACTCTAATCATATTCCGCCTTTGTAAACCATATCTGTTTATGTATAAAAATTAGGTCTAGCATCATGGCTGTAAATAATTGCCATATTATTAAGCGACTAATTATTAAAAATTTCAAATCGTCAAGATTATAATAATTAGCAATTCTTTTATGGACAAGTAGTAATATTACATCAATTATTGCATACAAGAAAAAAATTAATAGTAAGTGAATTTTTATGAAAACCATTTTATTGAAAAATGAATTTCTGATGATTTTTATGTAGGATACTGAAGCGAATCCGCCATAAAAAATGAAAGTTATATAAAAGGTATAGCCTAATGGAATGCTAGAAATACAAACAAAAAATAATAATCCACTAATAATCCAAAATCGAGTGTTATTTTTTTTTGTCTTTAAATTTTTCAATACTATATAATTAAACATAAAGAATGGCAGAATATTAATAATCATTAACGTTAAAACAACTATTGTATTATTATCTATAATTTTGAAATTATAATTTTTAAGCATAACATGTATACCAAAAAGTATTACACCCAGTGTCAATAAGTAGATAATCACTTTAGTGGTTATTACAAAGAATAGTTTGGGTTTCTTATCCATACCTGGTTTTTTTCTGCTACTTCTTTTTTAGGATGTTTATATAAAGGATCTACATCACCTGCATACCATGCGCCTGGTTTTGTAATCATAGTTGGTTCTTTCTCATGTGCAAAAAAGAAACCTTGTATTAAAAAAGTTCCTTTGAAAATCTCTTTGTCGTTTTCCTGACGATGAGCCGTATTTCCATAGTGAAACCCAATATTAGCCTCTTCCCTAATTTCCATAAACGTAGTAGATTTATATTCAAAAAAACCCTAAATACTTTAGTCGTATTTTATTCACAAAAAAGCTTGTGTTTTCGATTAAAAATTAATTGTAGCAATATAGCTACATATAATTGCCAAAAAACTATATACATCATTATCAATGGAGTCATGCTTTCCTGAAATTTAAAAGATATACTAGTAATAAGTAAGTCGCCAAAATAAAATGCAGAGAATTCAAAAATGCCAATGCAGATAAAATTTATTACCATCAGTTTAAAATAATTAATCTTAATCTGATTATTATTCAACAGAAAAATCAAATATGCAATATTAAAGGATTCCCAAATAAAAAAAAATATGGCTAAATATGTGTTATTAATCAGGATACTAATTACATAAAATAAAAGACTGACAGGAACCCACTTTTTCTTTATAAAGAACCACATATAAATTATCATTAAGGCATAAGGAATTACTAGCAAAAAAAGGTTGATAAACATCTTAGCACCCTTTTCGTAAAGAATGGTAGTTTGTTCTGTCAAGATATATGATATTGCTGCACTACTCAAGCACATTAATATCACATATAATAATTGTATAGTCTTTCCCTTCACTTTATTGAGCCATAATTGAATAATCAGGGTTTCTTCTCCATATTTGATTTTTTTGTGCGATAGTCTTATTTGGATGCTTATAAATAGGGTTAGAATCTGCAGCATATGCTGCTTTTAAATTCGGATCTTCTTCGTTATGCGCGAAAAATAACCCATGTACTAAGAACGTACCATTAAAATTTGCTTTAGTTCTATGTGCGGATATATTAAGATGTAAGACCAAATCTTTACCTTCTCTAATTGGAGATGGTAACTGTTTAAAATAAGATTCATAATCGTACATTTCTTTACTGCTTAATGGTGATTTACTATTTTCTACAATTGCAAATTGTAAACTTTGACTTGGGATATTAACATCAACTAATGGGCCATTTGTACCTATTTCACTTTTAAATTGTGACCCACCTATTTCTTTACTAAGAAAACTTTTAACAGGATTCTTATTTTGAATAAAATACCCCCATCTCCAATGAAAATGAAGCGCATGAAATCCTCCGGGAGTACTAATCATATGAACTGAATCATCATAATATGGCTCATTGAACATACTATCTTTATGTGGAATAATTTTTTGACTATAATTCCCCCACCAATGAATATTATCCCAAAACTTTGAAAAGTTTTCACCTTTCCAATCACTATGCATACTTATACCTTTTTTCAATCCATCTCCAATAATTTCAAAATACAAAGGTTTCTCTGCTGCATCAAACGTCTTATCTCCAGCAAGTACATTTAATTGTTCATTATCTGCAAAAACACCTGCCTGTTGCGGTTTATCATTTCCCATGTCTTTTAATGTTTTTAATAACTCACCATGGCTCCCTTCTTCGTCTTTCAGAAATATTTCCAGGTTATAATGGAAACGGTAATCGGCTCTAAAGCTTTCTATTTTATAATACGGCTTATCTATATCTGTAGGTTCTTTTTGCTTATCCGTAAAATTAAATTTAATTAACGGAAAAAAGCGTGCTGCAGTTAAACCCCCGCTCGGCTCGTGCGCAGGATCATTGCTGTACCTGCTAAAGAGGAAGGTTTGCGTGATCTCCAACCCTTCAAAGTCTATATGGTCCACTTTAAAAATTTCAGAGAGCTTGCTTGTTAAAGTGTATGTAACCCTCATGCTTCCGCCCACAAAACCGTACATATTAAATTTTTCAAGCTCATTCATTACCGTTTGCTCATCTCCTTTTAAATTGTATAATTCTGTTTTTGTTATTTTAGGTTTTACTTCTTTTAATCTTTTTACATCGCCGAATTTAAAAGTTTGCTTATCCAGGAATAAGAATTGCTTTGGCATATCTTTTTCCCTTTTTCCATTCTTGTATTCGCCTATCTCCACCCAAAACCCTATCACACTTACTTCTTTCGCTAAACTGTAATTGTCATGCTTGATATCTTTTAAAATAATTCCGCCATCGCCCGGTGTTAAACTATTTGGCGGAATGTTGTCAGAAGAATATCTCCACCTGACTGTTATTACTGGATCAGTTGCCATGTTGTTTTAAATTTAAGCATTTGGTGGTTTTGGTGGTGGTTGATCTTTTGGCGGCTCTTCTTCCAAAACCGGTATCTTTTCATTGCCCGTAACATTTGTATTCAGAGATCCATAAGCGGTATATTGTTTCTGGCGTATGATTCCGGAGATATTATCACGTACATATAAACGTATTTGATGCGTACCCGACAAAAAAGAAATTTCACTGATAATATAGTCCTTATTATTGGAGCTGTTGTTAATGGTAACAGAATTTTTCAGAGGTGAAAATACTATAGTGTCCAGGTCATCCAGTTCTTCCATGTTAAAGCCGTACCAGGAATAGCTGAAATTTCCTGAACCACCGTCACAAAACGCAGTAAGTTTGGTATGTGCTGCGATATTATCAATGGTTATGTTTATAGAAAAAGAACTCCCGGAGGCAGGCTGAAAACTGCTGTGATGACCATGTATGGTCATATAGTAGGGATTTATGGTATTGTGGAAGGAATCTTCACCATCCAATTGGTATACCAATGCTACCACCGGCTCTTCCTCTTTTTCATCGTGGTGATGATCATCTTCGGGCGGTGCAACATATTTATTCAAAACCTCTTTTTTAAAAGCGCTTTTCATAGGGCGCCAACGGCTTGAAAAGGCAATAATTTGTCCCATCATATTTAACCGAACCTCGATCAAAGAACCTAAAACAGATAAATAAGAAGTGGTGGTTTTTGTATAGCCATCGGCAACTTTATTAAAAGTGTCATCATGGGGAGACGTTTCATCAACTACTGTTTCAGTAGGTTCTTCATCTGTAAGTGTATCGCTTTCTTCGTTTGACAATGATTGAAATGCATCAATGACATTTGTTTTTGTAATTTCCTTTAATCCTTTTAATGAAACCTGGTAACGGCAGAGCCATTGTGCAATGCTTTCGTTATTATCATCGGGCACAGCTAAGGTTTCCAAATAATCTACACGTGCATCTTCGCCGGGTAATATTTGAGGAAGCTTTTTTTCGAGATACCATTTCATGCGCTGCATCCTGAAGATACCATCAATAAATTCTTTTGCTTTATTCCTTGCCATGGTTTCGGTTAACAGGTAAGGCACCTGGATCTCCTTGCTTGTTAATTCGGAATCAATATTATAAATTATCCAACTGCTGGTAGCAGTGATGTCGAAAGAAGATACCTGCCCGGGATATTTTTTTGCGAGCGCATCAAATATCTTATGGAGCATATCTTTATTCATTTCCTCGTGCAACGGCGCCGGATCTTCGAGGAGATAATGACTTACATAGCTTGTCGTGATATTATTCATTTAATTAAATTATAGCCATGGAAATTTGCATAATGCTCCGAAAAAAAATACTTCTCATGAATTGTTAATACTGACCGTAAAATATAGGTATTCCACTCAACATATATAAACAATAATTGATAAATGATTTCAACAATGATTAAACGGCAGGTTTAATGAGTAAACGGTATTTAAAATCCCATGTAGCAGAAATGTTTTATTTATAAATAATCTGGTTTACATAATCTTTGCGGTAGGTTAAGACCAATTTCAGATATATATCTTTCGGAGAAGAAATTGCACCTGCATTGATATTACCATTAAGATCTGTTTTATACCAGTATGTATTAACATACAATTTATTTAAATCCGGTTCTGGGGTTGCGGTGAGCCAGCTATAACAGCGCATATTTTTTCTATTTTTTTTCAGCCATTTATAATCAGCTTCAGTACCGGTAAAATTTTCTCTAAATATAAAGTCAATATAATTATATCCCTCATTTTGAAGAATTCGTTTCTTTTTACCTTTAGGTTTTTTGCTATCATAGCTTCTGGTTATCTGTTCTCCGACACCATGATATTTATCTAAAGCTTCCAACAATTGATCTCTGAAACACCAAAATTCATCTATATTAAAAGTATCTTTTTGATATTGAGCCAATATTTTTGGCGGTATTAACTTATCTAGTATACTATTTTGATAATAGTAATAGGTTTGATATGTGTTATTAAAATCATCAGCATAAACAACTACTTCTTTAATAAAAGGATGTTGTTGCGGACGTATTGCAACTAATACGGTTTTAAAAAATTCACCAAAAAAACAATCATTGCAATAATCAGTTGTTTTTAATGTGCCGTCTGTATACCTATCTAACGGATTCAATAAGCTATCTTTATAGAAATCGTAGAGAAACGTATCCTTGGAAAATCTGTTAAATACTATTGTAGAGCCTAATGATTTTTCAAATGCAATTACACTATCATAACGTATATGATAGGAAGTAGAATCAAATTTATTACCAGCAGAATTATCAAAAACAAAGTTTTTAATTTTTAAACTATATTTATGATTGCATTTATATTTAGTATTACAATTACAGCATAAAAATAAAATATTGATACAACCTAAAAATAATATTTTAAATAACCTATTCATAAGGAGACCAATCAACTTGAGTTATGTCTATTATAATTCCAAATTTTGCTAATGTTTTTACATACGCCTCTTTTGTTTTTTGTCTCTTTTCTGATCCTATTTTAGATACTTTTTTACCATTGCCGTCAGGTTTTCCTACTCGTTTGTCATCCAAGCTAGGTGTAGAAAAGTCTGCTGTACCGATGGTTCCACATTTTAAATCAACGGTTAATTGTTTTTCCATTTCTGTTCTTATTTGCCCTTCTTCACTTGGATAATACATTGCTATTACTAATACACTAATTTATATGGGTTACCGGAAAGCTTAATAAAAATACAAAGATCTTTGGTGCGAACAGTATCACCTATTTCTATGCTTCCTTCGCGCACATCCCTCCCATATCTACCACTTATATATTCAACATAACTTATTCTCCTGCCATCTTTTAATAAGTAATATGGATAATTCCTGACAGATTCCATTGCTTCTGACATATCGATAGTAACGCTGGCATAAGGATTATAACATACCCACGAAAATCTTGTAC
This sequence comes from Bacteroidota bacterium, assembly GCA_028288625.1. Classification (GTDB taxonomy): domain Bacteria; phylum Bacteroidota; class Bacteroidia; order Chitinophagales; family JADIYW01; genus JADJSS01. Next base: position 24,528 of record JAQBNI010000025.1, on the reverse strand, counting down.
GTTCATCTGCTAGCCAGGGATTTTCTTTAAGTACTGCCGGGTAATATTTTTGTTGTTTATTAAAATATTTAATTTCTTCCTTTTTACTTTCCTTCTTAAAGGCCCTCCATTCCGCATTTAATCGGTATAAGCTATCATAATAGTTAATGGCTTCTCTTTCAATATGCAGTAATTCCTTCAAGTCGAATGATGCAGATTTATAATTTTCTTTAATGCTATCAGGGAGCAGGTTATCGAGAATATGGTCTTGATAATATATTTTACCGATTGACGAAATAACAGCATCATCATAGGGATAAAAATAGGCAACAATATATTTAAAAGAAGAATTCTTTGTCGGTCTTAAGTATAAGCGTGGATGCGTGCCCATATCTTTGCTTGCAAAGAAGGAATCATAATACAAATCATACCCTTTCAAAATATCCGAATCTTCGTAGTTGATCTTAATTGAACCTTTACTAAATTCAAAGGAATCAATTTGCTTATCAGTAGGACCTATATTTTCATATCCACAATGCTCGAAATCAAATTGCCTGAAGATATTACTGAATTTACTCTTTGGCTCTCTGTTACATCCAAGCAATAGCCAAGTTGCTATAGCTACAATTTTTATTTGTTTATTGAATATCAGCATTTACAGTTGGAAATGGCTTCCATGTTTTAGTAAACTCTATTGAACTTTTTGCATTACCACCAAATTTAACAATAGTATCAACAAATGCTGTTTTTATGAGCTTAACTTTTGTCTTTCCTAATTCAGGATTCCCTCTTTTGCCATCCAGCGATGGTGTAGAAAAATCCGTCATTCCCAAGTCGCCTGTGTCAATCTCTAATATATGTTCGCGTTCGGCGGGAGTACGTATTTGACCTTCCTCTGAAGGCTCCAGAAGAGTATCATATATGTCACTTATAAAATCTATCAATATTAGGGGATTGTTTTCGTCATAAATTTTTACCAGTTTTTCACCATCTTTATATTTCACTTTACCACCAACTTTATCAATAGGCTTTTTTTCTAATTCTGTATTAAAAGGAATATTCTTGCTTAATCTAAAACCGCAAGTATCATTATTCATTTCGGTGTAATTGTAGGACTCCTGGGACAAAGGAAAGTTAATATTTCTTTCTTGAACAGAAACATTTTCAGATTTTATTTTATCGAAAGCATGAATTGGAAAATTATTTAGCATTCCACCATCTACCCAAAGTCCATTATATTTAGCAGTCTTAGTAGTATCCTCCATATCCACTTCATAATTTACCCAAATAGGTTTAAATAAGAAAGGGATATTCATAGAAATTTGTACAGCCTCAATTACAGGAAAATCTGGAGTATGTTTGTACGAAAAATATAATGAGCGTTTACGGGTTGTGTTTACTCCCGTCAGCACGAAATCAACTCCTGTTATTGCAAACAATTCTTTAAAAGTTATTTTTTCAGGATCAATTGGCTTTGCTGGAATTATTAAATGATTATCTACATTTTTTATATCCTTATATCGATCGTATAAATAAGTTTTAATTAAGCTGGCAAAATATTTTCGCGTCTGGATACCTGAAAATATACCTCTTGTAAACAAAAGGTTATACACAAAATTTTCCGTCTTTTTATCTGTAACCAGTTGACGCATTAATACTGAAGAATTCGAATCGTTCAGTTTCAAATAGGCTATTATGGGTGCTAGAATTGTTCTAACCCAATTAGAAAAGGCATATACCCATTCATCAAGAGAAAGATGTGCTAATACCTTTTTATACCCGGTTAAATTCTGGAAGGAATATTCATTGGTACCTTTTTCGACAATTTTATGCAAAAAGAACGTCTCATTTTTACTCGATATATCGGGTCCTGTCAAAAATGTTTCAAACATACTTACCTCCAAATCCGTGGCTTCAAATAACTTCTTTATCCACGAAGTATTTATACCTCCTCCAAGCAACAAAATACTTTTTGGCAAGTTTTGAACCAGCGAGCTTATTGTACTTAAGATATTACTAACCGGCGATTGGAACTTCATTGTTATTGTTTTATTCATTTCCGCGATTACATCTTCTGTACTCATTCCAATTGCAAGCATAAATGCTGTTATGGCACCTGCTGAGGCCCCGGATATTCCTTTTAAGTACCTTCTCTCTGCCGGTATAAGAGGATAGAATAAATTATTATTAAACTTAGGAAGTTTTGCAGGCAAAATATTAGAATTGTTTGGCGATAACTTTTTACTTGCAAGTATGCCTTCAGCAATATTGTCCGTCGAAAATATTTCTTCAAGAGCACGAGCTACACCTAAGTAAACTACACCTTTTCCACCTCCTCCTTCAAGAGATAAATGTCTAACCATATTAATTGCTCCACTGGATAAGATTCCAGTTGTTGCATTGAAAGGTACCTTTGAAGACATCTTTTTTTTGAATATTGTCTCAAAATTATTGTCCACTGTTTTAATATTATTTTATAATACTATTTAATATTGATAATACTATAATGAGTTGTTAATAATCTATATAATTATTTTATTATCCCGGAGGAGATCCTCCGCCATCATCGCCCGGATCATCGCTCATCGCTGCGTCCCAGCACGGCAAGCCTGTATCATTCAACCCCTCATCATCTTTCTGCAGGATGACCAGGTTGGTAGGTAACACATTATCCCATTTTTCTACAAATTTCCTGTCATAAACCTCATCCAACTCTTTTGCTATAGATAAGTATGTCGGGTCATCCGGTGAAAGGCTTTGATCAGCTCCGGGGATTTCGTGGTGGTAATAAAAATGACCAAACGAAGGCTCAAACCCGCGGCGAACGGGCACTATTACCCTTGCGGCGCCAGCCTTAAGGAAATTGGCAAAAAGCGGGTCGTTATCATCTAAATTATAAAGATCGATCCACCGTTTTTTATTCGCCCAGTAATATGGATAGAACAGGTATGTCATATTATCCCACTCAAAAGTCTGCTCAAAAAAACGGATCACATATGCTTTGCCAACTGCGTTTTGAATATTCATCGTCGGCGCAGTTTCACCATAATTAAAGTCAGCAGGATATCCCTGCATACATAACAAACCGGTATCCGGATTAAAGGTCTGGTTCGCCATCATCTCGATGCAAGATTTTTTCAGCTCATTTTTGATGATCGTTTGATATTGCAGCGGATTGCTGCCCTGTATCTGCACACCGGCAATGATTTGCATACGTGATAACCTTTGCTCATAGTCGGATACCTGCTGATTGTAAGCCTGGATAATTGCATTATAGGTTTCCATCTTCCACTTATCAAGACTTTGAGGTATTAGTTTGCAGCTTGCGACAATATTTATACTGAAGCCACCCACGTTAAACGTACTAATAGAAATTGGAAGCGATTTTTCCACGTATATTGCACTGGTATTAAACATTTTTGTAGTGGGGTCAAGATTTGTTGTAGGCGGCCTGTTAGATAAGAATGTCACTTTGTCTCTTGCCATAAAACGACCATATGGAATTGTAAAATTATAATTATCATTATTTATTAAAACCGCTGATTCTGAATCGGTTAATGGCGTATTAGATATTTTAGTATAATAACTGAATACATGGGCATACACCCCATTATATCCATTACAATAATACCCATCAGGAATTGCTAGGTCATATTTAAAGCTGCCCATATGCTCGTCCCACCCTTCAACCTTACCTGTAGTATTTTCCGAAAAAGACTTTCCGATAGTAAGTGTATCTGCAGGTGGCGGCGGCACCTCAGCGCCATACGCTGAAGCAAAAAACATGTAATTTTGCTCCGATAAAATATCCGGACCTGATAATGACATTTCTGCGGTTTGGGTAGCTGTAGCTTTGCCATCTGTAATTGTGGTGGTGGTTATATTTATCTTGTGATCTTTTGGATGTACCGGTTTTTTTAAACCTTCTGTGGAACCATTAGCTTTCGCATAAATATGGTAAGCGCTTGGCTCCGGCACCATAAACTCCAGCATCATACGCTTGCCGTAATTCCACAATGTATTCCTGTAAATTTTATTTACCCACCGGTAAATGCCTACTATATGCTGCACTTCCGGCGCACCGGTGACCTGCCTGTTTTCAAAGCCGTGCTTGTTAATTTCTTCAAACTCTTTAATAATGGTAATGCGAGTTTCTTTTCTTATCCTTTTCTGAACCCTGGTGCTCGCACGCTCCGTAACGCTTTTAGAATAATTAACGGCGCTGTTGTTCGTGGTTGAGGAACTATTACCCACTGAAATATTTGTATCTGTCTGCACCTTTACCGGTCCCCATTCACCTGTTACCTGGACTCCCTGATCCAGCTTGAAATCGTTATTCACAACAGTACTTGTTTCCTTATTCATTTCACTCCGCTCTGTGGTTTCCAGGTCATGCTTTTCTTCTGTGATCGTTTCTTCTTCCGTAATGGTAGTTTCTTCGCGGCGTGTAAGATCACGTGTAGAGCGGTCCTTAAATTCGCCCTTCATTACATTTTCGATATGCGCCACTTCTCCCGCTTCATAGCATAATATTTCCTGTTCAACTTTTAATAAATCACCTACGCCCAACAGCGAATAGCTTGGTTTTTCGGGTATTGCGGAGCCGGAGCCTTCTTCCACAAAATCATCGGGGACAAAATTTGTTTTCACCTTCACCATACTATTGCCAATCGGGATCATCAAATCATAAGGCTTAATGGTGGCTGCAATTTTTCCGGATAAATCTTTTATTTTATTCAGCAGCGCTTGTCTTGCTTTAGCAATGGGAATAAAAGTATCATCATCGGGAGTCTCAACAGTTTCTCCGCCGCCGCCCTCACCTTCTCCACCGCCCGTTGGGATGTGCAGACAGATTACATTTTTAACGGCGTCTATAAATGCGCCGTCTGTATCGGTAAACGGCAATTCATCGGGATGAAGGTCTATGTGCGAAGGCGCTGTTGCTGTCAATACAGGTTCTTCGGGCATTGGTCCGGAATATGCGGGATCTTTCGCTATGGCTTTGTTATATGCGGCTAAAGCGATCTTATAGGCAGCATATGCTTTATTATAGGCAATTAATTTATTTTCATACTCGTTTACTTTCCTGATATACTTTTGAGAACGGGTATCATAACACTCCGTTCTTTTATCCAATTCCATTAATGCATTGTGATAGGTATGCCATTCCACTGCTAATGCCTCCCTCGCATCCACTATATCTTTTTGCTTCTCCATGTACTTTTCCTGTTCCGTTTTTGGCGGTGGACCTGTAGGTACAACCCTTGGCAAAGGAAAAACAGATGCAGGCAGCACCGCACGTGCATTAAGTGCATTCAGCAATACAGCTTTATCTGCAAACGTTGTACTTGCATCCGTTTGTTTGAACAACCTTACCAAGTGATAGGTTTTTAGCAATGCAATCGATGCAGCCCTTACATAACTGTCCTCCGGAGTAATGACCTGTGCAATTACATTTTCCCAAAGCTTTATTTCTTCAGGCAATACCTCTGTAGTATCCATTGCTGTTCTTTCAGCGCTCATGTGATCAGTGAGGATCGCGTTAACGTTTGTAAACGTCATGTCATCAGGTGCAAGCTCGGCTATTTCTTCGTTTGCAAGAAAAACATTATCATATTCTGACTCCAGAGCGGACATTGAAGCAATATAATCCGGACCGGCTTTGAATGCAGTAACATCCGCCATCATATCCGATAATGCCACAGCTTTATCCGTATTTTGACCATGGGTGATGAGATCGGAAATATAAGTATCGATGTCATTATCATCAATATATGCCTGATCCCAGACTATATTGCTTATTGCTCTAGATTGGGCAGATTTCCCTTGCGGGTTGCGTACATTTACGAAACGAAAAAGCTCATTTCCTGTTGGTTGATGACTCATAATGTTTACTATTTAGTTTATTAGTAATTTTTATTTAATGAATTTATTTTTACTACCATTACACAATGGCTATTCTTATATTCTTGAGTTGCCTGGCAAATACTTGCTTGTTTCTCCATATCACGTTTTTTGCAACAGCTATCTTGAAAGAGGATTACTCAACATTGATTCATCTACTTATTACAGAAAAGATATTGTACAAAATATTGGTTGCATAAAAGGAGCATTGAATTCACAATTAGATCTGGTTGCTGCTGAAATAGATTTTTACCATGACACAATTATTAAAAATGTTATTGTAAACAGCGATCTCCAGGTCAACAACCCTTTACCCTTTTATTTTTTGAAAATTGGCGAATACAGATTACTGCAAAATATACCTATCAGCTTCAGTAACCATCGTCAATTATTCAATGAACTGATCGTTTGTTCACGGATTTCCCGAAAAGGTTATTCAGGCAAGCTTGTGATTGATAACGATAACATTTTGACAGGCATGCTGATCGCCGACAGCTTAACTAAATCATATATTCTTCCAATCTCAATTATATTTAATTATTTAAAGAACTCGTTTGATTTTTATGTTTCCGGGTAAGTTTTTATATAATTTTTTACAGTAATCTATAAATATATTCCGATAAAGGATACGTCAATTATTAAATGAGTGAACGGTCGTTTGGATGATTAAACGGTATTTACGGAGAACCGACATATGAGCATTCCATGTAGCTATTCACCTATAATGTATGATCTACAAGATAATGGGCTCCAATAGACTAATAGATGAACATTCAATCCTACAAATAGAAGCGTCATGTAATCGTTTACGTTAACAATAGTTATTTTAATTAAAAAAAAATTTGCTAAAGAGGACCTACTTTTTGTTCTAAAAATTTAAAAGCGGTATTGGCAATAAGGTTGAGGATACCTCCGGCAAATTGTGCCGCGCGGATCTCCGCAAGCCCGGCTAATTTTAATCCATCCATTTTTAAATATTCTTTCTGGCTTTGCAAGAGCCACTCATATTCCGCTGTAGTAATTTTCTTTTGCGCTAACAGGTCGGTCCACTTCTTTAAATTTTCTTCAATGTGAGATAAAAACTCTTTGGAATCGGCTATTGCAGCATCCTTGTATTTTTCCACTGTGTTTTTTGCGAGTTCTGTTATTCCATCCTTAATTTCGGATAATAATTCTTTATAATCGTATGGCATAAAAATAATTTAAACGTGATCAATAATTACGGACAATTTATTACAGCATCATCTTTCTTTTTATATTTTTCCAATTCTGCAATGGTATTGAGTAACCGCTCTGCTTCAGGCTTTCCTGCATCCTTAAACGCCGGGGAAAGTGTGCCCTGTGTTTGCCAGATCTTCAGCAGATCGAATACATTACCCTTATCTTTTATTACAGATTCAAACATTTTAACGGTAATATGATTGAACCCTCTTTTTTTCTCTTCTGCCAGGGCGTCATTTACCGAGGCTTGAAACTGCGTAACCTCGGTCTGATGATTACTATAGTTATCCCCGCTTTTATCAATTAACGCAGAGGCGGTTTTCACTATTTGCTTGTCCCTGCAATAAGCTGATTGACTGAAATGCAAGCCTGAACAACCCGGTAAAGAAAGGCAGGCAATTAAGAGCGCGAGCATAAATTTATTTTTCATAGTTGTATTTTAAAAGTGATCAATGGGATATCATAGTTATTTAGTTGAGAACAATAGCAATGACATATATACGCAATAGCTAATAAATAAATGCGGGAAATGAGTAAACGGCAATTTTAATGAGTAAGCGGTTGTTTGAACAGAATTATCAGATAATAATTGGTGTACACTACCATATTCATTTGGTGAAAACACTTTTAAGGTGGAGTGCCAATCGCACCTTTAAAATCTATTGTTTTCCTGCGGTGGCTGCGTAAATACTGAAGCAAAATTATTATTACCAACCATTGCATCTATGTTTTCTTTAGTATAGGTAAATGGTTTACCTCCCTCGACTTCTTCATTAAAAACCAGCAAATCCGGGTATTCTTCTAAGAATGCTTTTACAAATGGAAAAGTTGTTTCATCTTCATCGCTCCATTTTCCTATAACCGTTATTGAAAATAACGGACCATAGCCTTCACCCCAATATCCGTCCGATTTTAATCATTATATTTTTCCTCCGATTTAAAAAGTATTTCCAGAGTAATTTCCTCCGGAATAGATATATGGATATGATATTCGTCATCAATGGTTAAATACATACCTATTGAAGAAGATATTGCTTCCATCTTTTGAATCATTTCATTTTTATTCAAAAAGGTTTGACTTGTAATAAATACTCTATGTGTCATGTTATGAAAGGTACAGCATAATTAGTTAAGCGTAGTTTCCCATATCTTTTGGAGGGTGATCTGTAAAAGCGTATCCAGTTGTAGTAATGAAACTATCGATATCATCCTTACTATAAACATAGTAATTAATTTCGTTGGGCAGATTCTCGCCTACATAAACTATCATTTCTGTATAATCTTTTAAAAACTCGCGTAAAAAAGAAATTAAAATTTCATCCTTGCGGCTATAACCAATTATAATATTTGGTCCATACCCTGTAATTTTAGGATAATAATCATTAGCAACGGCATAATCAAATTCCTCTTTCGTATTAATATATATTTCCAATGTCGCAAAGGTTTGAGGGTTAGAAACCGTGTATTTCATATCTTCTTCACTTGCTAATCTAAAATTTAGATTAAGATTTTTTGCAGCCTTCTCTATATTAACAGCTAGATCCTGTTCTTCAACATAATCTTGGCTTAACAGGTGTACTTCGAAACTCATGGTTTTAATTTTTTTATTTGATCAATATTGGTAACAATTTGCACTCCTCGTTTTTCTAATTCTTTGAGGTGGAGATGACACAAGCCAAAAATTGGGTGATAAGACACCTTTAAATATTCTATGTAAGGTTTTCTTGCGGCGGCTGTGTAAATACTGAAGCAAAGGTATTATTACCTGTCATTGCATCTAAATTTTCTTTAGTGTACGTAAGTGGTTTACCTCCCGGGATTTCTTCATTAAAAACTAATAAATCCGGGTATTCTTTTAAGAATGCCTTTACAAATGGAAAGGTTGTTTCATCTTCACACCTCCATTTGCCTATAACTGTAATTGAAAATAACGGACCATAGCCTTCACCCCAATAGCCATCCGCTTTTAATTCATTATACCTATCCTGCGACTGAAAGAGTATTTTCAATGTTATTTCTTCGGGAATCCAGATGTCAATATTATACTCATCATCTGCAGATAAATACATCCCCATTATAGAAGATATTGCTTCCATCTTTTGAACCATTTCATTTTTATCTATAAAGGTGGTGCTTATAATAAATAATCCATGTGCCATTTTATAAAAAGTGTAGAATAATTTGTTTAAGCATAGTTTCCCATGTCTTTTGGAGGGTGATCTGTAAATGCATATTCATTCGTCGTAGTAAAACTATCTATATCATCTTTAGTGTATACATAGTAATCGACTTCGCTAGGTAGATTCTCGCCTACATAAACTACCACTTCTGTATAATCTTTTAAAAACTCGCGTAAAAAAGGAATTAAGATTTCATCTTTACCACCATACCCATATCCGATTATAATATTAGGTCCATACCCTGTAATTTTGGGGTAATACTCATTATTAATGGCATAATTAAACTTCTCTTTCGTATTAATATATATTTCCAATGTCGCAAAGGTTTGAGGATTAGAAACCGTGTATTTCATAATTTCCTCGTTTTCTAATGCAAAGTTCAAATTAAGATTTTTTGCTGCCTTTTCCATATTAACAGCGAGATCCTGTTCTTCCATATAAGTTTGGTTTAAAAGATGTACTGAGTAACTCACGGCTTCAATTTTTTTATTTGATTAATATTTGTAACAATTTGTACACCATTTTTTTCTAATTCTTTTAGGAATGGGTGTGATAAAGTTCTTATATCGTCATATTTTCCAATTGCCAAAACGACTTTTTTATCTTTTAGATTGATAAAATTTTTATTTTTGGGGTTTAGATATTTATCCATTTGATCTCTAAATTCTGGGGTATCTAAATTTTTTGTTATGCTTTCTTTACATTCTATTAGAAATTTATTACTTGCCACATCAAAATCCCCAGCAATTTGTTTTGAGGAAAGATTATTCACTATATTATTTATGTCTGTCAATTTATCAATTTTGCGCAATTCATCAGCAACTGCACTCACCCACTTATTGGCAGCTGTACCTCTTGATAACACTTCTATATGAGCTTGAATGCTTTTTTCATCTCGCAAAATACGATTTACTCCTTTCAGGTTGTCCCATCGTAATTCTGACTTTGCATCGTTTGTACAAGTCCAATATTTGCCATCATCCGTTAATTTAGGAACTCTTGCCCAAAGCTCATCTAAGAATTTAATGATATCTTTTTCCCCAAATGCTTTAAGTGCATATTGTAAATCTTCCCGTAATTTCTTGGGTAATCCGAAAGATATTATTTCACCCCTGTATAACACAAAGAAACTCTCTATTTTTTCAGCTGCATTTACTCCTCTGAATATCCGTACCCCGACTTTATAAAGCCTGTTTATCGGCGCTATGGCTAATAACCTGTTCGATACCTGGTAAACTTTTTCTCCATTTTCTAAAAATTCTATTGTCAGTTTTTTAAAAAGAATATTTTTTTCGGTAATCACCCGTATCATCAGGCTTATTACAAAATTCCGGGCATTGGCAACCGTTAAGGTTTCGAGCAGCTTTGCGCCTAAATTTAATGCAGTCCGCAGCAGTAGCGGCGCCGCAGTGGCAATACCTCCCAGCATGTAGATCTTGTTCCACGTTTTTACATATTCACGCCCGCTCGGGGTTTTCATCAGCTCAGATTCATCCATCGCCATTTGTATGTCCTTGGTAGCTAAGCCAAAATCGACAAGGCTTATCGCAAACAGCAGGAACTGGGGTCCGGTAACCAGGGTGGCAATAGAAACGGCAGCCAGGATAATATCAAAACCGACACGTACGTAAAACATGATACGTTTCCATTCTTCCTGATCGGCAATAGCTTTCAGGTATATCGCTGAGACCAATACCGGAATTTCGTTATATTCCTCATCATAGGTTATTAGCGTAACCATTTCCAGCGGATCGTAGTTTTCCTTATACTCGTGCATATAAAATGTCCTTCCGTCATAAGGACCTATGTAGCCTTGTCTCAAAAAAATCTGATCGGGATAGCGGTCCTTGCTTTCCCGAAGGTTGCTGTCCACTTTATAGTCTACTTCACTATCATCTTTACCAACACGAAAAGTCGCACCGCTAAACGCTAACTTATCAAAATTGGCCCAACAGATGGTGGTAAGAACGGAAGTAAAAACAATTTTATTGGATGTAACACTTCCCTCATACTCCGATTCCCCGTTTAAATCTTCATATATCCTTTTAATCAGCTTGGCTCCCATCTCATTACCGTTTTTATCGGTTTTACCGCTGTTATCGCTGAACTTATCGTATAAAAATCCCAAGTCATCAATGCCTTGAAGTATTTTGATAACAGGGGTACTGGCATCTTTTAAAAAGCTGAACGTGCCTTTATCATCATAGTTAATTAATAACAGCAAATCATTCCATAGCGCTTCCTTGTCTCTTGCCAGCAATACAAAATCCGGGGCTTGTTCATATAAATATTTTAGTTGAGCCGCATTTCCATTAGCTTTTTTAAAGAAATCATTAAAACGCGATACGATATTTTTTTTGATGGCTTCAGTATCAGCAGCTCCACGGATAAATTTATAGAATCTCTGGATATCCTCTATAGATGTGGATTTAAGAATGATCGCATCAAACCGGTCATCATATGTAACATCCGTGGGAGATTCGGTGCCGGTTGCAGGCTCTTTTCTATAATCCTGCGTGCCGTGGAACGGAAACGTTAAACCATAGGTTATGAGGTCATCCTTATAGAACACTTCACTGTATATCGCCCCATCTAAGTACCATTGTAATGTATTCAGCCTGCTGCCAAGGAAATAAGCGCTTGCTACGGTTTTATCTTTATAATAAGTGAAAGGCTTGCTTTTTTTTTCTTCCGAGGAGGGCATCTCTTCGGGATCAGAATTTTCGACAATTTTTGTCAGCTTGGAAGTGTATATACTGTAATCAAATTGAATTTTTCTTGACAGCAATTTATCTTTTAAATCTTTTGCCAACATGTCAAAGTCAATTACATCATAGTAAAATTCCCCTTTAAAATCTTCTTTATTTAAAGATGGGATGATGTAAAAACCGCTGTTTGTACCGAAAGGACTGTTGTTGGCTACCTGCTGACTTATACTATCAAAAAGGCTGTTATATGTTGATACAACAGGTACTTCCGGAATATTATTATCTTCTCCCATTTTAGATATACCTAGAATTAAAAATTATTATGTTACCCAAACCCTCTCTTTAAGAAATAATATTTACCCGGATCGGCATGCGGTTTAATATATATATACAACAAATTGTAGACGGAATTTAAAGCAAACGATCCGCTGTCAATTTCATCTGTTGTAATTGCCCTTACTTTACCGTCATCAGTTGGAATTGCAACAAGCTGCATTAAATAATAAAGCATTAAAATCATGTATGCATTTTCTAAATTTCCCAAAACAGACAAAACATCTGGGGCATTCACTATGGGCAGTACAATGATATCATCAAATACTGCAGTATGCTCGGTTTCGTTCACACTTTTAATTACGCCTACACAGATCCTCCTTGCGCTGCTGGAGATTCCTGCGCTGGGTTCGGTTTCCGTATGGATTATAAATGCTGAAGTATTTGTAATCGGTACCTGGTCCATAAGCTTTGTACTTACCTGCTCAATTAAAACTTCATCCGGATTTATTCCTGCAGTTGCAGTAAGAACAGGACTGTAAGCGCTGTTAATGTATGCGAGGAATGCGGCTGCCTCGTCTTCCGGGGTAGCGGCGCCGGAATTCCAGGCATCCGCCAAAACATTTATTTTACCGTTGTCGTCTGCAAATGCAAAAGATGCGTATGGCTGGGAAAGACTTAAAAATTTAATTTTCCACTTACCCTTAATTCCTATAATAGCAGGAGTTTTATGGTACACTTTAATGATCCCATCATAATCCAGCATGGCAAGCTTACCCACATCAGCTGCAGTCATTGAAGTTGCAACAGGAATGGACTCGGAACCCGTTCCTGGAGCGTCCGTTACCATCGCCATGCTATCTATCAGGTTTGCAAATTGCTGCTGCGTAGGCTTATCCCCTGTTTCGAAATAAGATTTTAAGATCGACCTTGTTTGTATTGCCATAATGCTAAAATTATTTTTATGTAATAAGAAATTAAAGATGATTGGTTAATCTCCATTTACTTCCCAATAGCCAACACCCTGATGCGTTTCACCTTGCAGGAAAGTGCTGTCGTATTGCTTTATTTCATCTTTGGAACCCGATATAACATTGCCATCGCTGTCGTACACTCTCTTACATTCACACGGCAACCCTGATGCATCCAAGCCAATGATACCTGCCTGTATGACGGTGAGCGAACTCGGCACCCGTGTTTCCCAGCTTCCATCCACATAATATTCCGGGTCCTGCAATTCTTCCACAATGGAGAGGTACAGATCATCACCGATCACAGGAGGGCTTGACATACCATTCCATATTTGACCGGTATTTAAAAACCAGTTGACTGCATCTTCAAAACCCGGGCGAACGGTAACAATAACTCTTGCCATACCGCTTTGAATAAATTTTGCAAAAAGTGTATCGTCCGCATTACCGCCGTATAAAGTTTCCCAATCACTGTCGGTGCCCCAATAAAATGGGTAGAAGATATAGCTCATGATCTCCCATTCAAATGCCTGCTCGATAAATTTTGCCATGCTGGCATATTCAATTAACGAGATACCCGCGCTGCCATCATCATTAACCGCATTGGGTGTTATGCTGTGCTGGTATAAATAATCACCTGTTCTTTTCTGAAAATTTTTACCCAGGTAATCGTAACCCAAAATGTAGGAGATGCAATTTTTACGCAATACCATATTTTCGATATCACGGTTAAACAGCGGGTTGGTTCTCCGTTCTTCCATGACCTGTGATTGCAGTTCTGCTAACTTTAACTCGTATTCCGCTAATTTATCTTCATAAGCCTGAATGATCTTATTAAAAGTTGCGATCTGCCATTTGATCATGAATTCATCAGTACCAACAAATAATACATTTATATTCAATGCAAAAGCGCCTACATCCCAGGTAACAAGGGAAACAGGAATAGTTTCCGCATTATAATCTGATAATGAAAAACTGTCTTCTTTATAATAAGTATCCCAGCCTGAAGGGTCATAGCCGGCCTTTATAATTGGAATACTGTTATTAGCAATAATTAACCAACCACTCATATTATTTCCTTCGTAATCTTTCTTCGTATTAAATTTCCATCCCAGGGAAACTGCCCTATATCCTTCAGGAATTTTAAAGTCATTAAAATTATAAGAGCTTTTACCATCCACTCCTTCGCCGCTGTAAGATTTACCTACATATAGCCAATATCTCGGAGGAGCCTCTACATCAGCATTATATGCGCTTGCCCATGTAGCATATGTAATCGTATCGACATTTTTAAAAGTTGCGAGTCCGGCAGTCCTGGGGTCCACAGGTTTTACAAGATCGAAATTTTGATGCGGACCTGCGGAATATAACAGGTGAAACTTTGCCGGCTCGGGGATCATGAACTCATACATCAGCCGTTTGCCATAATTAAATATTTCATTGGTATAAATTTTATCCACCCAGCGATATACTCCGGATATATGATTGTTCCCTTCCCGGTTATCAAAACCATGCTTGTTTTCTTCCGTGAATTCGTCAATAATTTTATTGATGCGCTCTTCCCTAACTTTTGTTACCACGCGATCCATTGCCCTTGCCGTCAGCTCTTTTGCCTGTGTACGTGCCTGGCTGTTGGATTCTTCTTTGTTGTTATGATATGAAAATGCGGCATCTGCGTGGAAGGTAACCCCGGCGGTATATTTAATTCCCGCGCTTGCATTAAAATCCATTGATTCCTGCTGCATCTTGGACATTTCCTGGTGCAGTTCATTTCGTTCAGTACTGGTCGTATCTGTAAGGCTTTCGGTTTCGGTGGATTTTTCAGTGGTTGATGTATTCTCCGAACGGCGTAACCGCTTAGTAGACCTTTCTTTGTACTCACGTGACATCACATTTTCTATATGGGAAACTTCGCCGGGAACATAACAACAAATGGTTTGCTCTACCCTGCGGTAATCGGCAATACCCAAACGTGTGACGCCGTATTTTGTATAAGACGGAACAGTATCTTCTGTTGTGCCTCCGCCGGATTCTTCATCACCCGGATCGTCATCACCCCCGGGATCGCCGCCCGGATCACCACCACCACCCGGTTCCTCTGTATCAGGCAAATCTATTTGTCCGTGTAACGGACCCATTTCCAAAATACCTTGTACAGGATCATCACCTAATACAACTGTTTCCGAAAGTGTGTATTTTCGCCCGGTTGAGGAGATCAGCTGAACGTCTATAATTACTTCCGTTAATCCCGTGAGCGGCAGTCCATCTTCAAAAAGAATTCCTGTTGAAATAGTGTTGTACGTATTAAATTCTGCATAAGTGGAATTCTCGATTATTCCATCATCATCTGAAACATTATAACTAATTGTTTCTACCGTTTGAGTCCCGGGAAATTTAATGGCAAGAATGAAATACCATTTGCCGGAAGCATTTTGTTTAGATTGAATTGTATAACTGTAATTATTCATTGGGTTACCGCCGCCGGTATTGGGGATAACAAACCCGCCGGTGAGTATTGTAAATCCTTTTGCGAAACTTTTATTTTGAAATACAGTGCTGCTGTTATCGGTGACCTTTTCATCAATTAAATTATTCATATCGCCGAACGTCAAAATTTCTTCACTCTGTAACTGGCTGAAGAGATCGAAACTTTGGGTGGATAACTGTACTGCGAGCACGGCAGGATCCAATTGCTGTAAAGGAGTGTAATTGTATACCGGTGCAGTTAAATCTTCAGGCGGATTTGCAAGTGCCTCTAAATAATCATTGTAATCCTCGTTGTATTGCGCCTGGTAAGCTTTTAAATGCGCGTCTTCCGCTTTATAATATTTTATAGCGGCAAGACCCAGTTCTTTTTGTAATTTTTTAAGCTTTGAAATATTAAAATTGCTGTCGGACGCTTTTAAAGCCGAGTCAAACTGCTCCTGCGTTTCATTAGCGAGTGTATTATCTCCCCCGGGAGTTGAAACAGGAGTTGCAGAAAAAGCAAGATATTCAGGACGCACTATCCTGGCTTGTAATAATCTTTTTAATTGAGGTCCCGTTAAATTTAATGTTGTGTCGCCTGGAAGTAAGCCCGAAACTACTGCAATCTTGCTTAAAATATAATTTGCATACAATAAAACCATTGCGGCTTCCCGCGCATTTTCATCCGTATGACGGCTGATCTGGTAAATGAAATTATCCCAAACCAAATCTTCATTTGTTGTTGAAGGAGCTTCATCAAGAAGTGTTGCCCCAAATTCATCTTTTTTAATGATATAATCGCTGGCTGTTACAGATTCCCTGTTCTGCAGCAACCAGACACCAAAATTGTATAATCCGGGATTTAATGCCTTAAGTGTATCTCTGTCTTTTACATTGCCGGAAACGGCTTCAAAGTCATCCAGCTTAGTTTGAAAAGCTTCTTCCGTTGTTGCGTATAATACACTTTCCGACGCACGCAGATGATGAACAAAGAAAAATTCTTTTTTTTCATCTGAAATTAATTCAGGTTTTCTGAAAGAAGTGAACCTGTAAAGTGTGTTCTTAATTTTAGTTTCCATTTTTTTGTTTTTAGCATCTTTAACTGACACTTTTTATTTAATTTTTTTGAGCATTCCGCATGCTTAAGACAATATCAAGAAGTTGGATTTCCGGGGGGAACATAAACAGGAGGTGTTTCCGTTCCCTCGTCGAGAATTTCCCAAACGCCTCCACCTGACGTACCTCCGCTTTCTAAAAATGCACTGTTGTATTGCTTAATCTCATCTTTTGAACCGGATATTACATTGCCATCGCCATCATATTCCCTTTTACATTCACAAGGCAAACCTGACGCATCCAACCCGATAACACCTGCCTGTATCACCGTGAGCGTACTTGGCACACGGGTTTCCCAACTGCCTTCAACAAAATATTCAGGTTCCTGCAATTCTTCAACAATTGATAAATACATATCATCTCCTATCACAGGCGGACTGGACATTCCATTCCATATCTGACCTGTATTTAAAAACCAATTCACTGCATCTTCAAAACCGGGACGAACAGTTATTACAACGCGTGCGAGACCGCTTTGAATAAATTTAGCAAAGAGTGTATCATCTGCATTGCCGCCATATAAAGTTTCCCAGTCCTTGCCGGTGCCCCAATAAAACGGGTAGAAGATATAACTCATGATCTCCCACTCAAATGCCTGCTCGACAAATTTTGCCATGCTGGCATACTGAATTAATGAAATAGCCTGGGCGCCGGTGACTACAACACCATTAGGATCAACTGCATCCGGTGATACATTATGATCAAATACTGTAGTGCCAACTTGAAAATTCTTTCCGAGATAATCATATCCCAAAATATAAGAAATGCAATTTTTCCTCAATACCATGTTTTCTATATCGCGGTTAAACAGTGGGTTTGTTCTTCTCTGTTCAGCAGTTTGAGATTGAAACTCAGCCAGCTTTTGCTCATACATGGCTAATTGATCCTCGTAAGCCTGGATGATCTTGTGGAAGGTGGCAACTTGCCATTTGGTCATCCATTCATCTGTTCTTTCAAATGTTGCATTTACATTTAATGCATAAGCACCTACGTCCCAGGTAACGATAGAAACAGGAATGGTTTCACTTGTATATGCGATGAGCGGACTATATGAAATAGTCCAAGATGTAACTGCAGCGTTCATACCAGAATCACCCTCGTTCCAGGATCTCAATCCTGTGGGGGTAATGACATCTGCAACAATGATATATGCACTTACATTAAAATTAGTGTGTACTTTTAAATTAAATGCGCATTTGATCTCGGTAACCCTATATCCCTCCGGAATTTTGAAATCATTAAAATTGTTGCTGTTCTTCCCATCTCCGCCTTGTCCATTATATGATTTACCCATGTTTAATGTAAAAAAAGGAGGGGCTTCTACATCAGCATTGTAAAAACTTGCCCATTTAGCGTAATTAGCTGCCGTTACATCAGTAAATTTTACTAACCTGGTTGCTGGATCCGGATCTAACCTGGGGTCTACAGGCTTAACGAGGTTATTTTTCCGGTCATCGCCATTTGTGTATATTAAATGGAATTTTGACGGTTCCGGAATCATAAACTCATACATCAGCCGTTTACCATAATTGAATATTTCATTGGTATAAATTTTATCAACCCACCGATATACACCCGATATATGGTTGTTGCCTTCGCGGTTGTCATAGCCATGCTTATTTTCTTCGGTGAATTCATCGATAATTTTATTAATTCGCTCCTCCCTTACTTTGGTTACTACACGGTCCATTGCTCTTTCAGTGAGTTCTCTTGCCTGTGTACGTGCCTGGCTGTTTGATTCTTCTTTATTATTATGATATGCAAAGGCTGCATCTATATGTCCACTTGGACCGTCTCCATCTTCTTTGCCAAATTTTATTCCTGCACTTGCATTGAAATCCTTTGATTCCTGCATCATTTTAGACATCTCCTGGTGCATTTCATTGCGGTCAGTGCTGGTCGTGTCGGTAAGATTTTCCGTCTCTGTAGATTTTTCTGTAGTGACTGTTGTTTCTGAGCGCCGCAGCCGTTTAGTAGACCGTTCTTTATACTCACGTGACATAATGTTTTCTATATGTGACACCTCTCCGGGTACATAACAGCAAATCGTTTGTTCCACCCTGCGGTAATCAGCTATACCCAAACGCGTGATGCCGTATTTTGTATAAGATTTAATGGGATCTTTAGGATCAACTGCTGTTCCCGTTGTTACAGGAACCAGTGTCGCTGTGTTTAATTTTTTATTGAGGTCTATAATTTTGGAAATGGTGTATTTATTTCCATCATTTGTAGTTAGGTCAGCTTCAAATAATATTTCATCTGAAGGACTCACTTCCACTCCATACGGACTGTAAAATAAGGATCCAGTAACAACGCCGCTATTATTAACGCCAATGCCGGGTGAAAATGTTAAATGACCTTTTACTACAGTTCCAACGGTTATTTTATAATCAATGGACCGAACTGCAAGTGTATTATTAGGAAACATGATGTTAATGCCAAAACTCCGTTTGCCCATAGCGAAATCGGTTTGGAAAATATGGCACGTATAACTATTCGATGTGTTATTGTTTGTTACAGGCACCAACATGCCCCCCACAGATTTATATGTAGTGGAAAATGTTTTATTATTAAAAATCGTTTCCGTTTCTGCATTTATGTTGTCATTTATAAATTTGTCAATATCACTAAAGGTTATAATTTCGTCGCTCTTAATATCATTATAGAAGCTTAAACTATCTGTTGACAACTGTGTCTCCAACACATCGATATCTAATTGTGGAAGCGGGATATAATTATATGCAGGCGGTGGTGGAAGTGGTTCCGGCTCGCCTGTAAAGCTTTCCACCGGGTTCTGCAATGCCGCCAGGTAATCACTGTAATCTGAATCGTACTGTGTTTTATACGCTTTGAAATTATCGGCTTCGGCTTTATTATATTTCTTTGCCGATGATTTTAATTCTTTTTGAAGATTCTGAAGCTTTGCAATTTTTATACTGCTGATCAGGCGTTCCTGTGCAGCCTTAAATTGTTTTTGTGTCTGAATGCTTAAAGACGAACTACCAGTCATTGTACCCGGATCTGAAACCGGGGGAACAGAAAAGGCAAGATATTCGGGACGAACGATCCTTGCCTGCAGCCATCTTTTAAGTTCTTTTTCTGTTTTATTTATAGTATTTCCCCCCGGAAGCAGGCTATCTGAAACTGTAATTTCTTTAAAGATATAATTTGCATACAATAAAACCATTGCAGCTTCCCTTGCGGACTCATCCGTGTGGCGACTGATTTGATAAATAAAATTATCCCAAACAAGGTCTTCGTCATCATCAGAAAGTTGCATTGTCAAAGAGAGTTCATCTATTTTGGCCATATAATCCTGTGGACTTATAGACTCCCTGTTCTGCAGCAGCCAAAAACCAAAATTGTATAGTTCCGGATTCAACGCTTTTAATGCATCCTTGTCTTTTACTTTAACGGGAGCAACTGCAGCTGCGAACTCGTCTAATTTTGTTTGAAAAGCTTCTTCAGTTGTTGCATATAAGTCGCTTTCCGTTACACGGGGATGACGAATAAAGAATGACGCTTTTTTTTCATCTGAAATTAGTTCGGGCTTCCTTAATGAAGTAAACCTGAAAAGCGTGTTTTTAATTTTGGTTTCCATTTATTTATTTTTTATTTTTTTTATCCGCCGGGCTTTATAACTTCGTGAAACTATTCGGTTACCTTTTTTAAAATTCCATCTTTAATTGCTTTAACCACATCCATGGTATATGCAACTTCCTTTACCTCAGTTCCCGACAAACTAAAGCCGGTGGCCGGTGATGCGCTGGTAAATAATCCGTTTGGATTAACGAGTGCAACTTTTATTTTCTTTTCAAATATCATTGTGTAATTATTTAATTAGTCTCCAAAAAATAAAAATGATGAACGTTTGACGTATATATTTTGACCAGGAAGCCCCAGGTTCAAAGTGGAAAATAGTCCTCCCAATAAGGTAGCTTCCAAAAACAGGGACATTCCCATGTTTTCAAGATTTTCTATTCCCTGTGTTTGCATTAAACCAAAAATATCAATGACAGTGCCATTCCTCCATGCAAATAAATAAGGCAGGAAAGTTACCCCGCTGCTGCCAATTAACTGTTCCGTAAATGGGAGTACCAACACTGCATCATCAGAGAGTTTAACAGGAAGAATATATCCACCGTCAATTATTGCATTGCTACCCTCTATACTTGCTAAAATTCCTAATATCATTCCCGGAACATGTTCAAAGGTTATGGCCAAAGGCGCAACTGTTTGATTCAATGTAAACAGATCCCAAAAAGTATTCTCGTTGATCTTGTTATAAGAAATGGTAATGTTACTTGAGTTGCCTGTAGGTACAGTTCTTGTCTCTACCGTAAAAAAGATCGTGAATTCTTCAATTGAAGGCGTTCCTATTTTATTGAATATCCGGGAAAATCCAGCTTGGGTGACGCCGCCACTGCTTGCATCCAACGCCCAATCGATAGCATCTATCCACGTTGAAGTATCAGGATAAAATTTCATAGTACTAAATTCAGCAGAAGAACCAAAACTGCCAAAGTCATTATTAATAAACAAATCGGAATAATAAAGTATGTTGGTATAGGAATTATTTGAATCCCATGAATATCCCCATATAAGGGCTTGATTGGAACCGGCATTACTTTTTGCTTGTGTCGCATTTGTATATGCCAATTGTGACGTATGTTCCTGAGTAACGGTGGAAGACATGGCAGATCCTGTAATATCAACTTCGCAATCCGTATAGAAACTGGCATTAGGTTTTAAAGATGAACCCATAAATAATTCAATCCCAACATAGACATCACCATAATCCGTATCATCATCCCAATCTCCTAACTCCGCTTCACTGCCTGAGCTAGTACCTGTGATAATATCCCCCTTTGTAAAAACCGGTGTGACGTTGTTGGAGTCTGTAATACAAATTTGTCCAACCCCCGCAACAGCGCTCGTTTTATAAATTCCCTGAGCACCTCCGACGGTTGTTATTTGTTCATTGTTTGTAAATGCACCTGTAGCATCCGTTATATTAAATATCATACCGCCGAACTCATGCAGCTGGTACCATTTATCGCCTATCGTATGACCACTATCTGATGCAAAGGTGAGCGTGCCTGAATGAGAACTGAAAGAAAGGCTGCCGATAGAATCTCCTGTATGCAGGGTTGTATGCAGAATAGATCCTCCCATTCCATATGCCCATTTGTAACTTACCTTAACGACATCAAAAGAGAATGTATCAGGTGATGCAATATTGGTTATTGTTGCGCCGGATGTACTTCCTGTAATGGTTTCTCCGGGTGTAAACGCACCAGAAGCATCATAAATAAAGAGAGAGGTTCCGGCGTTTCCCATTGATTTTGCAGTAGTCCCAGATGTGCCACCTGTTACCGTTTCGCCACTTATATTAAAACCATAAGTACCTGTAATGCTATCTCCCGTAATCTTCTGATATTCATTTGCCATCAATTCGATAACCATGCCAGTTCTTCCTGGGGGGGTGGCAGTACGCAAATAACTGACATCATTTAGCCCGGTACCAATGAACTTCATTCCACGGTCATTTAACTGATCAGCCCATCCATATCCCACTGTACAAGCACCCCATTGATCTGATTCTAGAGCAGACACCAGGTTATCAATTTGTACTTTTAATGAAATATTATCTCCCACCCCGATCAGATGCCCGGCGTCTGAGCCATTTGTATAGTTTACAAGAAATGTATTTGCCTCGCCCGGATCATGCAGGTATAAAGAATTCCCATCAGACATTTTATCTGTAAAAGACAGATTTATTTTTTTTCTTTTAGGTTCTGTGAGCGGGTTCTTGGGAAATTTTAGTGAATATCGTCCCTTTATACCAGGAGCACCAGGCACCGTATTACAAACCTTTGCACGCACTTCAACCTGGTCGGGACTTGTTGGATCTTCCACCAGGAAATCAATATTCACCATCATGATTTTACCGATATCTTCTTCAGTAACGCTTGAGTGTTTTAAGTACGGAAAAGTAGTTCGTCCGTTAGAGATATCAGTAGTCAATGACATGCTATCTATAAGATCAGCAAATTGGCTTTGAGTGGGCTTATCTCCTGTTTCGAAATATGATTTTAATGTTGCTTTGTCTTTTGTTGGCATGACTTATCTGTTAAAATTTAATTCGTATTTATTTGCGATCTTAGATTTGCTAATGATCCGATGGGTTCATTTAAAAAATAAATGTTCAATTCTTCATTCCATCCTTTCTCTGCAATTAATATATCAATATGCTGATCTACACGGTTCAGCACTTCCGTGATCTTATCGATCTTTTTTGGATTTACTATGATACAGGCGGTTGACCATACTCCGTTTGTTTTTTGCCATGTATCATTTACATATTTTGTTTGATA
Source organism: Bacteroidota bacterium (assembly GCA_028288625.1). GTDB lineage: Bacteria > Bacteroidota > Bacteroidia > Chitinophagales > JADIYW01 > JADJSS01. Next base: position 1,333 of record JAQBNI010000025.1, on the reverse strand, counting down.
AGAACTGCCGTCCCCTGTTTTACACCAGAATAAAAATGACATGTCCCAATCTTCCGGCAATTGCTGCACACAATCATATACTTTAGCAGAAAAATTTTCAGGTAAAACGTAATCATCCTCCAGGAATACAATAAATTTGTCAGCACTGCTTTTATGATTTTGCCAAGCCATAATATGACTAATAAAACATCCAATTAATCCATTGCTTTGCCAATTATGCGGAGTCCTGAGCTTAAATTGATTATTATCCAGCCCATGAAAAAAGGTATGTTTTACAGACTGCCTGTTCAATTGTGAATTGATATGGTTTGCCCTTCTTTTAGCATTATATAGATTTACGATTACTACTTTCATATTAACCCCCTGATGAATTACCTGATGAAGAAGAACTGGTTCCTGTTATGTTGTATAAATAAAAATCCGGATTGATTAACCTTGCCTTTATTTGCTTCCCACTTGTTAATGCTATGTAATACGGAATATGCTGGTGTGCGCTAACATCATCAGGAACTGCGGAAACAACAAAGCCATTGTTTCCGGGCGTAATTAACTTTCCCGCTTCAACATCAGTTTGAGAAATTACACCTACTATTTCTGAAGTATTGATAAATGCAGTTCCGTTTTCTACTTTCATTAATTCAGATAATAATACACCATCAATGTCGCCATATATGTCGGGGTTTGATTGATTAACTTCCGTTAATGAAGCATAATCATTATACATTTCAATTGTATTGAAATTTGAAGGCACCCAATATTCTTCGATTTGCGTGGCATAATCAGGTTGATACTCTGTTTCAAAGTGATAGACCATGTCAGCTGCTATCTGTTTGGCAAAACTTGCAAGATCTAAAGGAAAACGAAGCCCCCATTTAGACGAAAAGCTACCATCACTCCAACTGTTAAGAACTTCAGCAGTATCAATATTTTGTCCTGAATAGACAATAAAAGTTGGTTGCGATAAAAATCCCGGGGAATATTCCTGAATAACAGAAACGACAGGACTTGTACTCATTCCACCATATACGAAATTATAAGACGAATTCAGAAAAGTATAAGAACCAGAAGTAGGGCAGGTATCGACCCTGATCACATCGCCCGTTCGTGTTACTGAAAATTGGCCCCATTGAGATGCCAAAAAGTTCTTAGTATTATCGATAGTGTCGGATAGAGTAGATCCTATCGGAATGTTACCAGAACCTCCAATTGAATAATAATATACAGTCCACCCTGCATGCTGAATATAAATATTGGATGATCCACTGACAAAATCTGAATTTACGACAGAGGAAAAATCTATTTCAATAATTTTTTGAATAGGTTGTTCCGGGAG
>JAQBNI010000002.1 GCA_028288625.1 Bacteroidota bacterium | reverse complement strand
GCAAAGATCCGCACCATCAGCTTTTCATCCGTTTTACGGTATTTTATGGCATTGCTTAACAGGTTCTGGAACAACAATTTCAATTCAGAATAGGCATAGATAACCGGCAATTTTGATATCTGTACCTGTGCTCCACATTCCTCAATAGAACCTGCAAGGTCATTCACAACTTCCACGGCTACTTTATTGCAATCCAGGAGCATGGTTTGCTTATCATTTCCAATAATTGAATAATCAAGCAAATCCTTTATCAGTGTCTGCATCCTTCCCGTAGCGCTAACAATATACTTCAGGTATTCATCGGCATTCTCATCGAGATTCCCTTTATATTTTCTCTGGAATAAACCAACATAGTTTGATATCGTTCTCAGTGGCTCCTGCAAATCATGGGAGGCAATATATGCGTATTGTCCAAGCTCTTTATTCGAGCGTATCAGCTGCTCCGTCATCTCATTCATGGAAGCAGCAACAAGACCGATCTCATCATGAGAAAATACCGCGGCTCTTTCTGTAAGATCTCCCTGCTTGATCTTGGTTGCCGCCCTGTTAAGCTCATTTAATCCCTTAGTGATCCCGCGGCTCACAGAAATACTCAGCACCAAACCCGTAATTTCCACTGTTAAAGCAACGGAGAATAATAATTTAAGGACCAGGTTTTCGAGCCACCGCGAACCTTCACCCAGGACGTAAGAAAAATTATCTTCCAGGGTGGTGAGTTGCTGATTTAGCGGGTCCAGCTGTGCGATGTATGCATCTAGTTTCTCTTTTGATGGGTTGCCCGAACTGATTTCTTTATGCAGGTTTTCACCAATAGGCATTAACTCTGCAATCATAATATCACCCTGTGTCCAGTACATGATCGCCTTCTTAATATAAGAGATCTCATGAAATCGTCTCAAAACTTTTATGATACCATCTATATCATCCGGGTGCACACGTCCTTCAATAAATCCCTGCCGGGCTACATTTATATCAAAATCGGGTTTTAATAATTCCAGGCGTGATTTGTGATCGCCAAGAGGAACTGACATAAATTTTTGAAATGCCAGGTAATCCGCTTCGTCGCCGGTACGATAATATTTTCTCAGGTTATACGAAGCATCCTTTTGTGCTTTGGACCATAAGCCTTCTGCGCCTACTAATGCGCGGACAGAGGAAAGCGTGTGAATGGAAAACCAAAGTGTGAGCAATTCAAGCGCAATCAATATCGCCATTGCGCCTACAATAAAGTACAATTTTTTCGCGATGGAGATATCTCTCAAACGTTTAAGGCGAAAAAAATTACTCATGAACTTTTGTTATGATTTATTCTCAATAAAATTCACTATAAAAATATTGTACTGTTGCAAATATATTGGCAAAACAACAAATAAATGATATTTACCGCTATAATTTTATTGCAGTTGTGTTGGTAACTTACTGTGGAAATAGAATGAGAAGAAAGGTAATAATCTATCTTTTTTTTCGCGGGATAAGCTTGTTGATCTTGTACTCTGAGTTAGGAGCGAGGTTGCTGGAAGGTGTTCTCTGCTGGAAGAGCTGGTTTTGTTTCCGGAACAGTTGCGAAGTGTCTGTTTTTCCATCCTTCTTTACAAACAATTCAGTTTTTGCTTTATCGAAAGGATTCCTCCCTTCTTTTTTGGGGATCAACTCATCTTTTTCATCAAATAATTTGTGCGATAAAAATAATTCTCTACGCGCTGATCTCGCGATCAATCCCTCTGTCGGATTATAGACGCCGTCAATGCCTTCAAAAGGAATGTTTTCTACCTGCTCCAGTCTGAATGCAGTAGTGCCCGTTGAGGTAGTGAGGTTTATTTTTGATTGATAATCAAAATATTTTTTCACAATATTACGCACGTAATTAAAAGGTTCCTGTCCGCGGCAATAACCATATTTCACGACTTCATCATTATAAAATCTCGGGTTCGATTTATACAACATAAAATATTCAACTGAACCGTCCCACTTGTCTTTCGGGAAGCCGTATTTTTCCGCGAGCCGTGCAGCATCGGAAACATGCCCGACGCCGGCATTGTAAGACGCAAGAATGAATTTTACGCGCTGGGTAAAATCGTGAATTTCTGCCCAGGAGCTTTCAATTTTTTTAATGTATTCAGTACCCGCTTTTATATTCACGGCGGGCAGATATACTTCATTTCTATAAACACCGAGTTGTTGTGCGGTGCCCGGCATGATCTGCATAAGCCCTTGCGCACCGCACCATGATGTAGCATTTGCATTAAAGTGTGATTCCTGGTTGATCACGGCAGCAATTAAGCGCCAGTCCCAGTTAATATTTTTTGAATACCGCTGAATAAGTGCATCGTAATGCGAGATCATTCCCTGCTGCAGCAGCGCGTTATCATCAAAACCGAACTGTATATTTTTTTCTAGGTTGAAATACTTATTGAATAACTCTGCATATTTTTTTTGCGATTCAAAAGTTTTGATCCAGCTGTTGATGTTGTTGAGCAGATCAGGTGAATTATTGCGGACTGCCCAGTGAAGATTTTGCGGAGCGCCGATCGCTGTGTTGACTTCTAAATTTTCAAAATAGGATTTGTTGAGCATCGCAATATCCTTATTGGCAATCGTATAATCTATTTCGCCATTCGCAATTGCCTGGATAATATCATCGGTACTCCTGTCATCACTAAGGATCCGGACATCTATGTTGATGCCAAATGAATCTGATAATTCTTTGAGCCGGCTGTAATAAATTGAATTATCCGCGACGTACACGACCTTATTCGATAGTTCAAGCGCAGACTGCAGCATGGTGTCCCTTTTTTGAATGCTGTCTGTCGGGTTAACGCTGGTGCCGGATCTTCTCTGTACAATTACCTGCTCCACACTTCTGTACGGATCGGTGAGTGTAACTTGCTGCTTTATTTTATTGTTGGAGAACAGCCCGTTTGCAATGAGATCTCCCTTTCCTTCATTCAATAAATTGAACTGATCATCAGAAGTTTTAGCCACCACAATTTCCAGTTTTACACCCAGAGAAGCCGCAAAATTTTGCATGAGCTCGTATTCAAATCCGAGCCGCTGACCTTTATAAATAAAATAACTGATGGAATTATATTCGATGATCACCTTGAGCACGCCGCGCTGCCTGATCTCCTGCACATCAATGTTTACAGTGGGTTCCGTAATGGTGCTTTTTCTTTCCTGGTAGGCAGCCATCCATCTTACCGCCAGGTATGCAAGAACAGTGAAAACAGTAAGTATTATCCAATTACGCCTGGTATTCATATTCGTTAAGCTCTTTTCTTGCGTACAATGGATGCTGCCAACCGTCGCTTTAATTATTTAAATGTGATCGTGTTGGCTACAGAACATTTTTTTTGTGTGCTGTCCTTTGGTACCGCGAACGGATAACACTTGATCGTTACTTTTTTCATATTGGAAGATAACAATGAATTTTCATTACCGGATCTTTCGATCTTATTTTCAAACTCATAGTTTGTTGTGTAGGAAACTGTGGCAAAAAGCTCATCCATTCCGAAAAAGGAATTGTCTAATTTTTTTCCCATGCTTGTAGATAAAGAACCGGATTTTCCGAGGAGAGATTTTGAATCGAGCAATTCGTTGCGGATCAGCTGATCGCCTTTTCTTTCAAAGTAAATAATTTCCTTTGTTCCGGGTTTCACAGTATCCTCTTCAAATAATTTATTCATCGCTTTATTGAGCGAAGCAATATCAGAAAAAGAAAACGCTAAGCCGAACTTAAAGTTAGCAGTATCTTCAATTGTCTTTACATTGCTGATGCCCGCAACTTTCATTAGTTTTTGTCTTGTACTGTCAAATGCAGAATTTATCTTTTGGTTCGGCGTGGTTTTTTTTGTGTGATCGTCTTTTCCTTTTTCAGGCTTTGTATCGTCAAACATAGCCATCATGGATTTTAATTGCTGCATATCTACAACAAAAGAAAAGTTTCCAGATCCATCTTTTTTCAGAAAAAGATTTTCCTGTATATCAAAGCAGGAGGTTAGGCAAAACAGGCTAAATAAAGCAATGGTGATTTTGGGTAAGAGATTTCGCACGTGAAAATTTTGGTCTAATATCCGAATAGTAAACAGGAAATTCAATTATTTAATCGTAAATTTTGTTACGTAATTTCACGAAAAACGAATTCGATGGATGAGATACTGGATGAGAAAACTTATGAAACGAGGCAACTTTCTTATGCTTCATTTTCGCAGCGTTCAGCAGCAGTCATTATTGATCTGCTGATCTTCGGCATGTTGAGTTACGGTATTTACCTGGTGTTTGGTGCTACTGCTGACTATGGCGGATTCCTGTTGAAATACTGGTGGCAGCTGGCATTGATCGTTACTTTCTATTTTATTTATTTTGACGGCAGTGAAAAGAATGCAACATGCGGCAAGCAAGTGATGAACATAAGGTTATTGAGCGAGGAGAAACGCGATATCGATTTTACTACGTCTGCAAAACATTTGCTGCTGTCGATCTTGTTGTTTTTCGGTTATTTTAGTCTGCTGTCGAAGGATAAACATCAAACGCTGACAGATAAGATTTGCAGGGTATTCGTAATAAATAAGTCGTAAGTCGTGAGTCATAAGTCGTAAGTAAGTATATTTTTAAATCATTTGAACAATTTCCGAAGAATAATTCTTACGACTTACAACTTATCACTTACGACTCTCATATCCATCCTTTCGCTTTAAATTCAAGGTATTTATTAATGGTGTGCGTTGAAAGCTCCTGCGGAGAGGTCAGCACGGATTGAATGCCATATTTTGCCAGCTCTTTTACCATCATTTCTTTTTCAGACAAAAATTTCTTGCCTATAGTTTTATGATAGATATCTAAGGTATCCGTTGCGTTTTCGTAACTGTATTTTTCTATTTCAATATTTTTAAAAACAACAACGAGCAGCAAATGCGATTTGTTCAGTTTTCTCAGTATCGGCAGATAGCGTTCCAGCGTAAAATAACTTTCAAAATTTGTGTACAGGATAAGCAAGCTCCGTTGTTTTATTAACCGGATGATCGCATTGTACAACAACTCAAAATTCGCTTCAAGATTGCTCTCTTCTTCCTTATATAAAGTTTCAGAAATGATCTTTAACTGCCCGTGATTCTTTCCCGCTTTTACAAAGCTTCCCACTTTTTCATTGAAAGTCAGAATACCTGCTTTATCATCTTTGTGAATTGCAGTGTTGGATATCACAAGGGTTGTATTCACTGCATAGTCCAGTAAACTCAAGCCGTTGAAGGGAAGATCCATTGCACGGCTTTTGTCGAGTATGGAATAGATCTGCTGCGATTTTTCATCTCCGAATTGGTTCACCATCAATTGGCTTCTGCGACCGGTTGCCTTCCAGTTGATCGTTCGAACATCATCACCGGCAGTATAATTTTTGATCTGTTCAAACTCATAACTATGTCCGATCTTCCGCATTTTTTTTACACCCTGGAAAGTATGCAGCTTGTTGAATAATAAGAGTTCGTGTTTTTTTACTTGCACCGAAGAAGGATAAACCGGCGTCATAATAGCAATTGGGAAAATAATTTTATGCTGTATGAGACCAAGTAAGGTAGAAACAAATACGTTGCAATTTCCGAAGGTGTATGCGCCGCGTGTTAACGGTCTTACGTTGTAGGTCAGCGTTTTCTCTTCACCGGGAGATAGAGAAAACCTAAAGGAGAAATCTCTTTTCTGGAATTCTTCCGGCAGTTCGTCCACAACTTCCATTCTTGCTAAAGTATTTTGGTTATTTTTTACCTGTAACGTTATGGTTACATCATCGCCCAATGGTAAAACATGTGGCGTGATACGGCGGCATTCCACTTTATTTTCAAAAACCTTTACAAGGATAAAATCAATAACGGAAAGCGCGATCAGTAAGATCAGCACAAGTTTGGCAAAAGCAAACAGGAAATCAAAGCTAAAGCTTAAAATAAAAAACAGTACCGCAATTCCCCAAATGACGAAGAATCGTTTGGTAAGAAATGTATTCTTTATAAATCGCTGGTATGTTTTTCTAATTGGCGTCATATGAAACTACCTTGGAACTTCGATCTTTTGAATGATCTGACGGATAATATCCTGCGCAGTAATACCTTCCATTTCTTTTTCGGGAGAAGGGATCACGCGGTGATTAAGCACGGCATCGGAAACAATACGCACGTCATCAGGCGTTACAAAATCTCTTCCTGAAATAGCAGCCATTGCCTTGCTCGCCTTTAATAATGCCAGTGAGGCACGGGGAGAAGCGCCCAGGAACAGATCACCATGGTGGCGTGTTTCATGAACGACGTTTGCGATGTAAGAAATAATTTCCTCCTTGATAAATATTTTTTCTACGATCTCACTGCATCGTTTAATATCAGCTGCATTGATGACCGGTTGGATTTCATTCACCACCTTCGCAGTAAAATCATTATTAAAACGGTGAAGAATTTGTTTCTCCTGTTCCAGGTCGGGATAATCCATTACAATCTTAAAAATAAAGCGATCGAGTTGTGCTTCCGGCAACCGATAAGTGCCTTCCTGTTCAATAGGATTTTGCGTTGCCATTACCAAAAAAGGATATGACATTGGATATGTACGTCCGTCAACAGAAACCTGCCGCTCTTCCATCAATTCAAATAATGCCGCCTGCGTTTTTGCCGGCGAGCGGTTAATTTCATCAATGAGTACAATGTTCGAAAAAACAGGACCTTCTCTAAACCTGAATTCAGAATCTTTCATATTAAAAACAGATGTACCGATGATATCCGTCGGCATCAGGTCAGGTGTAAATTGAATGCGCGAAAAATCAACAGCGATAGTTTTTGCGAGCATTTTTGCCGTTAGTGTTTTAGCAATACCCGGAACTCCTTCGAGTAAAATATGTCCGCCTATAAACAATGCGGTCAACATCAATTCTATAGCTGTATCCTGCCCGACGATAACCTTCGCCATTTCATGTTTTATTTTTTCGGCAGCTTCCGTAATAAATACGATGTCCGCATTTACCGGCGCCGGAACATTTATTTCTTCATTTATTTCATCCATATAATTTATTTACTATGCTTATAAAAATACTCTAATTGTTCATTTAAGTGATGTAATTTTTCTTTGCCAATGCTTTTTACTTTGATGATGTCTTTGAATTCTTCAAATAATTCCCTGATCCTTTCGATTTCGATCGTTGATTTCAGCGACAATTGCGTAAAGAAGGTTTCGTCGATCTCGTTTGTTTTTATATAATATTTCTGGCGGATATAATTCATGAATTGGAGCCGCATTTCATTCGCGATCTCAATATGTTCTTCTTCATGGAAATAGAGCTGCCCGATTGTTTCTACATATTTTAAAGACGTATTTTGTTTAGGTGTGATAATCGGAATGATGTTCTGTCGCCGCTTAGCATGAAATATTGCAAAGATGATCACACCTAAAATAGTCAGGTACCATGCCCAGCGTAATTGCGGATTTTTCACAATAAAATACAGCGGACTGTCTCCGAACTCGCTGCTGCCATGATTACTATTCTTATCTGTATACTTGTACTCATGTGACGAGTTATCCCAAAGTGTAGACTGATCGGGAAGATGGGAAAATATTTTTTCTGCATACTCCAATCCTTTTTCAGTGCGCATAAAATAATTGGTAAACGGGAGTGCAGTTAGTAAAATAATAAATTGCCCTTTACCATGTTTTAACAATGCAAAATTTAATCCTATCCCGTAAGATCTTTCATAACCCCCAAAGGTGATCGCGTTTATTTCTGGGATCAGGTTGGTTTTTTCTGAATCCGGGATCGCTTCAAATTTATAATAATAGTTAGGAACCGTATCTGCACGGTTCTTCATAAAATATGTATAACCGGTTCTGTCTCTTAACGCAGGATGAATAAAATTAAATGTGCTGTATTTTTTTACTTCAATATCGCTGTCCTGGTATTTGTAATAGAGATCAGCATACCCCGAACTTAATTTTAAATGATAAGTTTTATAAATTACAGAATCGGAAAACAATCCTGATAACCCTTCCGCGCTAATAAATACGGTATTGCCTGCTTCCGTAAATTTACAAAGTGTATCTACAGTTGCAGAATCATAGTATGGCATCTGGTTCAGAAAAATGTAATTGTATCTTTTATTTTTTTTTAGTTTTCTGAAAGATTCTATAACCGTATGATTTATTTCTGTAAATCCTTTTTTCTCATACTTATTCTTTAATAAATTGTAGGTCAGAAACGTGCCGTATGCATTTTTTTTAGTTTTATCGAGATTGTAATTCCATTCTGTGAAATTATCTATGAGAAGATAGTATGACGCTACTAAAAGCACTATACCCAACCCGATAAAAATATATTTGTTGCGCTCGTTCGTCACTATTTAATGTTTTGTAAAAAATTCACAAATTCGCTATTGATATGATCGTAGTCCCGTTCAGTAACTTCTCCTGCGCCGAACCAGCTTTTTTCATACGTTAATGTTAGTTTTTGAAGAACAGGATATTCTTCCTTATTTCTTAGTTCATTTAAATAATGTTTATTGGTTTTGTATTTCTTCCAGGTGATCTTTCCCTTTAAAGCAAGCTTCTGAATGATCATTAAATAATATAAGCGAATAGCAAGCTTGAAATTTTTACTTTTAATAGCAGCATACAAATGTGGATCTATTGCCGCTGTATCAAGATTTTCTTCCAGTTCTTCCAAAGCAACATTGATATTATTTTCAGTTGATCTTTTATTAAAAGGATTGATGCCTAAAACCCTCAGGACTAAAAACAACAATGCTCCTATGAGTATTCCAAACATTGTCCATTTGATAATTAATCGTGCTCGAGGAGATAAATAGAATGCCCAGGGATTTTTTTTCTTTTTGGGAATATCCTTTTTTTTAGGCTTGTAGTCTTTTATCTTAAGTTTCTTTTTTAATTCCGCCCATTCTTTTTTGTCAAAGTTTGCAGGCTTAATCTGCTGAGACTTATACTGCTGCTGATTGCTGTCAGCTGTTTGTGCAGGGCAAAGGATATTTGCCTGCAATAAAATAAGGATGATGATGGTCTTATTTCTGCAATACATTTCGTCGTGGGGAATTTCCTAAATTATCTAACTCGCTGATCAATCCTTCGGCAGTATGTTTTTCTTTTTGTGAGAAATAAAATATCCCCTGCGACAGGCAGAAAAAAATAAAGCTTAAGGTGATGATGGAAGTTACAGCAATTAAAAAGAAGAGAAGATATACGGTATCGCTGTTGATGATGTCGTTGGTTAAATTCATGGCTACCGCCTGGTAGATCAGCCAGAAAACCGACGTGCTGATCAGGAAAAAGAACGCCAGGCTCAGCAGCAGGAATCCGATATGAATCGCTAAAAGATTAATAACACCTGATGACAGTGATTTGAAAAATGATCTGACAAATCCTGAAGGTTGATGGTATGGAAAAAATAACACAAATGTGCCGATGAATTGCAATGGCAACAAAAACAGCAAAATGGATACGCTTAGATCAAAGAAGCAGACCAGACTATAAAACACAATTTGTATTAGGAGATTAATAATGACAGGTTTCCATTTTGCCTTCATCCATTCATAAAAAGAAACCGGTGTAATGCTTCCCTGCTGGCATTGTTCAATATAAAAAAGGTAGCATACCTGAAGTGAAATAAATAATAAAAGATTCGGGATCACTGCAGTAAACCAGTTCAATTCATTTGCAGTAAAATAATGCTTCAGGTTGACGAATGTCCATTCAGTGTAATAAATATCCTCAAGCAAATAATGTTTATTCAGGCTTAAGCCGATGCAGGTAAATATTATTGCACTCCAGAAAATGGTGATACCGAAATATCCTGTATATTTTCTAAATACCCTGAAGGTGTCCAGAATAATTTCCGATACTTTTTTGATCTGGAAGAATTCAAAGCGCTCAAATTTCTCAGGTAAAACTTTTTCGGCTTCAGGGATACGCAACGTGCCGTTTCTTTTTTTTAACCACGGTAGGTATACATAATATCCAAGAATAAAAAATAAGGAAACGATGATCAACGCCAGTCTCAAAGCATCCGGCGCCTTTGTATATCGCGTAAGAAAAGATTCAATGATGCCTGCAGTAAGCGTGATCGGCAAAACAGAAAAAAATATTTTTGTAGCTCTTTGTGCAGAAGAAAAAAATGCTTGTGTTCTGCTGTATGTTCCCGGAAAAACTACGCCCTTGCCCAGTACAATGCCCGCTGCGCCACAGATCACCATGGCGGATATTTCCAATGTACCGTGAAGCCACACTGCTAAAAAAGACTCCCGGAACAAGCCGCGCTTGATGAAATAAAACTGGAATGCAGACAGCATGATACCGTTATACAATAATACAAGCAGCGAACCGATAGAGAAAACCAAGCCTGAAAAAAAAGTTTCAATATCGACTCTTAAATTATTGTATACGATCTGAACAAACATTTCAATCGGAGGAGTTTGTTTATACACTGCCATCGGATCTTTTTTGGCAATATTTTCTGCCGTCATCGCGACATATCCATCGCCTAAGATCTTGTTTGCAAAATCAGGATCCTGGTAAAAAGTCAGTAAGCCTATTGCAATTGCAACCATCAATACAATAAAGGAGATGAGCAGATCGATCCTGTGATGATACATGATAGAGGGAAGTTCCTCCATCCAGAAATCTTTGATCAGCGATTGCTTTTTCCGGTTTCTTCCAAAAATTTTATGAAAGATATCCTGCGCGAGATTATTGAGGTAAAGGCGTACGGAGCGGTTGGCATAAAACGTTCTTGCATAAGAAAGGTCATCAGTGATCTGGATAAACAGTTTGCTGTATAAATTTGAATCCTTGTGCTTACTTCTCGATAAGTCTTCAAACTCCTTCCACTTTTTCCTGTTCTGTTCTATGAACCTCGTTTCCTTCATACTTGTCTAAAATAATAAAATTCGCGTAATAATATGGAACTTATTACATTTACGGCATGGCAAAAATTGATGTCACCACTACACAAAAAGTTACTATCCAATATGAAACGGCAGGCTTTGTGTGGCGCTTTATTGCCTGGCTGGTGGATACTTCTATTATCGCTATATTTTTTATCACTGTTATTTATTTTATATTTTCTTCAAAAACTATATTTGGCTCTACTACAGCTTCCGCAACAGTTGCAGGGATCCTCATCCTCATTAAATATTTCTACTCTTTAGTGATAGAAGTTTTTACGAACGGTCAAAGCATCGGAAAAAAGATCGTAGGAATTTGCGTGATCAAGTTAAACGGCAACGCACTCGAAACAAACGATTATCTTATACGCTGGGCATACCGCGCAATAGATTTTGGCATGTCTGCTTTTGCCATCGGTACTATTTCTATTTTAATGAGTGAAAAGAACCAGCGTCTTGGTGATATGATCGCGAATACAACCGTCATTCGCTTAAAGCCTGACAGGATCGTGACACTGGAAGATCTGGAAAACCTGCCGGATAAAGAAGACTATGTGCCAAAATATCCGCAGGTTACAAGATATAATGATGCGGAAATGCTGGCATTAAAAAATTTACTTTTTCGCTATCAGCAATACCGAAATAAAACTTATGCAAATATCTTACAACAGACGGTAAAAAAAATAAAGGAACAAATGGATGTTGAAGAGATCAGGATAGACGATGTAAGTTTTCTTCGCGAGATCATCAGTGAATATGTTATCCTTACGAGATAAAAAAAAGTCCTCCGGTTGGAGGACTTTTTTATTTGATTTACAGAAATTATTTAGAAGGAGGAGTTTCTGTAGTTGTTTTAGAATTCGTTTTTGTGGTAGTTGTAGTAGTACCTGCTTTTTTAGTAACAGTTTTCTTTGTTGTTGTTTTTCCGCTTACAACTTTTGGTGCAGGTGTTGTTTTAGCTGCAGTTGTTTTTGCGCCTTTAGCTGTCGTAGATTTCGCGCTCGTAGCGGAAGTCTTTGTGCTTGAAGTTTTAGCTACCGTAGCTGTTTTTGCTGCAGGTGCAGTAGTAATTACTGCAGGAGCCGGTGCAGGAGAAGGGATGATAGAAGTTGGTTCTGCTACAGTTGGTGCAACTGCAGGAGCTTCTACTGTTCCGCTGATCCTTAAAACTACTGGTGAATTTTTAGCGTTGGAGTTAACTGTTACGCTTTTAGAAAAAGGTCCAACTCTGTGTGTGTCATAGTGAACTTTGATCTCAGATTTTTGTCCCGGCATGATCGGTTCCTTAGGATACGTTGGAACTGTACATCCGCAAGATCCGTGAGCTTCACTGATCACAAGAGGAGTTTTTCCTGTGTTGGTAAAAGAAAAGATTCTTGTACCTTCTGCATCTTGTTTAATTGTACCGTAATCAATAGCGTCGCTTTCAAACGTCATTGTCGGTGCATTAGGGTCCGGTGCGGGTGCTGGTGTTGTCCCGTCTTGTGCAAATACTCCGAAAGTACCTGCCATCATTGTAAGTGCTAATAATAATTTTTTCATGATCATTTTTGTTTTATTTCTTGAATGCAAATGTAATGCCTTTTATCAGTTTACGCTTGAAGGAGCTATTTTTTTAAGCATAGTTTAACAATTTTCAACTATTTCATACTTTTTATATGTGAAAAGATTAATAAAATATCAAAATCGCAGTTTTTGGCTTGTATATGGCTTTTCCATCGCGCTTAAAAATAGATTTAGATAAGTATATTTGCACTAAATTTGGATATGATACGGCAAACGGCACTCTTTCTTTTAGCACTTATTCTGATCTTGTTTGCGAAGGCAGAAGTGGGAGTTTTGGCAGGCGCAAGGGCGGGTTTTACGCTCACACATATCCGCAAATTTTCCCCGCCGCCGGGCTTTAGCAAGCGTATTGGTCTCGGCTCCGACATTGCCGGCGTATTGCGTATCGATTTTAATAAGTTTATAGGTATTCAAACTGAGATTGAGTTTATCCAGAAAGGACAAGCCTGGAAACTTAAAACAGATTCAGCAAAATATGTAGGAAAACTGGTGGCTAATTATGTTCAGTTCCCTTTGCTGGCTGTGGGCAGAATTGGGAATGAGAAGATCAAAGGATTATTGTTCCTGGGTCCTTATTTTGCTTACTGGACAGGCGGCTATTACCAAAATTCTACAACGATTGATAAGCAAACAAAGCATGAGGATAATGAGAAATACCTGTTTACGAAGAACGATATGCGTTTTGATGTTGGATTGACGACAGGACTTGGCGCAGATTTTAAAATAGGAAAGGGTTGGATAGAACTTGCTGCGCGACATAACCTCGGACTGTTGAGTATGACAAAGAAAAACTCGTGCCTGCCGAAAGTATATAACTGCAATTTCAGCCTTTCTGTCGGTTACATTTATACGATCAAGTAAAACCTTTTTGCAATCCTGTGGATAAAACTTCACGAAATTCATCTTTAAACAAGATACTTTCGGATTCTATATTCTATAATCCATCAATTCTACAAATTAAATGGCAGAAGCTCAATATACCGAAGAAAATATCCGTTCACTCGACTGGAAAGAACATATCCGTCTTCGTCCCGGTATGTATATCGGAAAGCTTGGTGATGGCTCGGCACCCGATGATGGAATTTATGTTTTGCTGAAAGAAATCATTGATAATTCTATTGATGAATTTGTGATGGGACATGGCAAGCACATCGATATTGAAATAAAAGATAAAGTAGCAACGGTGCGCGATTACGGCAGAGGTATTCCGTTGGGCGCTGTAATCGATTGCGTTTCTAAAATCAATACCGGCGGTAAATATGATTCACGTGCTTTCCAGAAATCTGTGGGATTGAATGGCGTTGGCACAAAGGCGGTGAATGCATTGTCTTCTTCTTTTAAAGTAGAAGCTTACCGCGATGATCAAAAGAAAACTGCAGAATTTATGCAGGGAGAATTGATCAAGGAAAATAAGATCGAAAAAACAACCGAGCGCAATGGAACAAAAATACAGTTCATTGCTGACGGCTCGATCTTTAAAAATTTTCATTACGTTTCAGAATTTGTTGAAGAGCAGCTTTGGAATTATGCATACCTGAATGCAGGACTGACGTTGAATTTTAACGGCAGCAAGTTCATCTCAAAAGATGGATTGAAAGATCTGCTGGCTAAAAAAACGAACGAGGCAGAATTGCGTTATCCCATCATCCATTTAAAAGATACGGATATTGAAATTGCGATCACACACAACAATCAATACGGGGAAGAATATTATTCGTTCGTGAACGGGCAATACACTACACAAGGTGGAACGCATCTTACGGCATTTAAAGAAGCGATCGTAAAAACAGTACGTGAGTTTTATAAAAAACAATTTGAAGCATCGGATATCCGGCAGGCGATTGTCGGTGCAATTTCTGTTCGCGTTCAGGAACCGGTGTTTGAATCGCAGACGAAAACAAAATTAGGCTCACAGAATATGTGGATCGATGGACCGAGCTTGAAATCTTTTGTAAATGATTTTGTAAAAGATAAGCTCGATACCTTCTTACATAAAAATCAAACAATTGCGGATGCGCTTTTAAAAAGGATACAGCAATCGGAACGCGAAAGAAAAGATCTTTCCGGGATAAGGAAATTAGCGAACGAGCGCGCGAAAGCAGCAAACCTGCACAATAAAAAATTGCGTGATTGCCGCGTGCATTATACCGATGAAAAAAATGACATTCATAAACAAACCACTTTGTTTATTACAGAAGGAGATTCCGCATCAGGTTCTATCACAAAGGCTAGAAATCCGCAGACGCAGGCAGTTTTCAGCTTGCGTGGAAAGCCCTTAAATTGTTATGGTCTGACAAAGAAGATCGTTTACCAGAATGAGGAATTTAATTTATTGCAGCATGCATTAGATATTGAAGAAGATGTAGAGAACCTGCGTTATAATAATGTAGTGATCGCAACGGATGCAGATGTTGACGGAATGCACATCCGTTTGCTGCTGATGACTTTCTTCCTGCAGTTTTTTCCGGAGCTGGTAAAGAAAGGACATTTATATGTGCTGAATACACCGCTGTTTCGGGTGCGCGATAAAAAAGAAACGATCTATTGTTATTCCGAACAAGAGAGGTTGAAAGCAATTGCAAAATTAAAGGGTAAGCCCGAGATCACCCGTTTTAAAGGGTTGGGAGAGATATCGCCGGATGAGTTTGAAGGATTTATTGGCAATGATATCCGGCTGGAACCTGTTGTGCTGAAAAGCAACCAAAGTATAGAGCAGCTTCTTGAATATTTTATGGGAAAAAATACGCCCGAACGACAGAATTTCATCATCAATAATTTAAAAGTTGAAAAAGATGAAATAGAAGAGGAGCTGGAGTTTGAAGTTGTGTAGTTTTTCTGTCATCCTGTTGAAGAACTCCTCCGGAGAACTTGTTCAGGATCTTTCATTTTAAAAATAATTCTATGAAAAAATTCATTTTCTTATTCTCCATAATCACTGCAATAATTTCCTGTAAAAAGCAAGCTTCAATCGTTCAGCCGGGGGATAAGCCTTTTTATAAATCACTGTGGAAGATGACCATAAAATCGGATACAGCAGATATCGTAATCGATAGTTTGCAGTTCAGCAGTTCTTATCATACGTTTTCTTCACCTGATTCTATTTTATTTCTAAATAATTTTCATAAAATTCTTAGTCAGAGTCATCCTGATTCAGCCTTTGCATTCTACTTTACAGGAGGATGGCTTTTTAATACACAACCTGCTCCGCCGGATAATTTTCAATTAGCCCTTCTTTTACAATCTGCCGATACAACCACTAACCGCCTGGAAATTGGGATAGATACTGCTTACTTTGACATGAACACTGATTCTACAGTGCTCTCAAGCACCCGAATAGTAAACAGCCCGTTGTTTTTTTATGGACAGGGATATCACACCATGAATTTTATTCAACTGGACAGGAGAAGATGACTAATCCCTGAGACAGCGAACAGAAGAGCCATCAGCCTTATTGCTGTTATCGCTGATTAAGTGTGCATCGCCAAAATACATATAACGTGCCCATGCAATAATCGTTGAATATCCTGTAGATGACCAAAAGAAACCGAAGCTATTCAGCGCAGTGAAAGAGCTGTTATAGCTATTCCTAAAGCCGTATGGATAGGCTGTAAAACCGCTGCTGTTTGTACTGGTCACCCCCGGAGAAGGAATCCATAAAGTGGTCGCTCTCATTTTAACGCCGGCAAGGCTGTCTCCTCCAAGATATGCGACCAATATATCCCATTCAGCATCAGTTGGTACATGCCAGCCTGCAGGTGCCAGCTTACCTGTATTCACTGCATACCAGTTGTATAATTTACCATGTGTAGCATTATTAGTACTGTCATTATTATAGTAGCAGTATGCGCCTGTTGTTGAGTTTTTCCATTGTGCACTATCCGGTACATTCGGTATGTCTGCTCCGTCATTGTACCGCGCAGTTTTCAGGTTTTGCACCATCCATACCTGCGTCCCGATTTTAATCGTATCATAAATATTCCCGTCTATATCCTTTACCGGCTGATTAGTTCCCGTTGTTGTCGTGCTCGTTTTTTTACAGCAGATCATGCAGCATGCCATTGTAAACATGATGAATAGTTGAATCTTTGTTTTCATAACTATTTTTTTTTAAAAATGAATAAAAAGGAAATGGAGATTTAGGAGAGCAGGAAATTATATTCTAATATACAAACTTTTTATTCCGGAAGTAAAAAAGCGCAACTTTTTGCTTAAAATAGTGAGGCTCGCCATACGGCGAGCCTGCTAATAAAAAAGAGTATAATAACCGCACATTAAACCCGCGGTTTTTCATCAAAAAATTTAATAAGGTAAATCGGCAAAAAGTGAGAAATTACAAAACCACTTTTAAAAATAATATTGGTCGAGATAGCCCAGATTACTTGATGCTTTTATTGCACCTTCTACATCCGTAACATTGTAACCTACCTGCTGCACTACCTGCTGGATCTCATCGGGTGTTACGTTTAATTTTTCCGACCAATACTCTACTTCATTGGTTTCATGTAAATTGATTTGGGCTTTTTGAGGGAGGTTGTGACTTGTGTAGTTATCCATGATCTTGCATTTAGAATTATAAAAATCGGGAATGATTTTCTGGAAATTTTACACGATCATGAGGAAAAATTATATGATTTGCATGCGTAAGGGGATGAATGCAAAAATTAATATGTTATTAGTTTTATTTTCTAGGAGTTTGGCATGAAATGTGCAGGAATATCAGCAACAGTTTTTTCATAGTTTTTGATTGGTTTATATTGATTATTAAGTCGCTTTGTTGAAGCGGCTTTTTTTATTCAACAGCGGTTTACAACTCCATTTGTATTTTCCCGTCAACTAAACTATACTTGCAGGCTGATAGAAAGAGAAATGTCCACTGAAGAATATAACGAAGGGAACAACCATATTAGGACCATTGACGGATTGTACGAGAACTGGTTTTTAGATTATGCTTCCTATGTAATTTTAGAACGCGCCGTTCCGGCGCTATATGATGGCTTTAAGCCCGTACAGCGACGTATTCTCCATGCATTGAAGGAAATGGATGACGGACGCTTTAATAAAGTGGCTAATATCATCGGCAGTACTATGCAGTATCACCCGCATGGCGATGCCAGTATAGGGGATGCAATTGTGAATATCGGGCAAAAAGATCTGTTGCTCGACACACAGGGAAACTGGGGAGATATCCGTACAGGTGATAATGCTGCTGCGGCGAGATATATTGAAGCACGCTTATCGAAGTTTGCACTCGATGTGGTTTTCAATGATGATCTCACAAAATGGCAATTATCGTACGACGGAAGAAAGCGCGAGCCGGAACAGCTGCCGGTGAAATTTCCTCTGCTGCTCGCACAAGGTACCGAAGGTATTGCTGTCGGCTTGTCGACCAAAGTAATGCCGCATAATTTCTGCGAACTCATCGAAGCTTCCATCAAATATTTACGAAAAGAAACCTTTGAATTATTTCCCGATTTCCTTACCGGAGGACTTGTAGATGTACGCGAGTATAATGATGGCAAGCGCGGTGGACGGATCCGTGTGCGTGCGAAAATTGAAATTGCAGATAAAAAAACTTTAAGGATCACGGAAATTCCTTTCGGTACCACTACTTCCGATCTGATCGATTCCATTTTAAAAGCAAATGAGAAGGGAAAAATAAAAATTAAAAAGGTTGTTGATAATACAGCGAAGGATGTAGAGATCGTGATTGATCTGCAGCCACAGGTTTCACCAAGCGTTACTGTTGATGCATTGTATGCATTTTCCGATTGCGAGTTATCCATTTCCCCGAATACCTGCGTGATCATTGATGACAAGCCGCATTTTATAGGCGCATCGGACGCACTAAAATCATCTACAGATACAACGATTGAATTATTAAAACGGGAACTGGAGATCAAGCTGAACGATCTCGGAAATAAATGGCATTTCTCTTCCCTCGAAAAAATATTTATTGAAAAAAGGATTTACCGAGACATAGAAGAAGAAGAAACCTGGGAGGGTGTTATTAAGGCAATTGATAAAGGACTTACGCCGTATAAAAAATTATTGATGCGCGAAGTTATTGAAGAAGACATTTTGCGATTGACAGAAATTAAGATCAAGCGTATTTCAAAATTTGACAAGAAAAAAGCGGATGAATATATTAAGGGACTGGAAGATGAAATGGAGGAGACAAAGAAAAATTTAAAATCCCTTACAAAGTATGCGATAAAATATTTTGAAGATCTTTTAAAAAAATATGGAAAAGGAAGAGAACGTAAAACGCAAATTGCACTGTTTGATACAGTCGAAATAAAACAGGTTGCAGCAAACAATGAAAAATTATATGTCAACAGAACAGAAGGTTTTATTGGCTTTGGCAAGGATCTTAAAAAAGAAGAATTTGTTTCGGAGTGTTCCGATATTGACGATATCATTGCTTTTATGAGGGATGGGACGATGAAGGTTGTCCGCAACTCAGAGAAAGTTTTTACAGGGAAAGATATCATACATGTTGCGGTCTGGAAAAAGAACGATGAACGCACCACGTATAACGCGGTGTATGTTGATGGCAAGAGCGGTACAAGTTATGCAAAGCGTTTTAATGTAACTTCTATAACGCGTGATAAAGAATATCATATTACACAAGGCAATCCAAAATCGAAGATCCTTTATTTTTCAGTGAATCCTAATGGCGAAGCTGAAACCTGCCAGGTTGTTCTTTCGCCTACGTGTAGCGCGCGCAACAAAGTTTTTGAATTTGATTTTTTCAATCTGGATATCCGCGGCAGAAGTTCTGTCGGAAATATCGTCACCAAATATCCCATAAAAAAAATAGAGCAAAAAGGAAAGGGTCGCACAACTTTAGGCGGCGTAGAGATATGGCTGGATGATACTGTTGGAAGACTTAACACGGAAAAACGCGGAAGATTTCTCGGTTCTTTTCAAAATGAAGATAAAATATTAGTGATATTGAAAAACGGGGAATATTATCTCACGAATTTTGAATTGACGAATCGTTATGCAATGAATGATATTGTTGCGATCGATAAGCTTTACCCGGCTACTACGGTTTCTGCGGTACATTATTCCGATGCAAAAAAATGCAATTATGTAAA
This sequence comes from Bacteroidota bacterium, assembly GCA_028288625.1. GTDB lineage: Bacteria > Bacteroidota > Bacteroidia > Chitinophagales > JADIYW01 > JADJSS01. The sequence goes on along the minus strand of JAQBNI010000002.1, from coordinate 3,753 downwards.
ACGCTTCCAGATCGAGACCGCACCGATCGATACGAAATATAGTTTTATCTCTGATGAGCCGAATGCAAAGCTCGTGTTTGCTACTTTATTTATGAACCCGACGGTAGAATACAAGATCGATCTTGGAAAAGGAAAAGTAAGTCAGCCGCAAACAATAAATCTCGCAGATTTCATAGAAGTAAAAGGATGGAAAGCGATCGGGAACAAATTATGCGGTGGAACGATCAAAGAAATGAAACTGGTAGAAACAGCACACGAGGAGGAAGAAGAACAGAAGGCTAATTTTGATGTAGATTTTGAGATCACAAACCTTTCCGGAAAGAAGGAGCCGGAACAAGGCGAATTGTTTTAAAGGAAAAGCAGCGGTTTTTTTCTATTTTTGATTTCCTAAATTATCAGCTCATGAAAAGAATATACTTTAAAACAGGTTTGATATGGTTTTTCATTCTTGTATTAAATAATTTATGCAATGCGCAAACTAAAACCGTTGCGCAATGGGTAGTGCTTGCGAAAAGCGGGCAGAAAGACCTTTCGGGCGCAAATTTTACAGGTTCCGATCTATCCAGCATGGATTTGTCTTCAACAGATCTTACCGGCGCAAACCTGACAGGAGTAAATCTTTCCGGGGCAAACTTAAGAGCTTCTAAATTATATAGTTCAAACCTCACAGGTGTAAATTTTACAGGCGCAAATCTTTCCAAAGCAAACTTTCTCGCTACGAACATGAAATATGTAAACCTGAAAGATGCGAATTTGCAGCAGGCATTATTACAGGAAGCTGATTTGGAATACGCGATATTAAATCATGCAGATCTTACTTCAGCAAATCTTATTCTTGCGAATCTTCAAAGTGCAGATCTTCAGAATGCAGATCTTTCGAATGTACTGATGACCTATGAATCTTTGAATACACCTGAATCAAAAACAGTTTATGGAGAAGAAGAAGCGAAGGGTTCTGTTAAGATGATGCCTGCGCCAGAAATTGTTGAAACGGGAACATTAGGCGCTGCCATGGAAAAATTCGAAACTAATCAGAATGGATTTGTAAGGTTAACGGGCGCAAAAATAAATGCAAACACGAAAGGTATTGATTTTGCGTGGGCAAAAAAGAATGGCGCTGTTTTTATCGGTGTTGCACCAAAGCCTGTTGTAAAAACTGCGGTGAAGCCCATTGCCAAACCTGTAGCAAAACCTGCAACACCAAAGAAATAACGACTTCTCATTTTCAAATTTTCAAATTGCCTCATCTTCAAATTATACAATCCTGGATTCATTAACCCACATAGTTTTAGGCGGCGCGATAGGAGAGCTCACTCTCGGAAAGAAACTTGGCAATAAGGCTGTTATAGTTGGCGCTATAGCAAATACTATTCCCGACCTGGATGTATTCGTCCAGGCGATGGCAAAAACCACGGACGCAGGCATGCGCATTCACCGCAGTTATACGCACGCCTTGTTTACGCATCCGTTCATGGCACTTCCGTTCGCGTATCTTGCTTTCCGTTTATTTAAACGGAAAATATCTTTTTTTACATGGTATCTTTTTTTCCTGTTTGGATTCTTCACCCATGTCATGATGGATTGCTGCACGACGTATGGCACCCAGTTGTTGTTGCCATTTACCGACAAACTCATCAGCTGGAATAATTTATCGGTGGTCGATCCGCTGTTTACACTTCCAATGATCATCTTTTTTATAATTGTATTTTTCTTTAAAAGGGAAAATAACTTTAGAAGATATACTGCGGGCGCTGCAATTGCATTAAGCCTGCTCTATTTAACAACAAGTACGATCAACAAAATAAATTCTGCTAAAGTATTCAGAAACGATCTGCTGCAAAAAAATATCCATGTTGATGCTTTTTCCACGACACCTACGATGTTTACTTCGTGGTTATGGAATATGGTAGCTTATAATGATTCTACCATGTACCTCGGAGAATATTCGGTTTTTCAAAAATCAAAAGATATTGATGTAATTTCCATACCGCGTCATACAGCGCTGTTAAATCAGGTTATTCATACCAAACCTGTACAGACATCACTATGGTTCAGTCAGGGAAATTATTTTGTTGAACAAGGAGATCATGATACGCTCGATTTTTTCATTACAAAATGGGGAAGGGCAGATTTTTCAAGTAGAGAAATAAAAAACATGTTTCCATTCTATGGAGAATTCTATAAAGATCCGAATGGGAATATTGTTCTGAAGCAGGTAGAGCCGCATTTTTCGGGAAATGATTTTAAGCATTATTTTGCAATGCTGAGAAAAAGAATATTTTATGAATGAGTTTCTGCTGCCGTCTCCGTTGCAGCAAATTGAAAATGAACTCACCCGCAAATTCAACATTCACTTATTTATTAAACGCGATGACCTTATTCATCCGCAGATCTCCGGAAACAAATGGAGAAAGCTGAAATATAATATCGAACAAGCCCGCAAAGAAAATAAAAACACCATGCTCACTTTCGGTGGTGCATATTCGAATCATATTACAGCTGTTGCCGCTGCAGGAAAGTTACTTGGTTTTATAACGGTTGGTATTATTCGCGGCGAAGAACATGCGCCGCTGAATAAAAGTCTTCAATTTGCAAAAGATTGCGGAATGAAGTTGTTGTATGTTGATAGAGAAACCTACCGCAATAAGAATTACGAATTACAATTTACGAATTACGATTTGAATAAAGATGATATTTATCTGCTTCCTGAAGGCGGAGCAAATGAATTGGGTGTGAAAGGCTGTAAAGAAATTGTAGATGAAATATACATTGATTTTGATTTTATCTGTAGTGCCTGCGGCACCGGAACAACTCTCGCCGGAATTGTGCAAAATTTAAAACCACATCAAACTGCTGTTGGAATTGCAATACTGAAACATGAAACTCTTGCGAATGAAATTGTAAGTAAGTTTGGCATTCAACATTCATCATTCAACATTCAACATTATCCCTTTGGAGGCTATGCGAAAACAACTCCTGAACTTATAAAATTTATTAAAGACTTTTATGATGAACAGCAGATCATGCTCGACTATGTCTATACCGGCAAAATGATGTATGGAATTTACGATCTTATATCTAAAAATTATTTTCCTGAAAATTCGACGGTAGTTGTTGTGCATACCGGTGGCGTTGTGAATGCGAATGTAAACCTATAAGGTTTCAAAAACCTTATAGGTTTTGCTAGTTTAAACTTGCAAAGTCGACTTCCACCACGCGTGAGATCCCTTGCTTCACCATTGTAACACCGTAAATAGAATCCACACTTTCCATAGTAGATTTATTATGCGTTACTAAAATGAATTGCGAGTTCGCCGAGAACTTTCGGATCGCATCGTTGAATTTCTTGATGTTGTTGTCATCAAGCGGGGCATCAACTTCATCCAAAATACAGAACGGCGCAGGCTTGTATAAATAAATACCAAAGAGCAGTGATAAAGCTGTGAGTGTTTTTTCTCCACCGGAAAGTTGATTGATGCTTTGCGGGCGTTTTCCTTTCGGTTTCGCAACAATATCTATTTCAGATTCCAACGGATCATCAGGATTTACTAAGATCAGATCGCAGTTATCATCTTCCGTAAACATACTCCTGAAAACAGTTATAAAGTTTTCGCGAACAGCATTGAAGGTGTCTAAGAATTGCTCCTTCGCGGTAATTTCAATTTCCAGCATCGTCTGCAATAAATTCGCCTTGGAATCATCAAGATCCTGCTTTTGAGTATTGATAAAATCGAAACGCTCCTTCATTTCATT
>JAQBNI010000134.1 GCA_028288625.1 Bacteroidota bacterium | reverse complement strand
GCTTCTTCCGCCATCGGGTTTACTTCACCAAAATTTTCTATACGCCGCTTTACTTTTTCAAGCCTGTCCTGCAGATCTTCACGCGGCGTTTCCGGCAATTCAAGCGTATTAGAAAATTCTTCCGCATCAATATGAAATTCTATGGAAAGTCTTTCCTTCAATACATTCAATTTTAATTTTAATTCACTGAGCAATTCCTTTTTATACATGATGGTCTGCTCGATTTGGTGCATCGTTTTATTTTTCTCGCGGATATTATCTTCGATCGTATTGATGCCATCCTTTACTTTATAATAGTCGGTTTCCTGGTCGGAAAGCGATTGCATTTGCAATTCTTTTTCCTTGTACGCTTCGATCAGTTCATTTTCAATATTCGTGATCGATTCCTGTAAAATATCGATCTCCAGTTGGGAATTTTCAATTTCCTCCGTTGCCAGTTTTACGCGATTTTCATTTTCTTCCAATTGATGCTGTTTATACATCAAGGTCTGCTGGTTCGATTTTAATTTATTTTCCTGCTGGATAAATTGAATATTCGCCTGGTTAAACACCTGTGAAAGCTGGTTGTACAGCTCGTTTGCTCTCCTGAAATCATTTTCCAGGTTGTCCATATCCGATTTATGATGCTGTGAAGCGATCATCAATTCCGAGAACTGCGTTTTCAGCGGAGCAATTTCTTCTTCTATTTTTGCGATCTGATCTTTTATGATCTGCGCCTGGGATGAAATCTTACCGATCGAGTTTTCTTCACTCTCAATTTTCGATTTCTTTGCAACGAGTTCTTTTTCCACTTGCTGCAATTCATAGGTTTCGCGCTCGATCACATTCCTGAATGAATTGATCTTTAAATGCTGAAGCTCATTAAAGTTATCTTGCGTGATCTTTTTAAGGTCCATCACTTCATGTTCAAGATCTTTTATTTCTTTTTCTAGAATTTCGAAATTCTTTAACCTGCCTAATCGCTTTCCTTCAAACAAACCTACGGCGCCGCCGGAGATCTGCTTATCGGATTTTAATAAGTGACCTGAATTTGAAATGATGAAAATATCTTTTTTATTTTCAACCTGGTTGAAGATCTGGTTGACATCGGTGTGTTCATCTGCAATGTATATCCCGTTCAATAAATAGGAGAGCAGCGGTTGGTATTTTTCATCGATCTGCACTACTTCCATTGCAGGTTTAGCATGAGGAATATTATTTCCTGTTTCGCGATGTCCGTATTTTTTAAAATAATCGAGGATAAGAAAACTTGCCTTACCTACAGAAGATTGCGACAAAATATCGATCGCGTTGATCGCTTCGTTTTCTGTATCTACGACAAAGTTATTCAGGTAAGGCTGCAGCACGCTTTCAATGGCAACGCGATATCTTTCTTCAGAATAAATAATATCGGAAAGGAGCGGAGTGTCCTTGAGCCAGTTGACATTCTTCTTTAAAAACTTGATAGATTCAGGAAAACCCTCCAGACTGTCAATCATGTTTTTCGTCAGCTTATATTCGTTATTCTTAGCGTCTAAAGACCTGTTTTTATTGGTTAATTCCTGGCGAAGATGTTCCGTGGTTTCTTCAACAGTTTTTATTTTTTCATTATTTTCTTCTTCTTTTCTACGCAGGTCATCCAACAATGCTTTTTGTGATTCTGTTTTCTCCTCTGTCTGACTGATCTCGCTTCTCAAGCCTTCCAGGGTTTTAATACGCTCTTCATTTTCAAACATAGATTGCTGTGCACTTCTCTCTAATGCTTCATGCTGCGATTCTCTTACTGCAATTAATTTTTCTGTTTCCGCAATCTTATTAATTCCTTCGGTGTGCGTATGACGAGCCTGGTCGAGGTTATTCCGGAATTCTAAATTTGTATTGCGCTGTTCTTCCAGCTTTTGTTTTGCATCTTCAAATTCCACCCGAACCACCTCCAGTTTTTGCTCATCTTCCTCGTTCACTTTTTTTAATTGTCCGATCTCATTTGCCAGGCTTTCCATAATTGATTTTGCCTGGATGATCTGGTTATTCAACTGGATGATCTTCTCTTTCAGGAAAGAAGATTTTTGTTCGTCAATTTTTTTCTGGCTTTCTTTTTCCTGAAGATGACTTAAAAAATTATTTAATTGTTTTTGCTGATCCGATAAAGTTTTTTCTTTTGCGAGAACTACTAATTTTTCCTGTTCGAGATGAGATTCGAGTAATTCGATCTTTGTATTTGCTTCCAAACGCTGGTCTTCGAGATCCTGTATTTCCTTGCTGGAAATAATAAAGCCTTCGTTGATGTTGTGCAATTCATATCTGGAGAGATCAATACTGATCACCTTATATTCTTCCTTGTAATTTTTGTATTGACGTGCTTTTCGTGCCTGCGTTTCCAAAGCTTTTAAATTCTTATCGATCTCGAATAAAAGATCCTGCACGCGCGCGAGATCCGCTTCTGTTGCAGTCAACTTTAAAAGCGTTTCTTTTTTACGGGTTTTATATTTTGAAATACCTGCAGCCTGCTCGATCAGCGTCCGTCTTGCATTATCAACGTTGTTCAGGATCTGGTCGATCATCTTCAACTCAATAATTGCGTAGGTATCTGTGGAGATCCCGGTATCCATAAAAAGATCACGGATATCCTTTAAACGGCAAGACACGCCGTTCAGTTTATAGTCGCTGTCGCCATCGCGTTCTACAGTTCGTGTGATCGTAACGCTGGAAAACTCCGTTGGTAAAAGATTTCTTGTATTATCGAGGGTAATGGAAACTTCCGCTACATTGGAAGCCGATTTATCCTTTGTTCCGTTAAAGATGATATTATCCATTTTCTCAAGACGTAATGCCTTGATCTTCTGTTCGCCAAGAACCCAACGGATAGCATCCACCACGTTTGATTTCCCGCATCCGTTCGGACCTACGATGCCCGTAATATCATTCTGAAAATTGATTTGCGTTTTATCAGCAAAACTCTTAAATCCTTTGATGTCTAAACTCCTGAGTCTCATATAGGCAAATATACGTAGAAACGGATGATTCGATTTTTGCGGCGATCCTTATTTATTGACATTTTTCCCGCTATTTTTTTTAAAATAGTGGATAATAAGAGGTAAGATTTGCTTGTAAAATAAGAAAAGGGTTATCAGAAGAAATAACCCGTTTTCACTAGTGAAGGCTAAATAGGATTAACCCCGGCTGAATAGCTATTGGATTGCTAGATTCTCCCACATGAACGCCAGGATCATATTTTTGTTAGATTTTACGCTGATATTGTTGATGATGCCCTTTACACCCTTTATATGGATGCAATTGCGGGCAGATTCCCTTTGATAATTCCAGTTTTGCTCGCCGTATAGCGTTATCCAGCCCGCTTTTACCTTTACTTTGATATCGTTGATACAGATATCGATATTGCGCCTTAATGCCTTTTTTGCGGCAGAAGCAATTTCTTTATCATTTTTCATCACCTGTGTGTTTTCCTGCTCTTCTTTTTCGATTACTTGTAACTCCTTTGAAGGTGTTGAAGGTATTATTTGTGCTTTTTCGATTGCTTTCTTACCTGCATAACGGTGCATTGCCTGCCATGCTATATTTTCCTGACTATGCTTTGGAAATTCTAAATTAAGACTCATGATTACTGATTTTGGTTATTATGTAATGGTTGTTATGTGGTACAAAAATGATACTGTTTATGCAAAGAGATGTTACATAATTTCTACCAAGTATTATATCATTGCCACATTAAAAAATGTATGCATATGGTTCAAATACAATGACTTATTTAGAAAAACTTGGTAAACAGGTGACTTTTATCAGAGATTAACGAAAAGAGCGTTAGAAAATAATTTTGGAGTGAAGTAAAATGATGCAGGATATTACCATTTCAATTTCATAAAATAGAGCAATGTGCCATCCGGATCTTTAAAGTTGAGAATATCACCTGCTTTATCTTCACTTAGCTTATAAGTAACACCGTTATTTTCCAGTAATTTTTTTGCTCCATCCAGATCATCGATCATAAAGCCGACAGAGATATGAGAATCGGCGTGCAAGTTTTCATTTCCAGGATGTAATCCAATCGTGATACCTGCAGTCGTTAGCATTGCATAATGATTACCCCAGCGATTTTTTATAGTTAACCAGATCCTCATAAAACTTTACGGCTATGTCCATATCCTTCACCATGATAGTGACATTACTTTCTTTGATCGCGAGCATAATTTATTTTTATGATGATAAATATTTTAAAAAGAAAGAAAGGAAATGTAAGAGAAACGATTTTTCATAGTTTAATGTAAAAGATAAATTTATAAAAATTATCGTTTTAAAACTGCTATCGCTTCAATTAGTTTCCTTTCTCCAAGGGTTATTTATCTTCAATGATGTTTAAAATATTGAATTTCCTGTTCGTGTTTTTTTGCAGCATCCAGCGAATCAAAAGTTCCGAGATTTCTCCGTTTGTTTGTCTTCGGATCTTTCTTCCTTGAATAAATTCGGTATCCACCGCTTTTTAATTTTCGTATCATAATTAATATTTCTTATTATTCTACTTCATTGGCGCCTTCATCTTCCTCACCAGTCATTTCACATGTATCACCATTTACTTCCATCGTAATCTTATGAGTAACTGATCG
>JAQBNI010000125.1 GCA_028288625.1 Bacteroidota bacterium | reverse complement strand
TTAATTTCAATCTTCTTACAATTATCTTATTTTTGTACATGCAATAGTGAATTGTACTGTGTAGAATTCTTACAAGTATATCTTACCAAAAAATACCAAGATGAATGAAAATGATTTTATGAAGCGTGCTGTTGAGTTGTCGATACTTGCCATGCAAAGCGGCAAGGGTGGTCCGTTTGGTTGTGTGATTGTAAAAGATGGAAAGATCGTTGGTGAAGGACATAACCAGGTCACTTCCACAAATGATCCGACTGCACATGCAGAAGTTGTGGCAATAAGAAATGCATGCGCGAACCTAGATACATTTCAATTAGACGGATGTGAAGTGTATACATCCTGTGAGCCATGTCCCATGTGCTTAGGCGCATTGTACTGGGCGCGACCGTCAAAAATATATTATGCAAACACGCGTGAAGATGCTGCAGAAATTGGATTTGATGATTCGATGATCTATGAAGAAATTACGGTGCAACTATGTGATAGAAAAATTCCGATGATTCCATTCGGCAGAAGCGAAGCAATAATTGCTTTCAATGAATGGAAAAATAAAATTGATAAGGTTGATTATTGATTACCTTTTACAAAACGGAAATTATACACTTCTGTTCCATTCGCCATCGTTCCAAAATAAATTCCGGGCAATAGCTCTGAAATATCAATGGTATTGTTTTTAATTTTATCTCCGTTGATATAAGTCTGCATACCTGAAGTTTGATAAATCTCCAGCCGGTACTGATTTAAATCTTTCTTTCCATCAAAAAATAGTTTGTTATTTGATGGATTCGGGTAAATATTTATTGTTTCGGATTTTTTGTTGATCAATCCAACATGACTGCTGTTTAAAGCATTACAAGCTGCATTAAAATTTGGATTTTTGTATTGCATCTGGTGATCTTCATAGCATCGAAGTGCGCCGTAAGTGCCTGCTGTTATCAAGCCGCTGTTGGTGATCTGTCCGAATAAACTGAAGCTATTTACAACGCCCAATTTTTCTACTATTAAGGGTTCCCCGCCAATAAAACCTGAATCAGAGCCCAGGTTGACAGCATGACAAACCATCGCTTTTCGGGTTTGAAAATTACCGAAGAAAGGTTTGATAGAATCGACAACACTTTTTGCCGTTAATATAGTATTACCCGTAATTCCGCTTACCGCTTGTGAATAGTAATTGCATTTAGAACTCATTTGTGTGATCATCGTGTCGTCCACATGCAAACTGAAATCATACAATTGAAGAAAAGAATCATTGGCATAATAATACACTTTGTGATCTTCCATATAAAAATACATATCAGCATCAGGTATTCGTTCAGCGTGTTCAACAGAATCTATTGTATATAAATTATATTCCCCCACGCGGCAGGATCTTCCTGCTATCATTGTATCTCTTTTAATTTCCAATGTATAGTACCCGCAATAATAAAGCGGCTGCGGTTCCATGCACCATATTGAATTGTACCATTTCGCGCCGATCGGTGCAAATAAACTATTATCGGGCTCTGCATATACACTGTCGCATTTGGCAGTGAGTTGGATATTAAGACTATCATCCTTATAACATCTAAACGAATAATCTGGACCGTCAGTATGATAAAAATTGTGAATGTCTTCAAGGAATGGCTCCATTATTTTTTCTGTAAACACAAAGCTATAATCTAATGAAGGCAAATCACAATTTATGTTTTTTATTAACCTGCAATATTGACTTGTGAGACTTGGATGAATAATTGAAATGCTTATACTATCGATCACACACATGAAACTATCGCATGCATATTTTCCGGAGTCTAATGCTATCCAGAAGGTGTCACCTGCATTTTTTGAAAAATCGTATCGTGTAAGGTAATTTCCATCAACAATTTTTGAAACCTTATTATTTTCTTCCTGGTAAATATCTCGTCTGACTCCATAAATCTCATCCGGTGCACGCTTATAATAACTCTCAATTACTTTACAGGTTTTGGTATTTATAATAGTGTCTTTTACCACTCTCCCTGATTCACAATCTTCTCCACCGGAACAACAATACACGACTCCATAATACCATTCTGCTCCGACCGGGAACCATGGTCCGGCATTTGCGGAAAGTAATTTGAGGCTGATCGTAAAAATTATAAAAAGAAATGTTTTCATTTAAAGAATATACTTAAATGTAATCATAAAATATTATAATTAAAAGAATTTATTCTCTGAATTTCAGCGGTGGTAAGCTCCAGTGATACTTCGATGCCATCAACCTGAATAAAATTATAAATGCAATTGATAAGCTGAAATTCAATTGCTCTTCCACGTGCAGCAAATGAAGGATCACAAAAAATAAAGAGCCGAGTAAACATGGCGTGGCGTACATTTCCTTTCTGAAGATCAAAGGAATTTCGTTGAGCAATGTATCGCGGATCACGCCGCCGAAAATTCCCGATATCATTCCAAGAATAACAGCAGCGAGCATATTCACTTCGAAGGTTAAGCTTTTTTGTACGCCAAGTACCACATAGATCGCCATCCCGATCGTATCGAAAAGACTCAGTGTTCGCGATAATCTTATAATATATCTCCGGAAGATCAGCGTAAAAAATACTCCGGCAAAAACTGCAATTAAATAATTGATGTCGCTGATCCACGCAACAGGATAAGCGCCAAGTGTTACGTCGCGAATGGTGCCGCCGCCAATTGCAGTAATAAAACCGGTAAAGAAAACGCTGAAAATATCGTGGTGATGTTTTTTATCGCTTGCCGCCAACGCTCCCGAGATCGTAAAGACAAATGTTCCTGCAAGATCGATATAGTAAATTAAGGACATCCCTAACTTGTTTTGATTCCGTTGATTTTACACAGCCATCCCAGGTGACCCGCATGTGTACCTTCGTGGCGTATCGCATGCATGAGCATATACCGCTTGCTTTCATTGGGTCCAAAACGCAAACCGCTTACATTTTTTTCTTCCAAAAATTCATCCGTCAGAGGACGTACAAAATTATTTGCAGTTTCATGTACGGTTTTTAAGGTCGATAAAATTTCTTCAATATCCGGCAGGGAAGATGGATCTGTCATCGGCGATCCGAATGCTACTTTACTAAACCATTCTACAGGAATTTTTTCTCCACCCATTGCTTCGAGGATTAAAAAATGTTCGCCCCACGCGAGATGCGCCATGATCCATTTCGCAGAATTCAGCGGCACACCGTTGGCGTCAAAAGTTTTATTAATATCAGTATCTTTTAGCTTGTTGAAATAATGATGCGATAAGCTTCGCGTTTCATTGAAAGTATCCAGTAAAATTGTAGCGGTTGACATAAAACTGTTTTCCGAAAGATAGTTAACAGATTTTGTATGATAAAATTTTAGATGAATTCAATGACCGCTACTGCGCTGTTTGGTCTTACGACCCGACAGATTATTCAAAGGTGAGTAATACGCGGTCGCCCTTGAATAAAGTTAATCTTCCTTCGCTGATCTTAAAATGATCCGCATTCTGCAACAGTGAAAAAAACATTTCTTCGAGACGCATATTGCTGCAATAAACTTTTGATGAAGTGATGGCAGATGCCTGGAAATTAGAGATCAGGTCGGTTTTAAATCCTCCGAAAAAATTATTGCAAGGACCGACACCCGTATAGCGGCTTTCAGAAGTAATAAATTCTATCCATACTGCATTATCAACTATAGAGTAGCTCGTGGTATCGCTGTCCTTCATGTTTTTCAAATACCATTTTTTATCCAGTGGCGTCCTGCCTTGCGCCCAGCCAGCCGGAGTTGTTGAGGTATCATGCGGCTGCAATTGTACCTGTTCTCTTTTGATCACTCGTAGTAAGGTATACTTCGGCAGCATCTGGTTGGAACGCGGATCCGTTGCGAACGTTTCGGCTACCTGCAGAGTTTGACGATACCCCGGTTCAAAGTTGAAACCTGAAATATCTGTGTAATACAATTCAAAAGTTTTTTTACCTTCTTCCTTGATCAATAAGCATCTCCGCTTATCTCCCCCGCTGCAGGGCGCTTTCTCCTCATTCACAACTATGGTTTTTACTGCGCCTGAATTAGACGTTTGCGATGGCGTAAACGTGTTGCTGAAACCTGGCATTGCTTTTTTTGAAACCACTTTCACCAAAGAATAATTGTATACCGATGCATTTGCCGGAATTGGCGGAGTCTTAGCTTCCTGACGAACCTGTATGACATAAACATATCCTTCCTGGTAATCGAAGCCGTTGATGTTGTCATAAAATAGTTCAAAGGTTTTTTGTCCGCTTTTTTTAACCAGCAAACACTGCATGGTCGTTGCTGCTTCGCACTTTGCACGTTGCGCGTCTATGGTCCACAGCATTACACCTTCCGGAAGCCTTGTTGTTTTTGAGGTCGATGATTTTTTCGGCTTGGCTGTAGTTTTTTTTACCGTTTTTGTTGTCGTGGTTTTATGATAGTTCGTTGTAGTTTGTCCGAAAGAAAAAATGCTTATAAGCATAAATAAAAGAAGCGTATTCTTTTTCATAATTTAATTTTTATTATTGCCAATTCCTGTAATCTTAGTAATTACGGTAGAGTTACAACAACATATAGAATTAATAGTTCATTTTATTACCCATCTTTCAATCCATCCCATCCAAGTGAAATAATATCGTGGTAATTCCCGCCCTTTGTAAACAGCTTAACGCCAAGGTTGGCATCCAGGATTTCACCAATAACAGAAATATCGGGATGTGATTTTATTTTGTCTGCATCTTTCGGGTTGAGCGTAAACAACAATTCATAATCTTCTCCCCCGCTTAAAGCACAGTTGATCGGATCGATATTAAAATCAAGCGCTTTATTGTAAGTCTCATTTGCGATGGGCACTTCAGCTTCGTTCAGCTGACAGCCCACTTCCGACTGCTTACATAAGTGAAGAATTTCAGAACTCAAGCCATCTGAAATATCGATCATCGATGTAGGTATAATATTTTCCGATTCTAAATATTCAATGATATCTTTTCGCGCTTCCGGTTTTAATTGTCTTCCGACGATGTAATCATTTCCCGCTAATTCTATACTTGCATCCGGCGCATTTAAAAAAACATGTTTCTCGCGCTGTAAGATCTGCAAGCCCATGTACGCGCCGCCAAGATCCCCTGAAACGCAGAGGATATCGCCTTCCTTCGCTGTGTTCCTGTACACGATCTTTTCTTTTTGCTGCTCGCCGATCGCCACAACATTTATGATCAAACCTTTTGGTGAAGCCGTAGTATCGCCGCCAACAAGATCAACATTGTATTTTGCGCATGCAAGTTTAATGCCATCGTAAATTTCATCTATCGCTTCCACGGAAAATCGATTGGAGATTGCAATAGAAACGAGTATCTGTTTCGGAACGGCATTCATGGCATATACATCGGAAAGATTTACGATCACACTTTTATATCCGAGATGTTTTAACGGCGTATAGACCAAATCAAAATGAATGCCTTCCACTAAAATATCTGTCGTGATCACCTGTGGCAGACCGGAATGTATAACAGCGGCATCATCGCCCGCGCCTTTAACAGATGAATCATTATGCAGCTGGATATCTTTGGTGAGCTTGTCTATCAAACCAAATTCTCCCAGCGTCGCAATTTCTGTTCTTTTTTCATTTTCCATGGGGCAAAGATACGAATACTCATTTGTGATTCTATAATAGGAAAGATTTTTATAGCTTTACAAAAAGGCATAAAAATGTTTTTTGATAATAAAAATCCATCAAAAACCGAGGATAAAAATTTCTTGAAATATAAATTCAAGAGCCTGCAGGTCTATTCTTCCGATGAATGGATGGTGAACTCTTCTAAAAAATACAGAACGGTTTTTGATAAAGCCGAAACCAGTTATATCAGGTGTGAACTTGCATTTTTTAATAAGTTGTTTGATGAAGATGAATGGCAATGCAAAGTGACCTTGAAAGCATTTGATATCACCGGGAATAAAAGAGAAGAATTATGCACGCTGGATAAAGACATGCATATTGCTAAGGAAGAAAACATTGTGTTTGTTCGTGATGGCTGGTGAAATAAAGACACAGGTACTTACTGGCAAAAAGGAAGTTTTGTTTGGGAAGCCTATATTGATGGCACACTGGTGGGCTCGCAGCCGTTTTATATTAATAATGTTGGATTGGTTTCGATCGATAAAAATCCTTACTTCAATGTAGAATATATAAAATTATATAACGGCGATTCGGGCGGCTGGCGCCAGGAAGCAAAGGACCGCACGTACTATAAAAAAATATCTTCCAACGACACAAAATATCTCTGGGCGGAAATAAAAATTACCAATCTTACTTTGGAAGACTGGAACTATGAATTGTTTTTAAATTATTATGATGATGCCGGTCAGCATAAGGCATTGATCATGCGCAACGGAAGAATTGAAGCAGGTAAGAAGGACTGGGGATATACATTTGATATCGGTTGGGGAACGGATGACGGCGGCTCATGGAAGGATGATAAATACACGTTAGAGCTTGTGTTTATGGACGTTTTGGTTGCTGCAACGACTTTTGAATGCGGAGATAATTTTGTAGAAGGAGAATTAGAATTGCTCAAAGGAACAGTGTTGCCGCATGTCGGCAGTGCTACAACCGGAACGGATATTTTAAAACCCAACGAAAAAACGCTGGAAGAATTATTGAAAGAACTCGATGAACTGATCGGGTTGGAAAATGTAAAAAAACATATTCACGATCAGATCACGTATATCAATTTCAATAAACTCCGGAAAGAACAGGGTGTGGAACATGACCACACGATCTCGTTGCACAGTGTTGCAATAGGAAATCCCGGCACAGGAAAAACAACCGTGATGAGGTTGCTGGGAAAGATTTATAACAAGCTTGGTTTATTAAGCAAGGGCAATGTGGTAGAAGCGGATCGCGTTGATCTTGTAGGCGAATATATCGGGCAGACCGCGCCGAAAACGCAAAAGAAAATAGAGGAAGCGCGCGGCGGAATTTTATTTATTGACGAAGCGTATTCGCTGGCACGAACAAATGAAGACAGTCGCGATTACGGAAAAGAAGTGATAGAATTATTGATCCGCGAAATGAGCGACGGACCCGGCGATATTGCCATCTTTGTTGCAGGTTATCCTAAAGAAATGAATGCATTTCTCGAATCCAATCCGGGATTGAAATCACGCTTCTCACAATATTTTACTTTTGAAGATTATTTACCCGAAGAGCTATATTCCATTGGACTTTTCATCGCGCAGAAATTAAAATTAACGCTGGATGAAGGGGCACAAAAAATTTTGAAAGATGAAGTAACGGAAGCATTCCGTAACCGTGACCGGACATTTGGCAATGCACGTTTTGTGGAAGGTGCGATCTATAAAGCAAAGATGAATATGGCATTGCGCTTGATGCAGGTAGAAGATCAGAAGGCTTTGACAAAGGACCAGCTTTGCAATATTACGCAGCAGGACATCCGGAAAGTTTTTGATGAAGGCAAAAGAAAAAAATTAAAGTTACCTGTTGATGAAATAGAATTAACCGCCGCGTTGTTAGAATTGAATGAGATGATTGGTATGCAAAATGTAAAAACAGAAATTGATGAACTCGTCCGTTTAATTAAATATTATAATGATACAGGAAAAGATGTGCTGCATAAATTTTCTTTGCATACTATTTTTACAGGAAACCCGGGAACCGGAAAAACAACAGTCGCACGGATACTCGCAAAGATTTTTAAAGCACTCGGAATTTTGGAGCGCGGTCATATGGTAGAAGTAGATCGCGAAAGTTTGGTAGCGGGTTACGTTGGACAAACCGCCATCAAAACAAATCAGAAAATTGAAGAAGCGCTCGGCGGTGTATTATTTATTGATGAAGCGTATTCGCTGGCAGAAACAGGAAGCCGGAATGATTTCGGCAGGGAAGCCATAGAAGTAATTTTGAAACGAATGGAAGATCTGCGCGGTCAATTCGTCGTCTTTGCTGCGGGATATACCGACAACATGAATAATTTTCTTACGTCTAATCCCGGACTCAATTCACGCTTCGATAAAAAACTGCACTTTGATGATTACACGCCGGAAGAAATGATGCAGATTGCTCTGTTATATCTGAAGAAAGAAGACATGATCGCTTCGCCGGAAAGCCGCGATCATCTTCAGAATTATTTCAATGAACTGTATAAGAACCGCGATAAATTTTTTGGCAATGCGCGTACAGTTCGTCAGACCGTCGATGAAGCAGTAAAGAATCAAAATCTTAGAATGGCAAAAATTCCTTCAGCGCAACGGAACGAGCAGGATATTCATTCGTTGATACTTGAGGATGTGACGGAGTTTAAATACCAGGGAAATCCGCTAAAAAAATCTCTTGGATTCCGCCTCGGCTCATAATTAATACTTTCAAAAAGTGTTATAGAAATATAAAATATCTTTTTTATATCAAAAGGCACATAAATTGCAAGGAGTAAACTTAAATTGCAAAATGAGGAATTTGTTTTTTCTTGTATTCATCCTGAATTTCCATATTTCTTTCTGCACAGATTATTCGAAAAGTGAGCATTGGTCTGCATTGCCAACTGTGAAGGATAATGCTGATTGGGTGCCTGCGGGTTTAATAAATAACCAGGATAGCGCAGCGGTAGATGTTTTCTTTATTCACCCTACAACGGATATGACAGGTTTTTCCGGCAATTCTGATATGGATGATAAAAGTATAAACAGGCAGACAGATAATTTTCCTATAAAATTCCAGGCGAGTGTATTCAACGGAAGCTGTAAGGTTTATGCACCGCGTTACCGGCAGGCAGTGCTGAATAATTTTTTCACAAGAAAGACAGATAAATCGCAAAAGGCTTTTGATCTTGCATACGCAGATGTAAAGGAAGCTTTTGAATATTACCTGAAAAATTATAACCATGGGCGACCAATTATTATTGCCGGTCATAGCCAGGGGAGCATGCATGCACAGCGCTTGTTGAGAGAATTTTTCGACGGCACGCCGTTGCAAAAACAATTGGTGGAAGCTTATATCATTGGTTATCCCACGCATGAAAATCAATTTCAATTTTTAAAAGTATCTGAGAACGCGGAGGAATCCGGCGGTTATATTTCCTATTGCACTTTCGGCATGGAAGCCAATGTTTCTTTCCTGCCGGAATATGGTAATGCTGTTGTTGTAAATCCTTTGAGCTGGACACGTGAAAAGATCTATGTTTCCTCGGCAAGCAACCACGGAAGCATCAGTAAGAAATGGGATGGCGTGAAACCTAAGATATGCGGTGCACGATGCGGCAATGGAATTCTTGAAATTGATAAGCCTGCCGAAGGTGGTTTCACTCCGCTCGTCTTTAAAAATTATCACTTGTACGACTATTCCTTATTTTATATGAATATCAGGGAAAATGTAGCTGTGAGAATAAAAGAATTCCAGCAAAAAAAATCTGTAAAGTAATAATTGATAAACTAAAAAAATGAGTTTAAAAAAGACCGGTTTTATAATGCTGTTATTGGTGATCCAATGCAGATCATTTGCGCAATCAAATTATGAATCGCTTTGGAAGTCCGTTGTAAAACAGGAAGAAGGAGGCATGACAAAGGATGCATTGAAAACTGTGGAAAATATTCTGGATAAATCGAGAAAGGAAAATAACGCGACGCAAACGGTAAAGTCCCTGTTATTCAAATACCGCTACATGATGTCGCTGGAAGAAAATTCTGAACTAAAGATTGTAGATGATCTGAAAAAAGAAATAGACAAATCATCGGGAAACGATAAAGCCATTTTACAAAGCATTCTTGCAGAATTATACTTTCAGTATTTTTCCGCGAATACATGGAAATTTTCCGGGCGAACGGAAACAGCGGAAAAACAAGGCGATGATTTCAGGACATGGGATCTGAAAACTTTATTCAAAGAGATCAACAAATATTATCTCGCTTCACTGGAAAATAAAACTTTGTTGCAGCAAACAAAATTGGAGCGTTATTCAACACTTCTCCAGGAACAAAAGGATTCAAAAAAATATCGTCCTACATTGTATGATCTTCTCGCACACCGTGCCATTGATTATTTCAGTGATGACAAAAGCAGTCTCGCAGAACCGTCTTATGCTTTTGCAATAGATAATAAAAAATATTTTGAGACCACATCGGAATTTGTAAACCTAAAATTATCGTCACGTGATACAAATTCGGGAACATACAACGCCATAATTATTTTCCAGGATTTATTAAGATTTCATTTAAGATCAGACAATTCTTTAGATGAACTGGCAGATGCAGATCTGAAACGGATAAAATTTGTAAAGGAGCATTATTATAACAAGGAAGAAAATGAAACTTTATATTTTGATGCCTTGCAGAGGATGCAAAAAGAGTATTCAAAGTCTCCAATGGGTGCTTCCATAAATTATGAGGTAGCATTATATATCGTTTCCAAAAACCGGGCTGAACAAAAAGATGCCGGTTTTAAATTAACGATGAAGGATGCTTTACAAATATGCCTGGAAACCATAAAAAATTATCCAAATTCAGAAGGCGCGAAAAACTGCAGTGCATTAAAAGATGATATACTGAACAAAAATTTATCATTGAATACGGAGGAAACAGTTATTCCAAACGAAGCATTTAAGTCGTTGGTGAATTTTAAAAATATTACTGGAATATTTATCCGTGTGATTCCAATCAGTTATGAGGATAGGGATAGGATATTCAATCTGAAAAATAAGGAAACACAAAAAGATATTCTCCTGCGATTAATGAATATTACGCCGGTCCGCAACTGGAAACAGGAATTGCCCGTTGCTGATGATTATATGGATCATTCCGTTGAAATAAAAATGGAACCGCTAAAAAAAGGCTACTATGCGATCCTCGCTTCTACCAACGAAAAATTCAATATTAATACAGGCAAGGAAGCCGTCGCAGTTGCAACATTATTTTCTTCACAGATCAGCTTTGCTAATAAAAACAATTCCGGTTCCAGCCAGAAATTTGAGATGCATGTGCTGGATAGAAATTCAGGCCAGCCATTAAAAGGAGCCGAAGTAAAATTTTATCGCAACACTTATGATTATGCCAGCAGGAAATATATTCGCACAAATTTAGGATCAGTAACTGCCGATGAGAACGGTTACGTTTTCAGAAAGACAGAAAAATCAAGCCAGAATTACAACAACGAAAATTTCCAGTTTGATATTTCTTATAAAGATGATTTTTTACCAGGAGAGCAATCGTATTATTTATATTCTTACCCGAATAATGAAAACCCGGTTGCGCAAAAGACAGTGCATTTATTTACAGACCGCAGCATATATCGTCCGGGGCAAATAATTTATTTTAAAGGAATAGTAACACAGAAAGACGGAGAACAATATAAAATTCTTCCCGCTGAAAAAATTAAGGTGCGCTTCCGGGATGTCAACTACCAGGAAATAAAATCGCAGGAATTTACAACAAATGATTTCGGTTCTTTCACAGGAACGTTTACCGCGCCAACAATAGGCTTATTGGGCAATATGACCCTGGAGACAGATTTCGGCAGCCAGTCTGTACAAGTGGAAGAATACAAGCGTCCGAAGTTTGAAGTAAGCTTTGAACCTGTAAAAAAATCTTTTAATTTAAATGATACAGTTTCAGTTACGGGAAAAGCAACGGCATACTCCGGCGCAAACATCGATCATGCGGAAGTAAAATATTCTATCCGCCGTGTTGCGGAATTTCCGGCATGGGCATGGTGGGGATGGCGCGTTCCATGGTATCCGCGTACACCCGAAAAAGTTATCAGCGTTGGAAGCACCACAACAGATGATAATGGAAATTTTACAGTCAACTTTGCAGCAATTCCCGATCTCACTATTTCAAAAACATACAAACCCTATTTTAATTATGAAGTAAGCGCTGATGTAGTAGATATCAACGGTGAAACACATTCTTCCACCACAACTATTCGTGTTGGATATTTGGCAATAGAAGCATCTTTATCTGTGGATGATCACCTGGAGAATGAGAAGGAGAATAAGATCACCGTGACAACAAACAACCTTAATGGTCAGCCCGAACCAACAGAAGTTACCGTAAAAATTTATGATCTCATTGAGCCTGCAACGCCTAAGAAAGCAAGGTTGTGGCAGGAACCCGATAAATTTATTCTTTCCAAACAACAACATGACAATGTATTTCCTTATGAAGTATACGACAAGGAAGATTTAATGGAAAACTGGCAGAAAGGAAGCCTGCTGAATTCATATACATTCAATACAGGAAAGCAATCAGAAATAAAATTAGCACCGAATATTTTGCATAGCGGTGCATATATGATAGAATTTTCGTGCAAGGATAAAAACGGCAATGCAATAGAGTTCAAAAGAACATTTTTATCCTCTTCACTTCGCGATAAAACACTTTCACCCAAAGCATTTTCCTTTTTTAAAACTGATAAAGCATCCGCAAAAACGGGCGATACTATAAATGTGAGGATCGGTTCTTCTATGCAAAACGCATTCGCTATAGTGGAGATTGGTTTTAAAGGAAGTATAATTGAAAAGAAAACGATCACTTTAAATAATGAGATCAAAACATTTTCTTTCCCGGTAAAAGAGAGTTATAAAGGTGGAGTTGAAATAAATTATATACTTGTAAATAAGAACAGGATATATTCCGGCGGAAGTTTTATAAACGTTCCCGGTGAAGATAAAAGCTTAAGAATAGAATGGCTTACATTTCGTGACAAACTCTTACCGGGTTCAAAAGAACAATGGAAATTAAAAATTTCCGGACCGGCAAAAGAAAAGATGACTTCAGAATTATTAGCAGCAATGTACGATGCTTCGCTGGATGCATTCCTGCCGCATAGCTGGGATTTCTCCCTCGGACAACCATCTTATAATGGTTACCTCGGCACGTATGCTTCCGATGCTTTTGGAATGAAAGGCAGTGAGCTATATACATCCACCGATTGGAATATTTACAAAGAATATTATCTGCATGGTTACGACAACCTGAATTTATTCGGTTTGCAGCTCGCAGGTTATAGAAGATATTATAGAGGCAGCGCCAAGTCAACAAAAAATACTCAGGCAATTGAAGCGGCAAGTGTTGCGATGGATGCTGCAGCAGGTATGGCTGAAGAAAAAATGGAAAATGTTGTAGTAACGGCTAATGCCGCACCACCAATGCCGCAAAGTGCACTGAAGAAACAGGATGAAACCAAACCATTACCGGTAAAACCGGATATTGCACCGCGTACCAATTTAAATGAAACCGCATTCTTTTTTCCGCAGCTGCAAACAGATGCAGAAGGGAATACTATTTTGAATTTTCAAATGCCGGAAGCATTAACCAAATGGAATTTCCTTGGATTAGCGCATACCAAAGATCTGCATTACGAATATTTCACGAAGTCGGTGGTTACACAAAAACAGTTGATGGTTGTTCCGAATGCACCGCGCTTTTTGCGCGAAGGAGATGATATGGAATTCAGCGCGAAGATCAGCAACCTGACAGACACCATTTTGTCGGGCACCGCAGATCTTATTATTTACGACGCAGTCACCATGAAAGAAATCACATGGAAATTAGTAGAAGCAATGCCCGGTAAGATCACGACGATCGGAGAAAGAGATTTTTTTGCGAGGAAAGGAAGCAGCACTGTGATCACCTGGAGAATGCATATTCCCGAAGGCATAGAAGCAATAACATATAAAGTAATTGCGCAAGCCGGTGATTTTTCTGACGGTGAACAAGCTTCATTAGTGGTGTTGCCAAACCGCATGATGGTTACGGAAACTATGCCGTTGTGGGTGCGGGGCGGAGATAAGAAGTCATATACTTTCGACAAACTATTAAACACAAAATCTCCTACACTAAAAAATTATAAGCTCACTTTGGAAATGTCATCGCAGCCCGTGTGGTACGCAGTGCAAGCATTGCCGTACATGATGGAGTATCCGCATGAATGTTCCGAGCAATTATTTTCGCGATACTATGCGAATACTTTAGCAACTTATATTGCGAACCAGAATCCAAAGATCAAATCTATTTTTGATAAGTGGAAAAATACGGATGCACTCGTCAGCAATCTTGAAAAAAATCAGGAATTAAAATCTGTGATCCTCGAAGAAACGCCATGGGTGCGCGATGCACAAAATGAAACGGAACAAAAAAAACGCATTGCATTATTGTTCGACCTTACGCGAATGTCGCAGGAACAGCAGACTGCGTTCGACAAACTCATCCAGATGCAAACACCGAACGGTGGCTTCACCTGGTTTCCCGGCATGCCCGACAACCGTTACATCACACAGCATATTATTGCCGGGTTTGGTCATCTTGCAAAACTGGATGTTTTGAAAGTGAATGATAATCCACGTATCAGCGACATGCTTCAAAAAGCAGTTTCCTATTTAGACGACAGGCTGCGCGAAGATTTTGAACAAATTAAAAAGTATGATAAAGATTATTTGAAAACTAATCATCTCTGGTATACCACTATTCACGCTTTGTATGCGCGTTCTTTTTTTGATTACAAGATCAGCAGTCAAAACAAAGATGCGTATGATTATTTCTATGCACAGGCAAAACAATACTGGCTGCAGCAGGATCTTTATTCAAAAGGAATGATCGCACTGGCATTGCAAAGGAATAATGAAAAAACAATCGCGGATAAAATTATCACTTCATTAAAACAAAATGCGATCAACAGCGAAGAGCTTGGAATGTATTGGAAATCCAATGAAGCAGGTTGGTATTGGTACCAGGCTCCGGTAGAAACACAAGCGTTGTTGATCGAAGCATTTCACGAAGTTTCGGGCGATAATAAATCTGTGGATGAAATGAAAGTGTGGCTGCTAAAACAAAAACAAACGACTTCATGGAAATCGACAAAGGCAACTGCTGAGGCTTGTTATGCGTTGCTGTTGCAGGGCAAGGACTGGACAAATTCTGAGCAATTGGTGGAAGTAACGATGGACGGTAACAAAATAGATCCGGTTGCTATGGGCGCGACTGTTGAACCCGGTACAGGCTATTACAAGATCAACTGGAAAGCGGAAGAAATAAAACCTTCGATGGCGAAAATTCAATTGCGTAAAAAAGATAAAGGTCCGGCTTGGGGTGCAATGTACTGGCAATATTTTGAAGACCTCGATAAAATTACCGGCGCAACCACTTCTTTACAACTCATTAAAAAATTATTTCGCGAAGAAAATACTTCAGAAGGCAAAAAGCTTTTTCCGATCACTGAAGATACTCCGCTCAGTGTGGGCGATATCGTAAAAGTACGGATCGAGTTGCGAACAGACCGCAACATGGAATACGTGCACATGAAAGATATGCGCGCTGCAGGCTTTGAACCGGTAAATGTTTTGAGTGCATATAAATACCAGGATGGCTTGGGTTATTATGAAAGCACGAAGGATGTGGCTACACATTTTTTTATGGATTGGCTGCCGAAAGGAGTTTATGTTTTTGAATATGCTATGCGTGCGACAATTGCAGGAAATTTTTCGAATGGAATTACATTGATCGAAAGTATGTACGCACCTGAATTTAAATCACATTCAAAAGGAGAAAGAGTAACTATTGCTGCGAAGAAATGAATCGCATGAAAATCAATACAAATTCCATTCATCTTCAAAATCATCTTTTTCAAAATGTTTTACCCATTCAATAAATGTTTCTTTAAAGGATAATACTTCATCTCTTAAAACTTCCACATAATTTTTTTCAATGGTTTGTTTCATTTCATGATCCTGGAAAAGATCTATACCGCTTATGTATGTTTCCAGTTGCCTCATGTAAAATCGCGCCACAGAAGCGTTTTCCATATAAATAACATACATGCCGCAATTCAGGCATCCAACAAGTTTTGCAGTTACAATAAAAGTATCGAACAGGTATGTATCAATGTTGTCTTTAGAGATGAAAAAGTTTTCTTCGTCCATTGTTTCTTTAATGAGTTCAATCGTTTCTGATATGATCTCAATCTTTCTGATCAGATCGAGATTGTGCTTGTTCACAGGCTTCCATTCCACGCCTTCTTCTTCTAATTTCTTCTTATATTTTTCGTAAAATGATGTATCCTTTTTCATTCGTTTTTTTTAGTGAAGTACAATACAACAATTTCAAAAATACTGCTTATAAACTACCTGATAGTGAGTATTTTTCGGAATTATCTTATAGTTTATCAACCTTTTAGCTGTGAGATTGTATTAAAAAGAAAAATGCGTATGAAAAAATTAATGATTATAATGTTATGTGTTGCTTTAGGATTACAAGCAAGTGCAAAAGATAACAGCGGCTTCAGAGTGCAAGGCGGTTTCGGTCTCGCAACCATGTATTTTGGAAGCATTGCAAATTCCTATAGTGATGCTAAATCAAAGATCAAGCCCGGCGGATTTGTCGGAGTCGGATATGAACTTCGCGTAGTAAAATTTCTCGCAATTCAGCCGGAAGTCAATTACCTCAACCGCGGTGCAAAAAGAGAATTTTCAATTCTTGCAACTAACCAGCGTGCCAAGCTGGTATTAAGTATGCATACGATTGAAATTCCATTGCTGCTTAAATTTTATATCGGCAATCACTTTAATTTATACGGCGGACCTGCTGTAACATTTAACCTTGCCGCAAGTACCCGATCAAAATTTTACAACCTGACTACAGGGAACGAGGAAAGTTCCGCCAAAGGTGTGAATGTGATGAAAAGCAAATACAAAGACAGTGATGGAAACAGTCCTTATAAGAAAGTAGATTTCGGTGTAGTCCTCGGATTGGAAGCGGTAATCGTAAAGGGATTTTTTGTTGGAGGCAGAATAAGCCAGGGAATACTTGATCAAACCAATAATAAATATAAAGGATACGTAACAATACCGTTTGACGGAACTGTAGTACCCGCAGGCGACGGCAAATGGGTGGGCTCTACAAGTGCTAACTTATATGCAGGCTATAGATTTTAACTCCATTTTTTAATATTACTTGTTGAGACTGTCCTTTACGGACAGTCTTTTTTATTTTATAACTGTAGTATTATCTTTTGTG
>JAQBNI010000037.1 GCA_028288625.1 Bacteroidota bacterium | reverse complement strand
ACACGCTGAACATGTTGCTAAACTGGAGCAGGTAGCTAAATTATCTGCAGAAGAAGCGAAGGCACAACTGATCGAGCAATTAAAAGGAAAAGCGCAAACCGATGCCATGGCGCATATTAAAATGGTGATGGATGAAGCAAAATTAAAAGCGACGAAGGAAGCAAAGAAGATCGTTATCCAATCCATTCAGCTTACTGCTGCAGAAACAGCGAATGAAAATACGGTCTCCGTTTTCAATTTAACATCCGACGAACAAAAAGGACAGATCATTGGAAGAGAAGGACGAAATATACGCGCATTAGAAGCAGCTACAGGAGTTGAAATTATTGTTGATGATACGCCGGAAGCAATTATTATTTCAGGGTATGATGCATACAAAAGAGAGATCGCACGATTATCATTGCAAAGATTAGTGGCAGATGGAAGAATACACCCGGCGCGAATTGAAGAAGTAGTTGCAAAAACAGAAAAGCAACTCGAAGGACAGATCATGGAAATAGGAGAGCGCACCGTAATTGATCTGGGCGTTCACGGTTTGCATCCTGAACTCATAAGATTAGTGGGAAAGATGCGTTTCCGTTCTTCTTACGGACAAAATTTACTGCAGCACTCTCGCGAAGTTTCAAATTTATGCGCGATCATGGCAAGTGAGTTGGGCTTGAATGCAAAAATGGCGAAACGTGCCGGCTTGCTGCATGATATCGGTAAAGTATCTGATGAAGATCCTGAATTATCTCACGCATTATTAGGCGCAAAATTATGTGAGAAATATGGCGAGACTGCAGTGATCGTCAATGCTGTCGGAGCGCACCATGATGAAATGGAAATGCTTTACATTATTTCACCTGTCATCCAGGCATGTGATGCAATATCCGGCGCTCGTCCGGGTGCTCGTCGTGAGATCATGGAAAGCTATATGAAGCGTATCGATGAGCTGGAAAAACTGGCGGTTTCTTACCAGGGTGTACAAAAAGCATATGCGATACAGGCAGGTCGTGAGTTACGTGTGTTAGTGGAAGCGGAAAAAATAGATGACAAGCAAGTGGAGGAACTTTCATTTAAGATTGCGCAGCAAATACAGGATGAAATGACTTATCCCGGACAAATAAAAGTAACGGTGATCAGGGAAACGCGCGGTGTTTCTGTTGCGAAATAAAATGTGCTGTCGGTTTTACAACCCCACACATAAAAGTAAAAGCGAAGCATGGTCTTCACTTTTTTTATTATATCATTTAAGAATTTTTATTTTAATTTATTTGTGTCCGCCTACCGGCGGATTATTCCGGCGGACAAGTATGCCGCGAAGAGGCTTCTTTAAAAGGCACGAGTACGCAGCGATTGTTGCAATGCTGCATACTCGCGGTAGAGAAAGTAAAGTCCTTGTTAGACTGGGTAATTACAACATTCCACCAATCGTCAGATTTGAAAAATCATGTTTCAGCCACTCTTTTGATGATGTAAACTGCTTTCTTTCCGGCATCGTAATAGTTTTCAAAATCCTCTTTAAAGAAATAAAAAAATGCAAGTTTTATTGAGGAAAAACTGATATAAATATATTCATTGGGTTGTACAAAAAAGTTGAAATGGGATTCTTTTGGTCGGAATACAACAAAAGAATTGATCCGTGTAAGTTTTTCTTTAACCGTAATTCTTCGTTGGGTATTTCTAAGATAATCAAATGGTTTAAATGGCTTCATTTCCCAAAAATGCCGCATCATTGCTAATGGTAAAGCACCCCAAAGTGGATTGTACTTTCCATTCGAATACTTGATATATGATCTTCGACAATCATATACTTGGCCTTTATAATCTAATAGCTCAAGCCATCGCATAATATTAGCGGCAGAATGTTCTTCATGCTGCTTCGAAAAGGTGTCTTTGGTAATAACAAATTTTATTTCTTTTTCAATTTGCGCTAAAACGGAATTATTGCATTTTGCGCAAGCTGGAACAACGGCTTTGTTGTATGTCTGACTTTGTCTATTAGTGCTTGAGATAAACTCTAGATTGGTATTCCTTTCATAAACCCATCTTGGAATTACATGCTCTCGAGTTAGGTTAGAGGTGGAACCGCAAAAGACACAAATTTCTGGTGGTCGCTTTTCTGTAGATGGGTGAAATCGAAAGAAAACATCTTCTGTAATTTTCAGTCCGTGTTTTCTAAAATTGACACGTAAAATTCGAAAAGCTTTTTCAATAGGTAACTGCAATGGATTTTTTTTGATTGAATTCGAAAAGGTATTAGCCGTTTGCGTAGCTGCTGACCATTATGTATTCAGTAGATATTCAAAGAATTTTCTTCTTCCTTCTCCAAAGAATTTTTTATAAGTTTCAGAATCTAAGGTGTAACTTTTATCATTGTTACAATAATAGCAAGATAATACACAATTTTCTTTATTATAACCTAATGGATTATTCTTCTTATCTATTTCAAGTATTGGTCCACGTACGCCCTTTCCAGCTTTGCGAGTAAGTAGTTTTCCTTCTTTAATTAATTTTTTGATATCAAAGATTGAAGTAGTGCAATAATAACATTCAAATTTTTGTTCTTTTATTTTTTCGATATACCATGCAGAAAATTCTTCTTTAGATGAAAAGCCTGTTTGTCGATTTTTAGAATATAATTTTGATACTCTATTTTTTTCCGTAATTAAAAACTCCGTTATATTTTCCATATTTTGAGTTTATGGTTGTTGTCGATGTAGCTTGCCGTTGTTAGTAGCAGTTTACTCTTTGAACATTTCAAGAAAAGAAATTGTATTGTTCATTTTCTCTTCTACACTTGGAGGAATTGATTTATTGTCTGATTCAAATACTCTAATAATATCTTCCCGATAAGAGTTGAACATATCTTGATTTAGAGAACCTTTTACTAATCTTAAAGCATATTCTTTTCTATAGAATGTTTTATATGGGATTTTGTAAAGTATTAATTTTTCATTTAAGAATGTTTGGAAGTCTTCTTCCCGCCAAACTTTTTCAATTAATGAACTGTCAAGTACTGTACCAGCCCAATTTAACAAATCCGTTTTTTCATGTGCATGTAATAAACCTTTACCATACATCAAATTAGGGCTATAAACAGCTCCTGCTGCATTATATGATTGACCTGTTATAAATTCAAAGTTGTCGTAAATGACGCAACCTCGAACTGGAAAATTATATAAAATCTGTTTCCAATTAAAAAGGTAGCAAACATTTAATAATTCTATACAACTAGCTAATGAATCATTCTTTGTCCAAAAAATAACAGTGTCCGATATATTCAAACAATTAATAGTTACACCATCTAAATCGGCAATCAATTTCCCAGGAGAAATTTGTTTTGTTTTGTCTTGACTGAGCGACATTTCAATATCTCTTAAAATGTGATTGGCCCGATCCTTTAACCTCATTTCAGAATTGCGTAGTAGAAATTCCTTGTAGCCGAGGTAATCAAAATATGCAATAAAGCTTTTCATAGACAATGTAATTAAATTGCCACTAACTTATAGAAGAATTCATTCCACAAACCTATTCGCTCGTCTTAAACCATACAACAAAATAACACATGTAGCAACCATTGCAAGTGATAGCGAATACAATAAAAAATTTATTACAGCTTCCTGCCAGCTTACGCCATGCATGCCCATTGCAGCTATTGGTAATGATAAGCCGGCGCCCCAGATAGCAGCGAGGAGAATACAAAACCAGTTTGCAAAGGTGCCGTAAATGATCAGCCAGAAATTAATGTGTAATAACCGGTTCGACAAGAGAAGTTTTTCCCAAAGCAAGCCGATCGCAATTAAAAATATTCCATTCAGAACACCTTCCATGTGACTGGATAATCCCATTCGTGGATTCTTCATTGCGGGAACTGCAAAGCCTGTAATTAAACCAAGCAGGAATAATAAAACTCCAAGGCGAAGTAATCTGTGTGCCTGGATCTTTTGTGTGGGAAAAATATCCATAGTAATGATTTTGTATTTAAAAATACAGATTGTTGTTCAGAATTCAATGCGTGAAGGAATGGGAGCTCTTTATTTCTGGACCATTAACTTATGCGTGGTAATGATCTTCCCATCATAGAGCGTCAGAATATAAATTCCGTTGCTGATATTTTCTAAACTGATCTGTTGATCTGTGGATGTGATCTTGTCAGTCAATACCAACTCTCCAAGCGGATTCCTGATGCTTAAAGTTGCTCCGACAGGAGCATGTTGCAAATTGAATATCCCTGTTGATGGATTGGGATATACGGTTGTTGCAACTGCATTTGAAATAACTTCTCCGCAAGTAAGTTGAATGATAGAAGAATATATTGACCTTCCGTTGAAGTCTGTTTGTTGAAGGCGGTAATATGTTTCGCCTGATGTGGTTTCATCTGTAGTAGAATAATCAAGCGGGCTGTTGCTGTTGCCTGCACCCGGGATGGTTGTTACTGCTGTCCAGTTAATTCCATCCGAACTTTTTTCCAGCGTAAAATGATCGTTGTTTATTTCACTTGCTGTGTGCCATTGAATGTTTACAGAGCCATTGCTGCATTCTCCTTTAAACGAAGTTAATTCTACCGGTAAAAAATGATTGCCGCTCAAGCCGGGTAGTGTCCACCACTTAAATAGGTCGTTTCCACCAACAGTAGGAACGGTTAAAGTCTTATTGGTGGTGTTAATTGTAACACCCGGAATAAAATCACCCCAATCGTTGATCGTTGAATTCCATCGCTGTGCGCCCATGGTAGATTCGGTTATTGAATTTCCCGAGGCAGTAACTTCAGACATAAGATATGTAAACAAGAGATTTGTTATTGTTGGCTTTGCAGTATATCCGCCTGCATCGATTTTCCAGAAACGGTCGATGGTAAAAGCTGAATTG
The DNA here is from genome assembly GCA_028288625.1 of Bacteroidota bacterium. Classification (GTDB taxonomy): domain Bacteria; phylum Bacteroidota; class Bacteroidia; order Chitinophagales; family JADIYW01; genus JADJSS01. The sequence goes on along the minus strand of JAQBNI010000037.1, from coordinate 8,747 downwards.
TCAGCACCGTTATAGTTCACATTTAAAACGCCTGCTGGGAGCATAGCAGCATTGTTCCATCCGGTGTGATACGTAGAGAAAGAAATATATCCGTTTCCTGTTCCTGCAGTTTTTGTAAAAGTTACGGGGATATAATTCGCGCTATATCCCAGTGGGATAGTATAAGTTCCTGTAGTTGTACCGGTATTCCATTTGAGCGTATTGTTTTCTCCTTCAGTAATAATATAACCGGTATTCCGTACAATTGCATTGGTTGATGAATTTCCTACAATAAGAGTTGCGCCGTTTGCAATGTTGATATAACCTCCGCTCATCACCAGTCTTTGTTGTGCACCTGCGAGTTTAGCCGCATAGCACAAAAAAAAGAGTATCAAATATTTTATGAGTGAAAGGATTTTCATGTTTCGTTAGAAATAAATCTTGTTTGTTACCTGATAGACAGGTTCATTTTATCAAGGGTAATATTCTTATTGTCCGAATTATTTTCAACCCACACTTCTATATAATCATTTGTGGTTAAGGTTACCATGGAGGAGATCACAACCGGAGTTCCATCGTTGGCATTTACCTGCTTATAAGTTTGTTTTGAATCCGTCAAAACAGATCCGTTCTTATAGAAGTATACAGAAATATTTTTGCCGTTTGCCTCTGTTAAAGTAGATAAAGAACAGATGATCGTAAATGTCCTTGTTTTAATTCCCGTGTACGTCAGCCTGTTACTGGATGGCATGCTAAACCTGAATAAACTGGAAGAAGTAGTAGTCCCGGCTCCTTTTAATGGAGTATTCACTGTTGCGATAACGGTAGCAGTTGAAGTTGACATATATATGCTTCCGGATGCATTGTCATCTGATTGCTCAGATATACCGTAAGTATTTACTTCCCAGGCACTGGAGAATGTTCCGCTAACCTTTGTTCCCGTTCCGGAAAACATAGTGGATTTTAAGGAAGCCGTGCTCAATGAGGTGATCCCGGATATATCCATTCCAATGGCTGAATAACCGGATGTAGTCGCCCTTGTTCCGCCAATCACTTGTATATTGCTGAAAGTGCCGGTATATTTTTCATACGTATTGCGATTGGTGTTATCCCACATACTTGTGTTTAAAATAACATTGTTGTCATCGTAGAAAGTAATACCGTTTGTATTGACGGAAAACATATTATTTTCCAAATAAGTATTTCCACCAAAGCCTCTGATGGTTCCTATATTATCGCAGCCTGAAATAGTGCAATTTTGCATGATGAAATTTTTATTTGCATTAGCTGCATTGATATTAAATAATTTTCCTCCGACACCGGATGCGGTTAATACAAGGGATTTGATAGTACCTCCATTGGCGCCGGTAAATAATTCACCACTTGCAGGAGTATAGACTAGTTTATCATTGATAGGATCAGATCCTGCAAGGGTACAACCGTTCAAATCAATTTTATCAGTAAGTGTAACTGTGCCGTTAATATTATATAAAGTTCCGGAAGCCAGAGTAATTACCCCGCTTACAGGTGTGGGAAAATCAGAAACTGATTTTACAATGACATAATTATCCCTTCCGTTTGTTGTCGTTACAATTTTCACCCATGACGGTGTTGTTGAGGTGCCGGTATTCACATAGAATGCATTTATGGTAGAATTATAAACCATCAATCCTTTTGCAGGACGAATGATTGCATTCATTTGTGTGGTGGTCATCCGTGGTGCTAACAAACCTGAACTAGTACTTGAAATATCTAAAGCCGCACTCGAATCCGGTAAAACTCCTGTGGAATTGATTCCGATATTCTGTCCGTACATGTAACTAAATGTTACCTGTAACAGGATGGCGAAGGATAAGAAATACTTTTTCATTTTGGGTTATAATTATGTTTCAATAATGACTGATAAAAGTCAGCCCTTTGGTAAGATTATAAGAGAAGGATTGGATTAGGGTTTATGCTTCTTGATATAACTCAATCTAAAATTGCACTTTTTTCTGATAAAAGTCAATGAATTTACATGGAAATTATATAAACTCACATGGAAATTATGTAAATGTTTTGCAAATTACATTGAATATCAATAAGTTATTTATAAAAATTATTTTCAATAAAAATTTTGTAGTAGAAACAATGACAGGATGTTTACTTAGAAAGTTCGCTTTTGAGATAATTGATGGCGCGGATATCCATCATATCGGTGCCGTTCTTTTCTGCAACAAAATAAGAAACCCAATCACCCCAGTGGATGAGATAAAACATTTTCTCCAGGACTGAATTTCCTTTGGAGTAAGTTTCTATGATATGTGGGGTATACTTTTTTATGATCTCTTTTGAAACATCTATTCGCTTAGCCGTACGTGCCGGATCGTTTTCATTTCTGAAAATGATTACAGCAATATCTTTATTTTTATTTTTCCAGCCTTCCAGTTCGTTGTGGTTCATTTCAGGAAAAACATTATACCAGCCAAGGAGTTTTGAGTTTTCATTTAACTGCTGCCGGAAGCGAAGCGCAACAGATTCCATTTTGGCGGTACTGTATAAAACCGGAAGTTTATCGGAAATGACATCTGCGGTTTCTTTCGCATTTTTCATGATATCTTTTTGTTCTGCATCGATCAGTTTGATCGCGGCTTCAATATCTTTCCTGAATGTTCCCGGAATGATAAAGAAAAAATTAAGAATGTGTAACAGCTGGGTTACAGAATATGCAAGCGCAGCACGTGGAGGCATACCGGGCGGGACAAGTATTAAGTCGATATTTTTTTTGTTTGCCGTTTCTGCAATTTTTCCGCCGGAAGTAATACAAACAATTTTTGCACCCTTCTCCAGCGCCTCCTCCAGGGATTGAACTGTTTCTTCCGTATCGCCCGAATAAGATGAAATAATTACAAGCGAATGCTTATTTACATAATTGGGAAGAACGTAATCTTTATTGACAACAATAGGTATGCGCAATTCTGCAGCCACCGCTTCAATAGTAATATTTCCGCCGATACCCGAGCCGCCCATTCCGCTGATCACAGCATTTGTAATTTCATCAGTGGAATTTCTAAGCGTAGATTGCTTTGCAATATCCAATGCCTGCTTTAATTGTTTTGTAAAATCTGCGATCAATTCTTTCATGCGAATTCTTATTTTTTTTATAACAGCAAGCTGATCACCTTAGTTTTCAATTTCACTGCAATACTAATATCGTATCTTTTTATTGAATTGTAATTGTCGCTGCGGGTTAGGTTTTAATTTATCCTGTTTTGGAGCAGGCGGTCCAAAATATTTTTCGACCGTACACCTTGCCATCATATAACTCACGGTAGATTCAGCTCCCTGGTTAAGATTCACATGATGTTCTTCAAGCCCGTCATAACATCCGCCGGTACAAGGATTATATATTATCTGGTGAAGGTGATTGCTGCCGACAAACCAGTTAAATGCAGTTTCCATTTTTTTCAAATAGTCCTCTTCTTTAAATACGTCATAAAACCTGCTTAACGTCATCACGGTATAAGCAACATCTATCGGCTGCTCACCGAAACAGGCAGGTACTTCACCCTTCTTTATCCATCCTCTATTGGAAACAACTTTTATACAGCTTTTATTGAATATCATATTCAGAAGAAACCTGAATGATTCTGTTGCAATATTTTTATATACCTGTTCCCCGGTTTCCATATAAGCATATAGCATGGCTTCGGGAATAATGCTGTTGGCGTATGTGAGATAACTTTCAAACCAGTTCCATCCTTCTTCAGATTCATGCTTATACATCTGTACCAGCCTGTCTGCAAAAACCTTCATCAACGAAGAACTTTTATACGAGGTTTTTTTCTCGTTGTAATAATGCAAACCTTTAATTGTAAATGCCATGGCACGGGTAGAATGAACGGTTTGCATGTGGTCTAATGCTTGTTGTATTAATACATCGGCTTCATCTATTAAAGAGGAATGGAATAAATGCGCTCTTGAAATAAAATAACCCAACGCCCATACCGCCCTTCCATTTGCATCAGCAAGATTGATCGAGTTGTTTTGTTCCGTAAATTTTTTATCACCATCCACATAATTTAAAAAATATCCTTCGGGCTGCATGCAATATTTTATAAAATTAAAATAGATGCGAATATATTTGAGATCATCCTGGTCATTCGTTAATTCATAATGCTGGCACATGGCAATCAGCGCTCTTGCATTATCATCTAAAGTATAACCTGAATTAATATCAGGCTGGTTGAGCTTAGAAAACTGGATCATTCCGAAATCAGTGGTCAGTCTTTTGAAATGGTCGAGGTTGAATTCAGGTAAATTATATTGCAACGAGATCTTATTCCCGGAAATTTTTTCAAACAGTATCGCATGTGCTATGGCTGAATTTTCCCACACGGTAGCAGAAATGCGATGTAATCCATTCAGGCGCATATTTTTTCTCAATGTATTATCGCCTAATAAAAGTGAAATGGCAGAGCTCAATTGTGCAGGATTGTCAAAATCAACAATGATACCGGCATCATCACGCAACACTTCTTTAGCATGCGGGATCGGAGTTGCAATGATCGGGCATCCGCAGCTTAACGCATAAGAGAATGTACCGCTTACTGCCTGGTGCGGATCTCTTGAAGTGAATAAATAAATATTAGTGAGCTGCAGGTATTCCAGCAGTTCGGGTAATTGTACATATTTATTAATGAACCTCACATGGTTTTGCAATCCAAGTTCGCTCACTTTTGCCTCGAGCATTTCTCTATAACTTTCTCCATGATGTTTTACAATGCCGGGATGTGTTTTACCAATGATCAAAAATAATACATCGGGGTTTTGTGCGATAACAGAAGGCAATGCTTCGAGCGTAGTCTCAATTCCTTTGCCGGGACTCAGCAAGCCGAAAGTTGAAAGAATTTTTTTCCCGGTTACGCCATACTTTTCTTTTAATATTTTTTTATCGATGTGCGGAACAAGATGTGTGCCATGCGGAATTACATTTATTTTTTCCTGCGGGATATCATAAATGTCAGTCAGCATGTGCGAAGAATTTTCCGTCATCACTATAAGCGCATCCGCTGCTGCACCCATATTCTGTACATTACTTTTCATTGCATCATCAGGATTCGGAAGCACCGTGTGAAATACAACAACGACAGGCTTGATCAGTGAAAATAAAAACCTGCGGAATTCTTCTTCATGTTGATGATAAAAACCGAACTCATGCTGGAACACGACGATCTTGATATTTTTATCCCTGTTGATCGTATCCGCTATTTTAAGATAAGCATCGGAATCGGAAGTATCCAGGATATATTTTACGTGATCTGCATATTGATGTTTTTCATATTCGGATTCAAGTGCACACACAGATATTTGAAAAGATTTATTGAATTTATTTTCCAGCGCCCTGATAAGGTCGTGCGAATATGTAGCTATACCACATTCTCTTGGTGGATACGATGTGATAAATAATATTTCTGATGAATTAGGCTGGTGCATATGTTCCTGTTTCTTTTAAAAGTTCAATCAATAATTCTTGTAAGCTGACCGATGCGCATGCAATTCTTTCGTCTGCGGCTCCGTAATAAATATATAAAATGTCATCCTTGACCGCGGTTCCTGTCGGGAAGCAAACATTATTTACTTCTCCGAATAATTCCCAGTCAAATTGCGGTGATATCAATGCGTAAGGTAACCTCGCAATTTCTTTCATAGGATTTTCGAGATCGAATAAAGCGGCGCAGGCGCAGTAAACATATCCCTGCGGCGTATCACGCACACCGTGATAGATCAGCAGCCACCCGTGCTCCGTTTCGATCGGTGGACATCCGCCTCCGATATAACTTCCTTCATGATCATACTTTGAATCCATCAGGATATGATCATTGAAATGAAGGAAATAATCATCCCAATAATCTTTTGTAAGATCTTCCAGGTCATTTATTGCTGCGAGTTGTATGCCCGGGCGTATGCGATGCAGGAACATCAGTTTCCCGTTGATACGTCTTGGAAAGAAAATAACATTCTTATCCCAGATAAATAATTTAATATGTTCTGTGCTAACATCGATTTTTTTGAGTAAGTGATCAAGCTTATGTGTTCGGAAATATTTTACATTCACTTGCCCCTTGCATTCAATGAGGTGCCTGAATTCCTCATAGTGATATTGCGGAACAATGATCCCGCGTTTTTCAAAATGTTTAAGATCCTTGCTGACAGCCAATGCACCCAATGCATTAATACCGTCATAAGCAGTATACGTCATATAATACAAGTCATCGATCTTCACTATTCTCGCGTCTTCGACACCCTGGCTTTCATAATCAAACTGGGGAAAAAGAACAGGAGTATCTGATCGCTCTGCAACTGTTAACGGATCACTCAAACGACAATATCCGATTGTAGAATAATTTCCTGCACGCACTGCCCGGTAAAACATGTGAATGTCTTCACCGTCCTGGTAAACAGCAGGATTCAGAACACCTTCTGCTTCAAATACAAGATCAGTTTTTTTCAATATTATACCTTCTTTTTTTACGGCTAGCATAGTTTTGTTTTAATTACATAATCACGTTACATCGATAATTACAGCATTCCTAAAGGTCAACAACTTTAAAAGCAGTTCTGTTACAGAACTTAAAAAAAGAGTTACATTATTCCCACATTTTAACATCATGCACATCAATGATGTTATAAAACGTTAGTTAATTTAATATGAGGAAAATTTGTATAATCTTTTCGGAGAAGGCATAAATAAAAAATCCCCCGCAAGCGGAGGATCTATAAATTTTCCAATAAAATTATTTTGTTGATTTTATCGATTCCTTGATACGGGATGCTTTTCCTTTCAGTTCCCTGATGTAGAAAATTTTCGCTCTGCGCACTTTACCTACTTTATTCACTTCGATCTTATCGATGTTCGGTGAAAATAAAGGAAAAATTCTTTCTACGCCGATACCGTTAGAAATTTTACGAACAGTAAATGTTTGTGTATTTCCTGTTCCTTTCTTTTGAATAACGTCACCGCGAAAGATCTGGATACGTTCCTTGCTTCCTTCAATGATCTTATAGTGAACATTTATATTGTCACCTGCTTTGAACGCGGGAACGCCCTTGTTTTCGGTGAATTTTTGCGTGAGTTCTTTAACCTTATCCATTTTGACTGATTTTAGCGTGTGCAAAGATATGCAGTTTTTTACTAAAAACAATGTTATTTAATCGTTTTCTAACAGATCCGGACGCCGTTTTTGTGTACGTTCCATGGATTGCTGATGCCGCCATTCTTCAATGAGTTTGTCGTTTCCCGATAACAATACATCCGGAACCTGCCAGCCATTGTAATCTGCCGGTCGCGTGTAAACCGGCGGAGCAAGCAAATTATCCTGGAAAGAATCCGTTAATGCGGAAGTTTCATCATTTAATACACCCGGGATCAGCCTTCCGATCGCATCCACGAGTACAGCGGCGGGCAGTTCACCACCTGAAAGGACATAACTTCCTATGGAAATTTCGCGGGTGACGATATGCTCGCGCAAGCGCTCGTCAATGCCTTTGTAATGCCCGCTAAGAATGATGATATTTTCTTTCAGCGAAAGTGAATTCACCATTTTCTGATTGAGCAATTCTCCATCCGGCGTCATGTAAATGATCTCGTCGTATTTTCTTTCTTTCTGCAGTGATTCGATGCAAGCGAGGATCGGTTCGATCATCATCACCATACCTGCACCGCCGCCAAACTGGTAATCATCTATTTGCTTGTGCTTATTTGTAGAATGATCGCGGATATTATGCAGGTGCACTTCAAGAATGCCCTTGTTTTTTGCGCGCTGCAAAATCGAATGCTCAAAAAAACTTTGCATCAGGTTCGGAACGGCGGAAAGAATATAGATGCGCAAAGGAGTCGTAAGATGTAAGTAATAAGTTGTAAGTAAAAGTAGTTATATGTTATAAGTTATTTGTTATTAGTTCGTAAGTATCGAAAAGCTTATTGATCTGAATTGCCGTGAACTATGAACTGTGAACCGTTAACTTTTCAAAAAATATCTAAAAAACCTTCAGGCAAATCAACTAATATAATTTTTTTCTTCTTGTCAGTTTTAATGATGTATGCTTCGTTCAGCGGTATAAGGATCTCTTTACTTTTTCCTTCTTTCACTTCCTGCAAAACTTTTGCTAAATACTGTTTTGGCATTTCCACAATACTTTCAATGAAGCCAATATTTCCTGACGTTTTATCTTCCATAGAAAAACCAACGATATCGCTGTATGGATCATCTTCAAGGATATCTGAAAGATCATCTTCATTTGCAAAAATATCTCTTCCCTGCAGCAGCTGCGCTTTTTCTTTTGAATCAATTTCTTCCAGGGAAATAATAGCCTGTGAATCGGAATTAATATCTTTTGAAATTATAAAGTAGGGAAGGTTGTCAATAAAGATCGCTTTCATTTCTTCAAAATCATCCATGTAAAATTCATCGATAAATATTCTAAGATGACCTTTGTAGCCATGTGTTTTTAATGCCTTTCCTATTTTAATTAATTCCATAAAAAAAAATCCCGATCATAAAAATCGGGATAAATTTATAATATTTCGTGAATAGTTATTCTGCGTTTTCTGTAGTCTCAGCAGCAGCGTCTGCAACTTCAGTAGTTTCAGCAGCAGCTTTAGTATCCGTGTTCTCTTCTTCCGTAGTTTCAGTAACTTCTTCCGTCTTGCTTTCTGCTTCCGTGTTTGCTTCAGCTGTAGCTGTTTCAGTTGTTTCTTCAATTGCTTCAGCAGTAGTTTCTGTTTC
>JAQBNI010000148.1 GCA_028288625.1 Bacteroidota bacterium | reverse complement strand
TGTTTTACCGTATCCGCTTTTACCGTTATAAACCGTTACACCTCGTTCCATCTTATCAATGATCATTTCGCGAATAGCATCGCTTTGGACGGATATAATCGTTACACCATTGTACTCTTCAATTCCTTCTACAACAAAATCGAGTGTTTTGGATGCCGCCAGGTAAGTCACCATGGAATAAAGCGCAATTTCTACAGACAGAAAATAAGCGGCAATGGAAAAAATAATAATGTTGATGGCAATAATAATATCGCCGATAGTTGTACCGAGCTTGCGGCTTAAAAATATGGCAAGCACTTCCGTTCCGTCAATAACGGCGCCGCCTCTCATGGAAAGACCGATACCGGCGCCGAGAAAAAATCCTCCGAATAATGCGACGAGTAAATTATCTTTTGTTACGTCAGGAAAAGTAACGGTAGCAACCACCAATGCCAACCCTGAAATTGCAAGCACCGTTTTCATCGCGAATGATCTCCCGATCACAGTGTAGGCAAGAATGATAAACGGGATATTCACCAGTAACAAAAGAATATACAGTGGCGTACCTGTTAAAGCTGAAATTAAAAGCGAGATCCCTGTTGCACCACCGTCGATAAAATGATTGGTTAATAAAAATCCTTTGAAGCCGAACGCTGCAGAAAAAATTCCAAGTGTGATCAGGATGAGTTCTTTAAAATATCGAAGGAGATTAATCCTTAGCTCCTTCCAGCCTTTAGATAATTCAGCGTCTGAATATTTTCCGCTCGTCTTATGCTTTTGCCGTAAGGTAGTTTTGATTAGTATTTGAGTCAGGAATGGATTCATTTCATTTCGTTGATACCAAATTAAATGTAGTGAAAAAGATCTTTATGTAAAATTGACTCGTGTTATACTGTTTGATTGACGTTATTAAGAGAAGGATCAAATAATTTATTAATTCTTGGCTGGATGATCCATATGCCGACAGGGAAAAACCAGATCATGCAGAACTCTCCCGCAAAATCGCTGAATGTTACAGGCTTTTGCCATTCTACTGCTTTCAACGCCTTTGCAACGAAATACAGACTATAAAACATACAGAACATAGAAAATAAATGCAGCGGAATAATCAAAATAAAAATTGCAATATTTGGTTCTTTGCCGGTTAAGAGATTAGAAAAGATACCAAATAAGAATACACATAGAAACAGCATATAAGCAACAGGAATAAAAATAAAAATCTTAAAAAGTGAGAGGTTCATGGTTACGGTTTCCGGCAATTTATTATAAAGATTTGTTCCAAGCGCATAGAACCAGCCAAAGAAAAAACCCATAAATAAGATCATCATTACAGGAAACATAACGAAAATAATTTTTGGATTATTACTTGTAATAACAGAAGCGATGAGCACAAACTGAAAGATCATCGGTACTCCCATAAGTATTACAAAAAGCTGCCAGTGTTTAAGCGTAAGAAATTTTTTCATTCTGAACTATTTTAACTGGGCGGATTCGTTGTGTCGGCGTCAGAGGGAGAAGGATTATCACTGCTTTTACGGCTTGTTGTTCCGGTGAATGAATCATCTAAAATAGTAAGATCCCCTGTGGCGCTCATGCCTTTGGGATTTTCGCCATACTCGTTTAAGCCGGGCTGTCCCTCCTGAAATAACATCCAAAAAACATAAAAAGGAATGACCTGCCACCACCCGCTATGACCAACATCATGACACCTTTTTGCACCCTGTGCCCAAAGAAACCAAATCAGTGGAATTACTAAAATGAAAATAATTCCCGCAGCACCACCAGATGCACCGATTGCAGCAATGATGCCGTATGCAATTGCATAAATGATAAAGGTTAAACCGAATTCAGTTCTTCTGATTCTTCCCTGAAATGAAAATGGATGATTAAACATAGTATTAATTTTAATTGTTGGATAATGTTTTAGCCTATTCCAAATATAACAATGTTTTTTATGTTTCTTATTAATAAGTATACGCAGAACCTTCATCCACACTGCCCTCAACAGGTCTTGTTATTTATTGTAATTAATGCGGGTTAGGAATAGGAAAATAGCTTTGGTGCGTAGGTTATTAGCTTGCTCTTTCCGCCATGCAATTATAACAGCCGGGTTTCGCATTATGGATATGAATGTAATCAACCTCCGGGTTTTCAAAGATCCTTTGAAGTTCCTGTTTCAAATTTTCTCCTTCTATCACGGTTGACTGTTTCATGATTCCGCGATGGTCGAAACCGCGAAGAGAAAGCAAGCGTTGATGGAGCATTTCCGGAATTTCATTGACATTCAGATTTGCGGTCTTTGCAATTCTCCTTACAAATATGGGTCCGCCGGATTGGTAAGGTGAATTGGTTTTGTGATGCTGATAAGGCAATAAAATAACTTCTTCCCCGATCTTAGCATCCTCTAAACTCACCCTGCATGGAAAACCCGGATGAGCGTCCACTATCATCCTGATCATTCCCATTTTTTCCAATTCAGCTTCTTCCAGATTAAAAAGATAAGCGAATTCATTGTCCTGTAATGATCTTATTATAAAATCAGTTGCCATTATTTTATGAAGTTGAATATCAAAAGCAAAATAATTAATATAATTCCTGAAAGCGAAATAATAAACAAATAATCTGCCAAATTTTCAAGGCGTCTTTCTTTAATTAGATCTTCTGTTCTTATTGACATGAATGAAAGCAAACAGGAGAATGCAAGTATCAATGCGATCACAGAAGTAAATTCATCAATAATACTCGAAGCCGATTTATCTGTTATATGCAATGAAGTAATAACAAAAAGGCAAAACCCTAAAAGATTTGCAGCCGTTGAAAGAATATGTTTCGAGGTGCTGTTTGCCATTTACAGGGTAAAAATAAAAACTAATTGAATTCCTGTTTCTTTTTAAATGTTAAAGAACATTTGGTTTAGTCTGTTGACGATTAATGGAATTTTATTGTTTGTGATTTATCAATGCAGTTCCTCGTTGATCATTTTAATAAGCGAGGAATTTGTATACTTTAATTTTTTCAGATTGCGAATATTGGAGATCGCCTGAATTTCAAAAACCTTATAATAGCTTATGATGAAATTCCGTTGCCCGGCTGTTAAAGTAAAAGGCTGCATATCCGGCACGTAGTTTGCAATACCCTTTTTTGGATTCCAGAAGTCGTGCATATCTTCAATTTCCCCAACTGCTCCCAACTCGTTATTCAAAGTAGAAACTATCCTGTCATTATAATTATACAACAGGCTTATGCTGTTATGGTAATAGGCAATGCTGTCATCAATTTTTTTATTATCGATGCATTTCATGCTTCCAGAGCTGATCAATTGCTGGTAAGTTGGTGTGCTCAAAGTGATGATGCTGTTTCTCGCCCCGTCGAGCAGCAACCGGCTTAAAAGAGGCAATTCTTCATTTTCCTTTTTTTCATAAAAAATAGTGACGATGCTGTCATACCGTGGCACCAGGTACGTAAAAATGCTGTCGTATCTTTCTATTTGTCTCTTATTGAGCAGGAGGTCATTTTTGTAGGAGTTGAGGTAGCGGCATGCATTTCTCGCTTCCGATTTGTGTTCGCGGATATTCTCTGCAATAAAGCCCATGCTAACAGCAAGGAAGATCATCAAAAATTCTAAAAAATATTCTTTGAACTTTTTTTTACCGTGATGAAGATTGGGATGGTGATGTACTTCCATATTATATATTTGCCGTTAGCTTAATTTATCAAAAAGATTTGGGTTACCTGATGACCTTGGTTTTTCGCGCTTCACACTTTTCCCACATGCGCGTAAAATCTTCTGCCGAACTCATAAATACTTTTTTCTCCGGCGCTGTCATTCCTGCAACATCCCAGCTGCGGATATAATCCGGCATTAGTCCATAATGCGCTACACCATCTGTATTAATATCCCAGGTACGGTTGCCTGTTTTGCAGCGCGTGAACGTGCTGTCGTAAGTTACGAATGCAGTAGTATCGCGAGCAGGCAGCGGATAGAAACCTCCTGCATCCGTTCCTATTCCCATATGCGTGTTGCCCATGATCTGCGCCACCTGCCGGTATGAATTTACAAACTCACCGGCGCTGCTGCCATGTCCTAATCCTATCATTCCTCCGAGTTGTTTTAATGCTTCATATTGCTTCACCGTACGCCCGTTCTCACTGCCGTTCCCGCCGCGTAACCCGTTATGCCCGCTATTCACGGGATAGTCATTTGCCAAAGCCATGCTGAGCACTACATCCGTCATCTTCTCACTCATGTGATCGATGTCGATGAGAAATCCTTTCTGCATCATATATTTTATCGCGAACCTTCCTCTTTCGGTAATGCCCGTGCTGTTGCGCATTCCAAATCCCGGCACCGTATCCCAGAAAGTATAATTTTTTTTCTTACCGGGATTTACATTTTTAGGAAGCAGGAAGGGCATAAACATTTTAGCGATCGCATTTAATCCCACTCCGGGATGTACGAGATGCGTGCCGATGCCGGTTTCTTTTGTATTTACTTTTTCAGGAATAAATTCTGCGCCGGTGTTAAACTTGTTCGCCACATTTAACGGAGCAAGCGCAATGGCAGAGCTGCCGAAAACATTATTCGTCAGGTGAACGGGAAAAATATATCGCAGACCAAGATCCCAGAGTTTGTCGAGTTCGGATTGTACCTGTTCGTTAGAAGGAGCAGCATTAAAAGTTGCATTTTTATAATGATCCTGCGGCGAATAAAAATTACCGATGTTATCCATCTCCGTGCCAAGAACGACAGCAAGTTTTCCATTGGTTACAATACGCCGGACATCAGCCGGTGTAAGCGCGATCTCCATAAAGGTGGAATGTGACACCAAATCTTTGATACCCTGGATGCAGTTGAGTAAAACCTGTTCATCATCCTGCGGACCGCTGGTCTTTGCAGCCGAAGCGATGCAGTGACTGCTCACCGCCAGTGCGCACATAATGTTCAAGCCTCCTTCGTGTGCGCGTTGGATCCAGTCGACCCACATTTGCTGGTGCAATATCGAAGCCGGAGTTGGCCACGTGGTAAAATCAGGATAACCCTGTTTGCTGTCCTTGATCGTTGGGCAATATTGTTTTTCAGTTTGCTGCGCCAATACCTGCCTGAACAAATTGCCTTTTTTATTGCGCGCGCTCCAGGCGCCGTGGTCAGGCTTGCAATTGCCCAATGCCACAGAAATATCTCCGTAAGGTGCGCCGAAAAACAACTCGGTTCCGTACGCCAGGTCGCCGCGGGGATGCGCATGCATGTCCACATACCCGGTCAACTCCTGCGCAAATAATTTGCCGGATAAAAGAAAGAGAAAAAGAATGCAGTAGAATCTCATTAAGAATTGTTGTCCTAATAAAGATAGAAGGATTTATTATATTTTATTTGCGCCCGCCGCCGCGGGATTATTCCGGCGGAGAAGTATGCCGCGATGTAAATACGCACTGTGTAGATACGCACCGCTGTGCGTATTTACTGCAGTGCGTATAATGATAATCAAGATAACGGAGAGGCTTTCTTAGATTTTGATTTTGAAAATAATCCCAGAACAAAATAGAGTTGAATAATGATCAGGACGGCAATACTCAGGTAAGTGCTGATAAAACACAATAATGCACCAAATGCGTATAAAGATTGGGCGATAATTCCTCTTCGCATCATCGCTTTTGTTATTTCATCTTTTCCGGCAACGTCACTTCTAAAATAATTGTGTTTGGCTGCATAATTTAAAATCATACTTAGCATAACGCCTAATAAAAAAAGATTAAGCCAATATATTGCGATGGCAAATTTGAAGGTAATGTATTCACTTAAAAAGGCAGTAGTAAATGGGGTTATGGTCACAAAAAGTAAAAAAGAAAGATTGATCCAGTTAAAATTCCTGTCGCTTTTTTCGATGAAATGAAATTGTGAAGAGTGTGCTGTCCAAAAAATACCAAGCGTCATAAAACTCAGAAAATAAGTAAGAAGCTTTGGTGTGAGTGTTCCAAATGCGCTCATCAGATCTTTTTCAGAAATGATATGCTCACGAATGGGCACCCTGATATCGAGTACAAGTAAGGTTAATGCAAAAGCAAATATTCCATCGCTTAATGCTTCCATACGTCGAATATTTTGTCCAGAAATTTGGTTATACGTTTTCATTATTACTAATTGAGTGTTTTGTATCCCCCGGGGTTGTTGTTTGCTCAATCAATTATTTTGTCGTCTTCGCGCCCATCTGCTCGCCCAGTTTTTCATAGGCTATATCGTTAGGTTCCCATAACTCGATCTTGTTGTCTTCAATGTCCATAATGTGAACAAACTTGCCGTACTCTACGCTTTCAATGGTGTCTGTAATTACCACACTGTCCTTCTTTAATTGAGCCAACAATCCTTCCAGGTTTTCTACGCGGTAGTTGATCATGAAGTCCTTTGTGGAAGGTTCAAAATATTTTGTTTTTTCATTGAACGGACTCCATTGCGTAAATCCTTTTTGTGAAGTGTCAGCGCCTTGTCTCCATTCAAACACTGCGCCATATCCATTTGTAATTAAACCCAAATGCGTTGAATACCATGCTCTCATTTTTTTCGGGTCTTTGCATTTAAAAAAAATGCCCCCAATGCCTGTTACTTTTTTTGTAGATTTTTCGCGTGTATCCGTTGTGACGGATTTAAAAGCGTAGCCAAGTGCAAATGTCATTGCAAATGCAAGTATGATGAATATTTTTCTTTTCATTATTCCGGATTTATATTTTGAATATTTTTTAAACTTGTTGTCTAATTGAAAGTTAGTAAAAGATTTTAAGAAATAAAATGGTTGTGGTAAATAGTATGTCGCAACAATACCACAACTGTCATTTCTCGCGCGAGAGTTAGCGAAGCGCTCTCGTGTGTAATAAATTTACCGATCTATGATCGGATCGCAGTCTGAGACTGCTAAATTTTTCAGACACGAGTCGCCCTTTCTTTGCTACCGCGCAGAAAGGAAGGCTCGCGCCAGAGTTGAGGTTATTTAGCTATTATACTTCCTTGTCAAAATAAAGTTTGTAATACTTTCTACCGTCTTTCTCAACTCCCTGTTCAATCAAATCTCTGTTACCATGAATGTAAATGTGAAAGTTCTTGTCCAACTTCAAAACACTTTTAAAAACTCTTGCTTGTCTTTTCACCGCTTCTGATGAAATTTCAAAGTTGTCTATGTTTTCAATTTCGTTTTCTTGTCGGTAGTTGTTGTCAAAGGTTCTGAATGATTTTATTATTCCTGCATCTTGAAAAATATCTTTCTCGAATTCTTTCTTGTCAAAACTCTCATGTGTTTTGAAATACTCAACAGAACGGTTAAGTAGATCAATTTTGTCAGCTTTGCTTACTTCAAAATCTTCGTCCAGTTGTTTAGTTACGAAGTTTTTTGTGATTGAAAGAAAATCTTTTGTAAAGTGATAATCGTCTGATGCGGGTTTGATGTTTAAAAAATCGTTTTTCCAATACTGTGTATCATTTTTATTAGAATCTATTATGCAAACCTTAAAACCATTTATCTTTTCAATGTTGAATATCATACACCCCTTGTCAAGTTTATTTACATTGATACCACTTTCATATTTAATCTTAAAGTTGCTTTTTACTGAATCAAATTTTAAGAAGACATCTTTTCCCTCAGATTTGAAAAAGCCTATTGCATCTGCTGTAGTACCGTCTAAAGAACATTTTTTGAAATAGCAAATACATAACTCACCTGCATTTATTTTAGGGTGAGTGGATTTTTCGTAAAGATGTTTGGCTATTTCAACAGAATTTTCAAAAAAAGAATCTGGCTTTGAAAAAATCTTCCTGGCAAAAAAATATATCTCATTTAAATTTAGCTCTGATGGGTGTGTGAAATTGTAAATTTCGTTGTTGTCAAATGGAGATAGAAAATATTTCAGCAAGTAATTTCTTGTATTTGAATCTTCAACATCTACATTTTCTGAAGATACTATTAGCCCTTCATCCCTTAATTTATTTCCAACCTGATGTATTGCGATTTGTTCAAGTTGAACATTGGTAAAATCTATCATTCTATTATATTGAATTGTTTAAGCTTTTCAAGTTTTAATCTTTCAACCTCTTTGGATAATTCTTTTTTCAAACCTTCAATGCTCTCCAATGCTTTAACCTGATGATGATTTGTAGATAGATAAGGTTCTGACTTAAAGACTCCATCACATCCTTGTTTGTTTTTTAATGCATTTGAAAAACTATATGTTACTCTGTAAAAACCGTTCTTCACATTAAGGTAATCAAATTTGTAGAAGACCGCTATTTCTTCTAAGAAGATTGATTCTTTGGCATTTTGTTCCGTTAACTCTTGTAATGTTTTAAGACCCTTTCCAGTGTATGTAATTACTAAATCTTTATCCGCTTTATCTTTATACATATCGGGGATTTCTGTCTTTTCATCAAATTTGAATTTTATTGATTGGATGTCCGGCTCTTTAAGAATGGAAGAAGAAATCACATTGCTAAACCCTAAAAGAAAGTTCACTCTTTCAAGGTTGGATTTGAACATGTTGAACATAACTTTAATTTTTTTCTCTTCAATAAAATCTACCCTTTGAAACTCACTTGCTAATTGCTTAACAATTCTGTTGGCTATTAATTTATCTTCTCGTGTAATTGTATTTTCAGAAACAACAACAAGTTTATTATCCTGCTTTCTAACTACAACTTCGGATTTTCCCCAATTTGTATTTACTGCTAAACTACTTGTCGGGTCTTTAACTTCTGTAATCAATGTAATTTTGAACTCCTCTTTATTTATTGGGTCTTGAACAAATTTTATTTTATCGTGATTGACAATTTTAATGTTCAGTCCTTCGGTTAAATTATCAAGATTGGGTTTAACTGATTTGAAAACTGTTTCTAAACTTTGATTTTGTTTGATATTATAAAACTCGTTGTTAGTGTGAACATTTCTGTTTTTTACATTGATGTAAGATTTGAAATCTTCTATTTCATCAGGGCTAAAAAGTAGCGTTGACATTAGATTTATTAGCTTAGTTTTATCAGCACTCTTTACATAAATTCCCTTTTTGGCTAAGAAATAAACTAAATCACTGGAAGTGATTGCTTCAGTCTTTAAGAAAGGTTTTAGCAAGTCGCCATAAGGCAAAATACTTATGAACGCCTCATTTATATGCTTGTCTGAATCAATTGGTTGTTGTTCTGATTCGTCATATTGTTCGTTCTTGTTACTTACTACTTTGGTGTTAGGCAAGGTATCTAAAGCATTTGCATCTGCGTCTATATAGCGAAGAATTTGTATTTTTTCGTCAAGTAGTTCTTCGTTAAAAGAACGAATGACTTCTTTAGCATCATTCTTATGTTGTGCTTCATCATAGTCGTGAAAATACAATAGATACTCGTTCCCAAACCCACTTGTCAGGCGAATCGTAAGCCAAATGAGTTTCTTCAAAGATTCTGTTGAAAATGGGTCGGAACAAAAAAGGAGGAAACTGATTTTAGACTTATCTTCTTTTGTAATTGGAATTACTGATGAGTTTATATACTGAACTGGAAGTTTTAAACCTCTTTCACCAATTCTGCGTGGACTTTGATTTACTTCTGTAATGGGATAAAGAAATTTTACTGGAACATCATCACGATAATTTTTAGCAGTAGCAATACTGCTTATTAAAAAATTCGCCTTGCTATTATCAATTAGAAAATAGTTTACATCCTCTTTCAACAAATTTCTTCTATAATTATCTTTTGCATGATGAATGAAATTTTTTGAGACCTCACTTGGGTCGGTGGTTAACCAAAAAAGTAAGCTGAAATATTCTGTCTTTTGATATGCTTTAAGTGGAACAGAATTGTTCTGCTTGAAATCATTAAGAACCACTTCTGTATCCTCGATATATTTTACTATTTCTGCTTTTGAACTATCAGGATATTTAAGGTCGTGAATAGAAGAAATCATTATAAAATCTCCAGTATCTTCTTTCAGTTTGCTCTCAAAGTTGCCGACAAATTCAACTTGGTGAACATCAGTTTCAGAAGTATGCTCATTAAAAATTTCAACTTTTTGATTTTCCCCAAACTGATTCCAACCTATTAACTCTAATATCTTTTTGGCAACTCTTTGATTGAAAGGGGTGCTTTGATTTTCAAGTGGTGGTGCTAAAGAAAGAAATGGATTTGTTTCCATTTGCTTTTCAATAGCAGTAATCCAATCAAGCAACTTTGAATCAAAGTCTGTTCGTGTTATTTCTGTTCCAACTATTGAACTTGTTCCAAAATGAATTGTCAGCACCTGAATGATCATTTCTCTAACCTTAGGAGATATTTTGGGTTTACCTTTTTTCACAAAATAAAAATCAATCTTTGTTGAGGCTTGGTCAATAAGCGTTTGAATATTTAGCGGTTTGGCTTCGCTAATTTTTACTTTTCCAAGTACTTTTTTCTTCAACAAGTTAGCTGCTAAAGTTCCTACCAAAACCAATTCATATTCTTCTAAGTTGGAGGAATTAATTTCAAGTTCTTTGCACCACTTTTGAGCAGCACCAAGACCGATAATGTTTTCGGATGATTTTACTTGTGTTACTTTCACCTTGTTGTTGGGATATTTCCATTTAATATCCACTTTCTCCGATTCGTCTAGTGGCTCCAACGTTACTGACAGCCAATTGTTATCCGATTCGAGAGTATCTAAAACACAGATAATTGTTTGGATGATGTATCCTCTTATTCCAGCATTGCCTCCCATATATATTAATTTAAAGATTTTAAAGAATTAATTTAAAACGTAGTTATGTTTGATCGAAAGAATTAATTCTTCACTGAATATCAAACTTAATCTATTCACTTTTGAAGTTACTTTTAAGATTTTGCATCTAATTTTCTGATACTTCAAGTAATCTTCCTTTTATCATGAGAAGATTGTTTTGATAATGTCTATACAAGTTTCCGACTAGTGCTATAATAATAGTAAAACTACCCTTTTCCTTAAACAACAGATAATAATTATTTTTATATCTCATTTAATCCCAATTTTCCCTTAAATTTAAAGTCCAAAATAAACCATATGTCACAGATCAGGGGCGCTAATGTTTTGATTACCGGCGGCGCCAACGGAATTGGAAAATTAATGGGGCTCAAATGCCTGCAGGAAGGCGCAGCCAACCTCATCATCTGGGATATCAACGAAGAGAATCTCCATAAAACACAAAAGGAATTTTCATCCAAAGGCTACAAAAATGTGTACACCTTCGTTGTCGACGTTTCCAATATCGACGACATCGAGAAATCAGCCACAGAAGTACTCCTCGAGATCGGCAACATCGACATCCTCTTTAACAATGCGGGCATCGTGGCAGGTAATAAATCATTCTGGGAATATTCCGCGCGAGATATCGAAAAAACTTTGCAGATCAATATCAGCGGCGTCATGCATGTTACCCGCGTGTTCCTCAAAGACATGATCAAGCAGCGCAAGGGGCATATCGTAAATATCTCTTCTGCTTCCGCGCTGATCCCGTTACCGAAAGGTTCCGTATATGCTGCAAGCAAGTGGGCGGTGCTCGGCTGGAGCGAAAGCCTCCGCAAAGAACTTGAAAAAGAAGGACAGGAACTGCACGTCACCACCATTTGTCCGAGCTATATTGATACCGGCATGTTCAAGGGCGTACGCGCTCCGCTGCTGTTTCCATTGTTACAGCCGGATGATATCACCACAAAAATTATTAAAGCAGTTAAGAAAAACGACATCATTTTATTGCAGCCGGATAACATGAACCTCGTTCCATTCCTGAAAGGTATTTTCCCGATCCGCATTTTTGATGTGGTAGCGGAATGGCTCGGCGTATATACTTCCATGGACAGCTTTGAAGGCAGACCGGAGAAAGAAAGAGTGCCGGAGAAGAAGACGAAGGTGAAATAATGATGAATGATGAATGATGTATGTTGAATGATGAATGAAAAAGAGATTGGAATAGGGAGTCACGAAATAAAAATTACAATATGGCGACGAAAACATTATCCAATATAAAATCCGTGCTCGACAAGCAGCGGGATTTTTTTGAAAGCGGCGCGACACGCGATATTGAATTCCGCATCGAGCAGCTGAAGAAATTCAAAACTGCTATCAAGGATAACGAAGAAAACATTTACGCAGCGCTAAACGCGGATTTTCGTAAATCAAAATTTGAAACTTTTGCGACGGAGATCGGCATCATGTATGAAGAGATCAGCCATATGCTGAAACATATCAAGAAATGGTCGACGCCGGAACTGGTAAAAGATACGATCGCGAATTTTCCTTCGCGCAATTATATTTATTCTGAACCGTACGGCGTTACGTTAATTATCGGCGCGTGGAATTATCCGTTGCAGCTTACGCTTGCGCCTGTTATCGGTGCCATTGCAGCCGGCAACACCTGTATCATCAAGCCTCCTCGTGCAACGATCAACACGTATCACGTCATCCAAAAAATAATTTCAGAAAACTTTAACGATAATTTCCTCGCGGTTTTAGACGAGCATTCAGACAACAAGGAAATGCTTTCTCACCGCTATGATTATATTTTTTTTACCGGCGGCGTGGAGATCGGCAGAACAATTGCAAGAGCAGCCGCGGAATTTTTAACGCCGACCACTTTGGAGTTGGGCGGGAAAAGTCCGTGCATAGTTGATAAAACCGTCGATGTGGAAATAGCCGCAAAACGCATTGCATGGGGCAAATTTTTAAACGGCGGACAAACCTGTGTAGCTCCGGATTATTTACTGCTGCACGACAGCGTAAAAGAAAAATTCTATACGGCTTTTCAAAAAGCAATAACTACTTTTTACGGAGAAGATCCGCAGGACAGCGCCGATTATCCACGCATCATTAACGACAAGCATTTTAACCGCCTATCTTCGATGATCACGGATGGAGAAATTATTGCCGGCGGAAAAACAGATGCAGACACTCGCTACATCGCGCCGACGCTGATCGAAATAAATTCTCTGGATCATCCTTTAATGAACGATGAGATCTTCGGACCGATATTGCCGGTGCTGCCGATTCAATCAATCGATGAAGCGATATCGATCATCAAGCAATTTGAAAAACCTTTATCACTCTATATCTTTTCTAACAACTATGCTAACCAGCAAAAATGTCTGAACACCATTCAATTCGGCGGTGGTTGTGTAAATGATACAGTCTCTCATTTCATCAATCCTGAATTGCCATTTGGCGGCGTTGGCAACAGCGGCTCGGGTGCGTATCACGGTAAATTCAGCTTTGATACGTTCAGTCATAAGAAAGGCATTTGCAATAAAGTTACGTGGCCGGATATTCCATTGCGCTATCCGCCATACAACGGGAAGCTAGGGTTAGTAAAACAAGTGATGAAGTAACTACAGCGAATAGCTGATGTAACCGAAAGTATACGGCGCAAGCTTTACCGCATTTCCATTTACTGTTTCACTCCTTAATTTAACAGGCTTCAGCTTGTTAGGATAATCTTTTTCATACTGCGTTTTTCCTGCAGCCGCATAAGGATAACTTGCATCAACAGAACGGATCTCCATTTGCATGTTTTTATCACCCACCGTTAACCGCACATTTTTTCCGGAATGATTGACGAAGTGCAGATACACTTTATTTTCTTTCTTGTTTACAAACGCCCTGCAAACAAAATTTTTTGAAACTGATGTATCGCTGCAAGTTACAATTTCACGTGCTTTAAAAACATCGCCGCTTATCGTGGATGATAAAAATTGAAATGCAAAATATTGCGTGGTTGCATTATCTGTTCCGATCGTGAGCAACGACGGCTGTTTCCCTTTTTGCTGGTTAATCAAACCGTCCATCGCATGCAGGTTAGTCACTTCAAAATAATTATTGTACTGCACATTCAGATCGATCAGCGTTAAAAAATATTCAGAAACATACGCCGCCTGCATAAATGTATTATCGAGATAACTCATGTTGCCGATGTTCCACTCTGTCAGCCATAATTTTCTATCCGGACCATAGATCGTTGCTAAATTCAACCCGAGGCTTAATAAATATTTACTTCGCTGCGGTGCCAGCGTATTTATATTCTTTACAAACAAATTATCGAAGTAGGGTTCCTGGTCGCACGCCGGACAATTCTCATACGGATGCCATGTATATGCTTTGTAAAAAGTTTCTTTGCTCAACATCGTATTCCATCCACGCATAAATTTTCCTCTTCCGCCAACATCTTTGGGAGAAACGCCGTCGCCGCCGATCACCACTAATTTTATATCCGGATATTTTGCATGAATGGCATCAACAGTTGTTTTTATTTTTTTGAGGTAAACATTTGCATCGGGAAATTGCTTACGGTATTCCGACAAGCAGAATTCATTTCCCAATTCCACTCCAAGAATTGGAACATTATTTTTTTTCAATTCATCAATTACAAAAAGCGTTTCTTCCGGCGTACCGTTGTAAACATTCGCGCAAAAAACTGCTCTTGCTCCAACGAGCTTGCACAGCCTGATATAATTGTATAAAATATTTTCTTTTCGGTTGAGCTGTTCCATATACAGCGTTCCCAAGCCGGGTGGAAACTCTCCTACTTTGTAACCGTACACCGGCAAATGAGGATGATAATAATTTGCGACGGTGCCGCCGGGAAATCGCAGTGATGCAGGATGCATGCCGCGCAACAGTTGGACAAAACCTGAATCTTTATCCAGCTCTCTTTTAAACGCAAACCCCATATTGATCCCGAAAATACCCCTGTTCACTACATTCGCCACCGTTTTATCTACAGTTACTTTTACCGGAACAACAGCATCGGGAACCTTCAGTATGTCATTTTCTTTTTTCTTGTCGTTGGACAAACAGATACGCAGCATAAAAATTGCAAGCACGGCAATTACAAGTATCGTGTATTTGTTCTTCATGAAGTTTCTTTAGCGAGGCGCATTCTCTTCCAGTAAAATTTTTCTTTTACGCGGTAATATTCTACGATCACCATGAATAGCATGAGTGAGAATGGACTATAAAATACGGCGCCGGAAAAAAGTGATTGAATAAATACAGTGCCGCAGCCCAGTAATCCCGTATTGAATAAAACATCATGCCGGTAATATTTCACTTTTCTCCAGACAAATAAAGGATACAAAAACAAAGAGTAAGTAAAGATCAAGCCCACAATTCCCTGGGAAAGCAAACCACCTACAATTCCAATATCTGATAAAATAACGTCGCCTACATTAATGAGCATAATAGTTCTTTTTGGACAACCTATTCCAAAGAAAAGATGCTGAGGATGTTTTAAAAAATAATTATATACATATGCCATTTCCGTCCATCGCATATCCGCTGAGCCTTCACCGGTTTTTTTACCCATAAAGAATTTAATAAACATAAGGTACATGTCTGCAGTAAAGGAAATTATTTTGGGATTGATATAATATGCAATGATCAGGCCGAGACCTGCGAGCACAGCTATAGCAAAGAGTTTCTGTACTATCTTATGCCATTTCAACACGATAAACATGAATAAAAACATTGGAATAACTTCCGATACCAGCTCGGTTCTTCCTTTATCAATAAATACCTGGTAGGCGATCAATATTATCCATAAAAAAAGACTGACGAAATTATTTTCCAGAATGTAATCAAGGAAATAATATAACATTCCGAATATCAGGAAGGCGCTTGAAAACCTGTATAAATAACCTCCCTTGGACGGGTTATAACCCACAAGTCCATCACCTAATGAATCTTTAAATCGTGCAGGATCTATGGTAAGCGAAACAAACGTGTACAGGAAAAAACAAAACCAGCATAAAATTATATTCGCATAAATATATTGCTTGATGGTGATCTTTTTTGAACGGATAGAATAATAGATCAGGCTGCACATGACAATATAAAACCGCGCTGATAAATTGAATAATGCTTTTAATATTTTCACGTCAAAAATGATGTGCACAACGATTGCATTGTACAACGGAACCAACAGGCATAAAAAGATCATCACATCAAACGGGTTCAGCTGTTTTAGTTTAAATATTTTATAGTAATAATAGATGCCTGTAAAAATAAATATAAATGGCATGCCCATCACCATGATCAAACCGATGGAAGCGTTTGCAGATTTAAACTGAAGTAAGATGTTGCTTGTAAATAACAGACTGAATAAAAATAATCCGAATATTCTCAATTCGAACAACGGCTGATCGCGAGTATATAAAGGCTTATAAATGAAATTCACTGTTTCTTTTTAATCAGTAATGAAGGCGTAAAATTACCTGTTTTTTGCTCAAAAAATCCATAGTTTTCCGGATTCTTTAACAAATCCAGCATAGCTGTATCTTTTTGAACATTATTTAACATTGAGAGTGAAGGTGTTTTATAAATAATATCAATTTTTTTTTCGCGGATAAAATCACTCAACACAATATTCCTGTTCCTGTAATACTGATCGTTGTAATTTGTAAAATTCTCAGGCAATAAATTTGTAATATATCCTTCCACATCAAACATCCTGATACTGTCATCTGTAACGATATTTCTTTTTATATACGCCACTGTTTTGAGATTGCATAAAGAAGTTTCTTTCCGGAAAAGATCGAAATATGTAAAATCTTCCGACACCGGCATCACGAAAAACCAAACCACTCCAACGACGATGATCTTTTGGACAGGCTTTACAATTTCCACTTGTATAGATGATATAGCAAGAGCGATGAGCAATAAAAACAGCGGCACCTGCAGCAATAAATAATGCTCGCGCGGGTACGCGTAAATACATGCCACAAAAGAAGGCGCGCTGAAGATCAGCAAAATGAAAATGGTAAATAAATTTTGTCGCGCAAATACAAAGAAACGCTGTCTCTTGAATTTAGAGGTTTTTGTAAAAGTGAAATACACAAAAAACAACATGATGCCCACCATCAGGCAAAGCCAGTGCAGCTCAGTTGTAAATATAGGTGCGAAGAAACTGAATATGATCTTCGACATCTGTGTGATATAATTCAGAATATTTGACACCAAGTGCTGCTCAAACATTTGCGGGTTAGAAGAAATGATCCCTTTTAAAGAAGACGAATCTTTAAAATTGTTGTGAATGATGTCGGGAAAATCGAGCCAGAAAACATTCTGCAAATGATGCCAGTGAGAATAATTCCAAGCAAAGTGCTGCAAAAATACACGCAAGCCTCTCCCGCTGTCGCCGTTATTAAACGGAGTTTGTAGAAAATAAAAAATGAATGCACATAAAACAGTCAGCGTTGACATGAGTATCCATTCACGCTTATTCAACCTTTTAATATTTGCAAGAGCAAGTATATATGCACTTATTGCGCAAACGAGGAAGGGCGCAAATAATTCAGGTCGCGCATACGCGCAAACCAGCAATGCAAACGAAACCACGGCAAGCTTCGCCACCAGCGTTCTTTGATATTTTGAAATAATAATACCCGCAATAATCACGATTACGCAATAATGTGAAACGCGGGGCCATAACGGCATATTGATAAATGTAGAAAGAAAAAAAATGGAGAAAATAAATGCAAGCACACGCTGTACGCCGCACGACAACAACAAAAGAAAAAGCGCAATGCAAATTACAATCGTGGTGAGCTTGAAATTAAAATAATACAGCGCAATTTTATCGTGAATAAAAAAGGACAAAAATTTATAGTACAGCGAATATGACGGGCCCCATGTTTTCGGAGGATGCGGAAAGAAGTGAATACCGCGGTTTAAATATAATGCCTCATCCCAGAACAAAACATCCATGTACTTATCAAGACCGGCGGTAACTTTAATTCCGCAAATGACAATAATTAATATCCCGACAAAGGTGAAGGTGTTCCATTTTAAAAAAGTCTTCTCGCTGTAATTATTTATTTTTTGCCACACGGTCATTGAGGTCTTGCTGAACGAATATACTTCTTATTTCCCGACCTTTTTTATTCAAGTGATAATAGGTGTCGTAAAAGAGTGAATCGGGGAAAACATAGCGTTCAGGAGTACTGTAAACCGGCAATTTTTCTTTCAATAAAACATCATACAATTCAGTGATGGCTTTTTTATTATTGTTGTAAGATGTTTGCTGATATGCCGGGAAGAGAATATAAAAGTGAATGCCTTTGCGGTTGAATTCTATATTCTTGTCTTTTAAAAAATTGATTACTGCTGAGTTTAGTCCGGCGCCAATTGTTGGCATTGCTAAAAACGGAACGGGCTGTTTATCCAGATGCATTATGGCATCGCCATGGTCATTAAAATTATGGCGCACATACACACCGAGATCTTTTTTATTTCTCTTCCAATAATTAGTTGGAAAATATTGTATGTATTTATCATGAAGGTATCTGGGTAGATAAGTAAGTATGTGATGCCATTGATCGCTTTCTATTAATTTTTTTCCTGAAGGATAAACATCAATAATTGTATGAAGCAATTCTGCCTGACCATCTGCCATTTCATTATTAAAATTCCAGAAATTCTCATACTCCGGCATCAGCACGACAATATCATTTTTTCTTGCAAACCTCAACGCATTATTCACTTCAAATTTTAATCCTAATCCGCCGTGAACTGCAGTGTTCATACAAGTCAGCCGCAAAGAATCAGAGATCAGCTTGCTATCCAGTCCGAAGTTTACATTAGATCCGCCAATCCAGTAAACTATGGGCTTGTCCGGGTTTAATTGCTGAACACTATCGACCATCCACATCTTATCGCACAATGAAAAAAGAATATTGTTGGTGGAAGTTGGCGGCAATAAAAAACCTATCCCTATAATTGCAAAAAATGACAGCAAATAAATTGTGATCCTGATCGCAAATTTTTTTATTGAATGATATGGATGATCTTTCTTCTCCATCAAAATTGAAAATAAATAAACTGGCGGCTGTCAAACACGCCAAACAAAATAATACATGCTGTCATCAGTATATAAATATTCCATCGAACCCAAACAGGACGTAGTTGCAGCCATTGCTGTACATTCGATTTCATCTCTATATAAAATAACAGGAAGAGCGAAATGAGCAATACGATCATATCTATTCCTGTGAATTTCCAGAATTTAATATAGACAAAACCTTTCAACAAATATTCAACAGGATGCGTAATGCCGCTTAAAGCATGCTGCAAAACATATAAAGCCTGGTGAATATCTTTGGCACGAAAAAATGTCCATACCATCGCCACTAAAATAAAAGTTGTCATCCATTGAAAGAAAGATGGCAATTTTATATTCGGAAAAAATTTATCGCGCCCCAACGCCAGTATAATAAAGCTTCCGTGAAGCGCACCCCACACCACAAACGTCCAGTTTGCACCATGCCATAAACCGCTCACGAGAAAAACAATAAATACATTCAGATATCGCCTTACTTCTGAAACGCGGTTGCCACCTAACGGAATGTATAAATAATCGCGGAACCAGGATGACAAAGAAATATGCCATCGCCTCCAGAATTCATCAATGCTCTTGCTGATATACGGCACATTAAAATTCTGCATCAGGTTAATGCCCATCGTTCTAGCAGAGCCACGCGCAATATCTGAATAGCCCGAAAAATCGCAGTAGATCTGAAAGGTGAAAGCGAGGATCGCAATGACCATCGGAAAACCTTTGAAGAGATCGGGTTTGAAAAAAACAGGATCCGCCAACAGCGCGATCTTATCCGCGATCACACATTTTTTAAAAAATCCCCACAGCATTAAACGCAACCCGCTCACCACCGTATTGTAATCAAACTTTTTATACTCGTGCAATTGATGTAAAATATTCTGCGGTCGCTCTATTGGTCCGGCAACCAGCTGCGGATAAAACATCACGTATAACGCATAGTAGCCAAAATGCCTTTCCGCTTTTTGATTGCCGCGATACACTTCAATGGTATAGCTCATCGCCTGGAACGTATGGAACGACAAGCCGATCGGCAATATGATCTTCAAAAATGGAATGGATACCGTAGTGATATGCATGCCCTGAAGCACGGTGTTTACATTATCTATAAAAAAATTATAATACTTAAAAACGGAAAGCACGCCGATATTGGCGATAAGGCTTAAAATGAGATAAAACTTTTTATTTTTTGATGCTGTGTTCTCCAGCAAAATTCCCGCATAATAATCTATTACTATTGTAAAAAATAAAATGAAGATGTAAACAGGAATAAAGAACATGTAAAAAAAACAACTCGCCAACAGCAGGTGCAGCCAGCGGAATTTATGCGGCACTAAATAATAAAGGATCGTTACTATCGGGAAGAATAAAAGAAATTCTATGGAATTGAACAGCATATCTTAAAGCGAAATATAGCAAAGATGCTAATATTTTATCACTTTCCTAACGGTCACTTCGTTGGATGTTTTAAAGAGAACCTGGTATTCTGCGGGCGCTAAATTTTTTATATTCAGTACATCTTCGTTCAATCCTTTTAAACGCAGTCCGTAATTTTCCGACTGCACTAATTTTCCTGTCACATCATATACTTCAATATTCAGCTGATCAGTATTTTTCATAAAATACTGGAATTGCAAATAACTGTTCGTTGGATTCGGATACATACTCATCAACTCAACAGTGTTCTGATTCTGCTTCACGCCTACGGATAGACCTGAATTTCTTGGCGTGTATGGAATTAAGGCAGGAAATGTTCTCGGCGTGAATGCAGGTCCCTGGTATGCCTGCAAATGATTCTGATTTTGCACCGTGCAAAAAGTTGCCAGGAAATTCTGATGCTGGTTGGAAGTTTCCACTGAATCCGTTTCCCAGTAATCCGCGCATACGCTGTTTGGTGTAATATCAATGATGCAATAACCCTGTGATTTGGGTTTAAAAAATTTCAAATGCGGATTATTGTCATACATATACTGTTCAGCATTCGGCAACACATCGCCCTGGCTAACATTATCTCCAACAAATTCAACACCCGCACTTCCTGCGCCGGTTGCAGGATTATAAGGCACAACGCCGTTCGGAATGTCAAATGCCATCCCAACATGTATGTCGCCACTTAACACCACAACATTCTGAATATTATATTGATTGATAGTATCAAGTATTTTTTTACGGTCTAAAGGATTTGCATCCCAGCCCTCGATCTGGTGAAATGGGAGACCGCCAATTCCTTTAAAAAAATAACTCGAAAACACCACTTGGTTGGCAATGATCTTCCATTTTGCAGTTGAATTTTTTACTTGCTGGCACATCCATTCCATTTGCTGCTGACCATGCATCGTGCGGTTTGGCGTATCGTACAGCAACGGATCTTCACCTGTTAACAACATATGAACAAGCTGAGTATCTGAATTAAATTCGCTTCGCTGAATTCTGTCTTCTGTGTAAATAATATCTGCAAGGCTTCCCACATTTTGAGTGAAGTTGATGATGTTTGTTCTTGAAGTGTCTTCGCGCATAGGGATCCATTCCTTAAAAACACGAATTGCGTTTGCTTTTCGCGCTGCCCAAGTTCCTTGTGTTGCAGGATGATGATTTTCTGAATTATCTTCAAACGCATCATTTGCAAACTCATGATCATCCCAGATCACGACCATTGGGTATTGCTGATGTAAATTTCTTGTAGAAGGATCGAGCCGGTACCAGGCGTAACGCTGCCGATAACTGATCAAATCATAAGAATCATGATCTTCCGGAAATGTCCTTCGTTTTATCGTATCTACACCGCCGCCTTTGTGACCATATTCATAAATGTAATCTCCATAATGAATAACAAGGTCTATATCATTCCTTGTCTTCATAATATCATACGCATTAAAATACCCGAATTCGTAATTCGTGCATCCCAGGAAACCAATGCGCAAACTATTTACATTTCCTGCAGGCATAGTTTTTGTTCTTCCGCGCTGCGACAATCTTCCCAACGCCTCAAACTCATAATAATAATAAGTTCCAGGCTGTAACCCGGTAACATCTACTTTCACTGTATAATCTTTTGAAGTATCTGTTGATACTGTACCTTGTGCAATAACATTATTCATGCCGGTATCCGTTGCAAACCGCCACTTTACATTAACAGATAAGGAATCAGTGGTGACGCGAGTCCAGATGATCACGCGATCGTTGAGTGGATCGCCCGAGGCAACACCATGGTAAAAAGGTTGAATCGTTGAATCGAGTTCCGAGCGATCCATTACATCAGCAAATAATTTTCCCGGAAAAACAGCAACCGTAAAGAAGAAAAGTATGGTGTAGAATGTTTTCATAAAAGGTCTGTAAATATACGGGATTAGACGCTGAATTTGACAAAAAGGTACGATGAAATATAAATTAACAATCTTTAAACAATGTGCCGTTTGAAAAGCTCTTCGTGAAGACGTGCCGTTTTTTCCCAGCTGAAATCTTTCGTTCTTTCCAATGCATTTTTTGACAATTGATCATGCAGCTCTTTATCCTGCATGATCTTTTCTATGGCAGATTGTATTTCACTTACAGATAAAGGATCAACAAAAATTCCCGCATGATCGCAAACCTCGGGACAAGCTGTAGTATTGCTTGTGATCACCGGCACGCCACATGCCATCGCTTCCAGCAACGGCATGCCGAAACTTTCATGTATGGAAGGAAATATAAATGTGTACGCACCCTTCATATATTTCGCAACCTGCTTTCTTTCTATTTGCGTTTTAATTAAT
The DNA here is from genome assembly GCA_028288625.1 of Bacteroidota bacterium. Taxonomy (GTDB): domain Bacteria; phylum Bacteroidota; class Bacteroidia; order Chitinophagales; family JADIYW01; genus JADJSS01. The sequence goes on along the minus strand of JAQBNI010000148.1, from coordinate 68,114 downwards.
GTGATGTTTTTTGCAGATATCGTTTTTGGATAGCCCGGGCAGATCACAATAAGTGGAAGCTTTACTCCTTTTATATTTTGATAAGCCGCGATGATCCCGTCCACATTTTTTTTAGGCTGATAAACGGAAATATGTAAGAGGTATTCTTTCGGTCCGCTTTGCCGGAAAAAAATATTATCGTCGTAACCGTGATAAATAATAGAGATCTGGTGTGGGTCAATATTCAGATAGTTAATGAGTTCTTCTTTTGCATATTTCGAGACCGTGATAATATGCTTCACGTTATTTTTATAAATACTCCACATCAGTTTTCTTTTTGAATTGATGTAGAGCCCTTTTATTTTATCAGTGAAAGAAGAAAAATTATATTTTAACGGAAGGGAAAGATTCGAAGCCCCGTGCAATGTGACGATCCATGGAAAATGACTTTGCATGATCCGCCTGTTCGGGTATTGTGCGCCGGTGCAGGTGGGATCCCAGACAATATCAACATCTGGTGTTTCATCATTCTTCCCGAAAAAAATAATCTCGTTACCGAATTTCCGAAGATGCTGCACAACATTTTCCGTATAAATTTTTACACTGGTTTCATAACGCTGTGGCTGCCATACTCCGATCTTCATATTATCGTTTTAGCTTTTCGCGGATTTCGGTCATCGGGAATTCAAAATATTTAAAGACCATCATGGAGAATAAAATTGTTCCTGCAAAATATACAAAGAACAAAATAATATTTTCTATGTCGTTCTTCGGAGTATACAATTCATCAATGATATACATGATCACGCTGCGATGAAAAATATACATCGAATAAGAAACCAGGCTGATGATCGTCATGAATTTGCCTAAGAAGTTCACGCGTGTCATCTTCACTTCCTTCATGTATACCGTTAAACAAAGTGCGGCAACACTCGATAAGACGAAAAATAAAGTAAAGGATACAATTGATACCTGCGATTTCAGATCCGGTAACAGTACTTTATAAAAATACAGCAGGTACAAAGAGATCAACACAACGAATGCGATGCCAAAGATATTTCTGTACTTTCTGAAAAAATCTTTATAGTAAAAATTCACCCATGACATAAAAATTCCAACTGCGATGGTATCCATTCTAAAAAACGTCATCCGCGACATATCCACCCAATCTAATGGAGGCCGCTCGATATAAATGATGATGCGTAACAGCATCGGCACGCTGAAGAAAATAAGAATACAGGTCAATACATTTTTTTTTATTTGTTTGCTCGTCAGCTCACCGCTGAAAAGAATTTTGTTTCCCAGGAGCAACAATACGGGGAACAACAGGTAAAACCATTCTTCAATACACAATGTCCACGACTCCATCATAAAGAAAGGCGGCGGCGTTACGACTGTCTGGCAAAATACCATGTACATTAAAAATTTTGCTTTTAGAAAAATAAAATTTCCGCTGAGTATTGTCCACAAAGCTGCCGTTAAAAATAAAACGAAATAATAATTTGGCAGCGTCCGAAACCACCTGCGTATCCAGAAATTATAAGCGATATTTAAATTAAATGTTTTTTCTTTTTCATAAAATTTAATGAGGATCATGCCGATCAAAAATCCGCTCAATACAAAAAAAAGATCCATCAGCCAGAAACCGATCACTGAAACAAAATCATTAAACCTCGGAAAAAAATGCATCTTCGAACGCCCGTGTGCGTACACGACCACGAGTATGCCTACTCCGCGCATGATGTCGAAACCGAAAACGCGGCTTTTGTAATCAACATCAATGGTAAAGAATTTTTTTATCGCGGATAACATGTGAATAAAGATAAATAATTTAATTTACGGAAGCAGGTTTTGCAGTAGACACGAACGGGATATAAAAAATATAGAAACCGAATTTCTTTTTGATATAAACAGTTGCCGCTATATTCCAGAGTATCATACTCAGCGTATTCGCTATTGCCGCGCCCGTAATTCCAAAATGCGGGATCAGCAGCAGGTTCGCAATAATATTTACAGCGGCACCAAAAAAAGAAATGTTTCTGAATTGTTTGTGGAAGCCTGTTGCATTCAATAATTGCGCAACCGGGCCGCACGTGGTATTGATCACCTGGCCGATAGTCAAGATCGATAAACTAATAGCTCCTTTCATAAATTCATTTCCATATAGCCACATCACGTATTTTGATAAAAAAAGCAGGATGATAAAAACCGGGAAGCTTAACCAGAAAATTAATTTGGATGATTTTGCTGCGATGCGTTGAACTTCGGAATGATTATTTTGTGTGTACAGCTGCGTGATCTTCGGCTGCACTGTTGTGTTTAATGCGACGAGCAGCGTTGCAGCAAGCATCGAAATATTTGTACACGTTTTGTAAATACCCACGAGATCAGTTCCTACATGACAGGATTTCAAAATAAAAACATCCGCGCTGTTCGTCACAATAAATGCGGCGTATGTCATCAACATTGGAAATGCGAGATTTAAAACTTCTGTGTGCTTCACTTCCTGTTTTGAAATTTCTGCTTTGGAAGGTTTTACGAAATATTTAAAAACAGGATAGAGAGAAAACAGCCACGGCAAAATACACAACGTTGCCCAATGCAAATAAATAGGGTTATTCAAATTGAAAAAGAAAAACGTGACAATAAATAATGCGATGAGCCGGATAATTGTTGGAACAATCAACGAGATATTCGCGGTATGCACTTTCAATGCAGCGCGCAAGCTGAAATAATTCAATTCACCTAAAACAAAAAACGGCAGAAACAAACCGGATATCCTGAACAGCCAAAGCATTCCCGGCTCGTTCCAGTAATTGCATAACCATGGCGAAATGATATACAACACGATCGCGCCTATCACAGAAAAAAAAATGATCAGCTGATTGCCTTTTAAGAAAACATGATACGCTGTTTTAAGATTATATTTTTCGCGATACTCCGGAATTAATTTTTGCAATGCATCCTTCACACCAAAATTGATGAAGATGGCGAAGATACCCATGATCGTCACTACTAATGTCAATCTTCCGGATGCTGTCGCTCCGTAAAATCTTCCGATGAGCACACCGGAAATAAAACGCAAACCCTGGACAAAGAAAAGAGAAACCGCAGTAGACAAACTGCCTTTTAAAATGAAATTGAAGTTTTTATCTTCTAAAGCCTGCTGCAGCTTGTTTTTATATGATTGAAAATTCAAATGCCTTGTTTGCTGCAAAAATAGGCATTGTATTTAATTGATGTACATGGCTAAATTTTATTATTTTTGACTGCTGTAAGAAAATGGACACAAAATCAGGGCATGTTATTTAATTCACTACATTTTTTATTCTTCTTTCCCATATTCTGTTACATCTATTTTTCTGTTCCAAAACAACATCAGTATAAAATTTTAATTGCAGGCGGTTATTATTTCTATGGAAATTTCAGCCCGTTTTTTGCTATCATTTTATTTGTGATCACTTGCAATGATTTTTTTTCTGCGAAGATGATGGAGAAAGAATCTTCACAAAAAAGAAAAAAGAAATGGCTGTATCTGAGCATGCTTGGAAATTTAGGCATCCTCTTTATTTTTAAATATCTCGATTTTGCCGACAATAATATCCGCTCGTTTTTAAGTGTTCTGCATATACCATGGTTTGTGCCGGAACCGTGGTTCAACCATTGGGTAGTTCCTGTGGGTTTATCATTTCTAACTTTTCAATCGCTCAGCTACACCATAGATGTTTATAAAGGTGTAACAAAAGCCGAACATCATTTTGGTTACTTCGCTTCTTTCACTGCGTTCTGGCCCGTAATGGTAAATGGTCCGATTGAGCGGGCAAAAAATTTATTGCCGCAAATAAAACAGGAACATCATTTTGATTACGACAGAATGCGGCATGGCTTATTCCGGATGGCTTGGGGAATTTTTAAAAAAGTAGTGATTGCGGATCGCTTGGCTTTTTATGCAAATGATATGTTCTCGCATTATGGGGAAGCTACGGGCTGGACCATATGGATGGGAGGCTTTTTTTTCTTCCTCCAGGTATATTGTGATTTCTCCGGTTACTCCGACATTGCATTGGGTGCGGCTAAAGTTATAGGAATAGATGTAATGGAAAATTTCAGACGACCGTTCTTCTCTAAAAATTTAGCGGAGTTCTGGACCCGATGGCATATCTCTTTATCTACCTGGCTCACAGATTATGTGTTCTTTTATCTCGGAGCATACAAGGCTACCGGTGCAAAAGTAGTTTTCAATGTGATCTTCGTACTCACACTTTGCGGCTTATGGCATGGCGCTAACTGGCCCATGGTGCTGTCGTTTACCATGATAGGAATTTTTATGTCTATCCGTTATTTATGGCAGTACAATGTAGTGCGGTATATTAAACCCAGTAATACTTATAAATTATTTGATAAGTATTTTCCGGGTTGGGGACATGCTTCCATCACTGTTCTGATCTTTGTATTTTGCTTTATATTATTCAGGGTGCACAGTATCCAGGTTACCGTTAACCGTGCTCATACGGAATCCTTTATCAGTTGGACAGCGATTGCATCTGTATTATACGCTAACCTGTTTAAGCTGAACAGTGCGCATTATTTTAAAGAATGGGTGATGCATAAAGGCATTTTACAATTCATGATCGCTGTGTTTTTTGTATTGATATTATTCATTACAGAAAAATACATCGGCGACCATAGAATTGAAGATATAGTATTAACAAAGCCTGAACAACAGCGTTGGCTGGTGTATGTATTGCTATTTGTATCTATCATCTGGTTCGGAATCTTTAACAACACCTCTTTCGTTTACTTTCAATACTAATGGCAAAAAAGATAATAAAATATATCGGCATACTGCTTGGCGCTTTACTGCTGCTATCGTTGGCTATAAAGCTGATGTTGCCATTTTACTGGGGCGACAGCACACAAACAGTCAAGTATGAGTTTTACAAAAAAAATGCAGATAAATTCAACGCAGTTTATTTAGGCGGCAGTCTGGAGTATCGCCATATCGACCCGACTATTGTAGATAGCATTGCCCAACACAACGGCATCGACCTGCGCTCATTCAACATTGCTGTAGACGGACATGGACTGATCCAGGAACTCACCGACCTGGATGGTTTATTAAAGATCCACAACCCCAATTTAAAATACATTTTTTTCAGCATAAGCAGCGATGCTTATTTTTTTCCTGCGAATTTACATACTTCCAAATGGGTTTCGTGGCATGATGCCACTTCCACCTGCCGGGCGCTAAGAGTAATTCTTACTTCAAAAGATGACTTAAAATCGAAGACAAAATTTTCCTGGTTCTATACCATGAGTTGGATGGAAAATCTTTTCAAGATAGGCATGATGCCGGATGTGCTGAATTTTTATGTAAATAAGGATAAGTACGATAAAAGCTATTTAGGAAAGCTGCAAAATGGTTTCTATCCATACGACTACGAAGAAAACCACATGTTCATGGAATATAAATGGGAAGATACCCTGATACGTCAATCCAAGCATGAATATGAAAATAACCCCGCCAGGCGCGATAGCCTGACAAACGACGTGCTGCAAAGTTTTGAAAATTATAAAGGCGATGAAAAGCCTAATAAAGCGATGGTAAATCTGTGCATGGAGGCGTATAAAAAATGCATGAAAAGAGGCATACAGGTATTTTTTATTTTACCGCCAAAGGGAAGGATAAGCTACGATATATTATTGCCTGTCTTTAACGCAATGCCTGAAGGAACTAAAATTGAATTGGCTGACCCGAGAAAATACCCTAAATATTACAAGGCGGATTATGGCTATAATTTCCATCATTTAAATTACAAAGGCGCTAAATTGCAAAGCTACGATATGGCTAAGCAATTAGTCGCATTGATGAAAGCGGATTCTATCTAAGCTATTTAAAATATTTAGCGATAAAGCTGACCCTGTAATCTATAAACCGCTTCTCAAAATATTTATAGATGAAATTGCACAGTATGTACAACAGTACAATATAAACAAATAAAATAAAAATTATACTCAGTGCATCGGAAGAAAATTTTAATGCAGAAAATAGCAGACCTAAAATCTTCAGTAGTGTTAAGTGGATCAGGTACATACTATAAGAGATCTTGCTGGTATGTGAAAAGAAATGATTTACCAGTTTATTTTTTATCACGATGTCTTCTATAGCAGGCAATAATAATAATACGCCTATACTGTATGCAAGATAAAACCCCGACCAGAAAAACGGATTTTTCGTAATGGGTATATTGTGAAATAATTTATTCTCGATGATTGTGTACACAATAATAATGCTGATACCAAGAACAGCGAATATGCGTTTATATTTTTTCCAGAAGGAAGGATAATAATATTTCAGGTATGCACCTAAGACGCCGATACTGATGCAATCCATCCGGTTTACCACTAATGTTTTTATTTCAAACCACTTGAGATCGTGCAGCTTCATATTGTAAAAGGTGATCTTTAAATACTGTGTGATGTAATAATATTTGGTACAAAAGCCAGCAATACAAAATACTCCGATCGTGATGAGTATGCTCCGTTTCAAATTCTTTGAAATGGCACAAAGTATAAACAGGATAACAGGGAACAACAAATAAAACCACTCTTCCACAGACAAGCTCCATGTTTCAACATATATTTCATTCCTGGTTTTATAAAAATTCTGAAGAAAAAATAAATTGACCAGTTTTATATGTCCATGGTTAAACAGCAAAAATACAATCATAGTAAATAAAAAATAATTAGGCAAGGTTCGGAACCACCGCATCCACCAGAATTTGAAAAGTTCTTTCTTCCCGCTGCCATTTACTTGTATGGTATTTATCAGTATACCGCCGATAAGATATCCGCTCAATACAAAAAAAACGCCTACGCCATCCGGCAAGTACAGCAATGTATCTGTTACGTGAATATTGTACAGGCACAGGTTCATGTGAACAAGCACTACGATTAAGATGGCAGTGGTGCGGACAACATCCAACCCTAAATTTTTCTCCTTAACAACTGCCGCTTGCTTAGTGGCGGGTGATAAGCTGATCTGCTTACTAAGATCCGCCTGAACAAAACCTGCATTCTTTGTGATATCCATTCCATTTCATTTAATATAAAATTGTGGAAAGAATAGTTGTTTTTATAATACAATTAAAATGCATTATTATAAAAATAAATTAAAGAGAAAATATAAATGATTGACTTAAAGTGGAATATAAATTATTGTGTAAGTTGGAGCCTAAAAAGGAAGTTCCATATTTTTTAAGGGTAACCGACTGAGTATTACTTCCAGATCTTTGTTGCTGCAAACAGCACAGGAATAATTTTCTTCAATATCCAAAATCCGGAAATAAAATTCTTTTGAATCGCAGATAACTCTTGAAGTCGTCTGACCACTTTGAGGGGTCTGACGACTTGCTGCTGGAAGTGGTCTGACGACTTTTGTCTTGGATAAAACTTCCACGCCGCGACCGTCGCATTTTATTGCACTTTCTTTTATTGCCCAAAGTTTGAAAAAAGTTTTCGCTGCATTGGAAGAAGTTTTTATCTCCTTCCATTCATCCTCATCAAAATATTTTCTGAATAATGAAACATCAATTTCTCGATGCATTTCAATATCTATTCCAACTCTCGCATGTCCGGAAATCGCCACTATTACATATTCTCCTGAATGTGAAATATTAAAATCTATTTTATCATTGATGAACGGGCGCTCTTTTGCTTGTTGCCGAAGATCATCCAGTGAATCAGCGAACCGCAATTCCTTTAATCCATGCAGCAATATTATTTTCCCAAGTAAGGATGCCTGAGCACTTTCCCAATACTTATAAGATCGTATTTCCGATTGAAATACATCGGGAAGCATTGACAGAAATTTTTGAAAAACAGCTTCTTCCAGTTTTTCCTTGTGCCTAGTGCAGAAAATATAGACCTTATCGTTTTCCAACTTTCATGGTTTGTTTGATATAGTTAGCGGCATCTGAATTCTCATACAAAAAAAAGTGACCTCCGTCAAACTTCTTTACATCTATTTCAGGAACAAAATGCCGCTGCCAGTTGCCTGCTGTTTTCCTGTCATTCTTTAAAAAATCATTCTTGCCGTACATAACAGATGCAGGAACCGGTAATGTTTTTTTAGGTTCATATATTTTGTTGTAATCTTCTATGATGGCAAAGTCTGCCCGCAGGATAGGCTCAAATAACAGGCTCAATTCAGGATGCTCTGCTATCTTTTCCGAGTTTTGATCAAACGAAAGCACATGCTTCCACAACTTATCCGGGGAGCTATATGAATATACCTGAGGGTCTTCGTAATCTTCTTCACTTCTCCTGGATGCAAGGAACAAATAGTGCGGCAGTGGTAGTGCCTGCTGCAAAAATAAATGCGTTAATTCATATGCAAAGACGGCACCCATGCTGACGCCGACAAAAAAATAATCCTGTTGCAGTTCGTTTTTCAGCCGGTAAAAGTAATCGTTCAGTGCGTTACCGAAATCCTTTATCAACAGTTCATTATACCTGTTTCCCCTTCCCGGCAATTCTATCGGTAAGCATTCAAAATCTGCGGCTAAATTTTTTTTCAAATTATTAAACGCATATTTATCTCCGCCGGCATGATGTAGTAGAATTGCTTTCATAATAGGTGTAAGTCCTTACTGGTTTTTAATTGTCGGAATATGCTTATCAAATTTCTTAAACCATTTCATCAATACATTATCATGGGGTTTTATTTCATGCCAATCGCCGGTATGGACTGCCTCCATTTCCTGGTTGAACATAATATCCGCAATGGTAATGGCTTGTGAAGTATCGATGCTGCCGCCGCCAAAATACGTATCGATCAGGTATTGGTGTAAGTCTTTTGGCGTATTGTATTGGTAAATAATATCCATCTTTAATTCAGCGCCAATATGCTTTTCCATTAAGCCTAAGAACTCTCCGCTCATCATGCTGTCAAATCCCTGCTCGCGGTATGGCTTATGGATATCCACTTTTTGCCCCGCTTCCAAACCGAGTACTTTCGCCGCTTCTAATTGCAAATACGCAAGCAGTGTGTCGCGAGTAGCTTTTTTGTTTGGTTCACCGTTCACGGTTGACGGTTCACGGCTCTTTTGTTTTTTCTCTTTTGTGAACTGTGAACTGTGAACTGTGAACTGATTGCCAAAAACAGGATCTTCCCAATGCACCTTCCAGTTCCAGGCATAGGTAGGTAATTGCACGCGATTTATTTTCTTACCTATATAGAGCTGATCCCAGTGTATTGCAATGCCTGCACAGTAAAGCTGCCGTAAAGTTTCATGAAAATAAGTCGCATCCTCTATATCTTTTCGAGCCGATGCCAGCCACAGTGTATTGGCATTAGTATTAGTCTGCTTTGCTAAACTGATCAGCACCGGATTGGGACCCACTTCCAGGTATACCTCCACATTAAGTCCCTTTTGCAAATATTCTATGCCATCCGAGAACTGGACTGCGTTGCGAATGTGTCTTGCAAAATAATCCGCACTCAGTTCTTCCTTTGTAATTTCCTTCCCGGTTAAATTAGAGATCACCGGTATTTCAGGCTGCCTGAATGTTGTTTGTCCTGCAAAAGCAATAAATTTATTCAGTATGGGTTCCATTAACCTGGAGTGGAAAGCATGAGAGACATTTAATGCCACTGCCCTGATGTTGTGCTCTTTCAGCTTTTCAACAAAATTTGCGATGTCTTCTTTCCTTCCTGAAACCGTGCAATTCTTAAGAGAATTTATTGAGGCAAGATCTACATTGGCATCCTGTAAAAATGGCTTTAACGCTTCTTCATTACAAAAAACCGAAGCCATGCTTCCTTCATTTTGCGGTAATGAATTCATTAAGGCAGCACGGGCAATGACCAGTTTTAATGCATCAGGCAGGGAAATAGCTTTCGCCACCGTAAGCGCTACAATTTCTCCAATGCTATGCCCGATCAATACCGATGGACGTACACCAAATTGCATCCATAATTTAGATAAGGCATACTCTACCACAAATAAAGCAGGCTGTGTGTATTTTGTCTGATGGATGAGATTCTTATCGATGGTCTCATTCCATAAAATATCTTTGATGGAATATTCTAGATAAGGTTTCAGCATCGTTTCGCATTCATCAACGATAGCTTTGAATATTTCAAAATTCTCATAATATCCCCTGCACATACCGAAATATTGCGCACCCTGACCTGTAAATAAAAATGCAACTTCCGTGTTGCGATATAATTCCGGATCAGAGAGCACATATTTACCTGTCTTCTCCTCCTGTAAAAATGCCGTTAATCCCTCTGTAATATCCTGCTTATGGTGAGCAATAATGGATAGCGAATGATCGAAATGATTTCTTCCTTTTTGCAAGGTATAGCACATTTCCGTTAAAGTACAGTTACCGAATTCTTCCATTTCATCTATATATTTCTGCGCTAACAGTTTTAAGCTGGCAGCATTTTTAGCGCTGATCACAAAATGGTACGGTCCTTTTATTTCATCCGAAGCTTTCTTTGGCTTTGGTGCTTCAAAGATCATATGCACATTGGTTCCGCTGTAGCCGGAGAGATTGATTGCGGCGCGTAACGGTTTGCCGTCGTCGCGTGTCCAATCCAATGCTTCAGTAGCAATCCTGGAATTAATCTTATCCCATTCTACATCGCTGTTGAGTCCATTGATATTTATTTGCGGCGGGATCGTTTTGTGTTTGATCGCTTCTATCACTTTAAACAACATCGGCATGCCTGTACCTGCTTCCAGGTGACCGATATTCGCTTTTACCGAACCTACATAAACAGGCTTGTTTCTTCCTTTGTAACCTTCGTGAATAGATTGCACTTCCACCGCATCTGTAAACCGGTTACCTATGCCATGTGCTTCTACAAAATCAACATCGTTCACGTCGATATTGGCTTCTTTGATCGCATCTTTTATAGTATTCGAGATCACTTCCGGGTTAGGGGCGGTAAAGCCATTGCTACTGCCATTATGCTTTACGGAAGAGCCTATGATATGCAACTCAATATTATCATTATCTCTTTCTGCATCGCTCAGCCTTTTCAGGAGCACCACACCGCAGCCTTCTCCTCTTACATATCCATCCGCATCATCTGAAAAAGCCTTACATTGATCCGTAGATGATAATGAACCTAATTTGCTTAAGCCTACATATGCTTCCGGGGTCAGCAATAAATTAGCCGATGAAACAACTGCCAGATCGATCACCTTTTTTTGCAAGTCTTCCTTTGCCAGATGGACCGCTAAGATCGTAGACGCACACGCAGCGTCTACATTGTAGCTTGTTCCCTGGAAATCGTAGAGAAAAGAAACCCTTCCGCCTGCCGTTCCGAAAAATATACCGGTGGTATCATAAAGATCTACTGTTTCCAGGTTGCCGCTCCGGAAGCGCGCGGAAATGTAATCGCAGTTTCCAAGTGCAATATATACACCGGTATTACTCGCCTTCAGTTTATCTGTTGCGATACCTGCACGCTCAAATGCTTCATACACCACTTCCAGTATCATCCGCTGGGAAGGATCTATGGATTTTGCTTCCCTGGGAGAAATACTGAAAAATTCTGCATCGAAAGCACGTATGTCATTTTCTAAAAATGCGCCGTACATGGAATTCGTCTTGCCTGCTTTATTGGCGTCTGCATCATATATCAGGTCAACATCGAATCGGTCTTTGGGAATTCTGCCTATGGCGCTTTTTTTATCCCCGATCAATTTCCATAATTTGGAAGTACTGTTGATATTGTTAGCCAGGCGCACGCCGGTACCGATCACTACCACGGGATCCTTCTTCGGCACATGGGCTTGCGCAACAGAAGCGCCCGCCTTAGCTTGCTCTAATTCCTGTTCTAAGCTTTTTATTTTTATAAGAGATTTTTGTAAAATCTCCTGCATTTGCTCGTTTGTCATTTTTCTTATCCTAAGAAATGATAATTAATTTACTTCATCACTTAACTGCTTTAACAACTCATCCAAACTTAACTTCTTTATCTCTTCTTCCAATGTGCCTGGCTTTATTACCCCTTTTGCAGCATTCGAAGCCATGGTACTCTCCTCATTTTCTCCTGAATAAATAGTGATCTTATTTTCTTCTTTTAGTTGAGTGGCAATAAAATCAGCTAACTTATTTACTGTCGGGTGTGCCCAGATAACGGATACATTCATTGGTAAGTCGAATGACGTCTGCAGCTTATTTTTGATCTGCAGGGCGAGCAGGGAATCTACCCCGATACTCTTAAAAGTATCATCCTCTTTAATTTTATTTACCGAAAGTTTTGTGGTAGAAGAAATATGCTGTTTTATCTCCAGCTTAACATGCTTTAGCAGGGATTGCATATTAACAAAGGAAGTAATTTTTTGACTGCCTTGCTCTGGCTGGCGGGTTTTATGGGTTAATACTTTTGAATAAAAATAATTGTTTTTGAATTTAGGATTGTATTCCGCCCATTTATCAAAATCCATATTCATTACTATTTCCTGTGCGGCTTCCGATAAGATCAGCAGATCAAAAAATTGAAACAGCTCTCCTGGATAGATTGGCTTTAACCCATGTCCGACCAGGCGACTACCGCGGTTTGCCTGCTGCGCCGCCAAACCTATTTCTGCAATGGTACCCCAATTGATAGTTGTTCCCGCCATTCCATTGTTTCTTCTAAATTGGCAAAGGCTATCTAAAAAAGTACAGGCTGCCGCATAATTGCTTTGTCCCGGCGCACCTAAGAAACATCCTACCGAAGAATATCCGACAAAAAGATCAAGAGGATCATTTATAAATATCTGGTGCAGGTTCCAGCCTCCCTGTGATTTCGCATATAAGGTGTGTTCAAATTTTTCCTTAGTCAGGTTCTCGAAAGTTCCGTCATCTACCACTCCAGCGGCATGTATGATACCTTTCACAAGAGGCATTTCAATTTTTAACCGGGCGATATTTTCTTTTAAGGCTTCGTAATCAGCAACGTCGCATTTATATTCTTTGATGTACTGGTGATCCGAAAATTCATTCTTCAATCCGTTCCTGCTTATTACAGCAATATTTTTGGCGTTTCGTTCCAGTAGCCATTTCACCGTTTCCAGACCCAGACCGTTGTTCCCCCCTGTTACAATATATGTTGCATCCGGATCGATAGTTTTTTTGTGCTGATGTTCCCTGCTCTTTAATGGGATGATCTCATCAGACCATATCCTGTTTTGCCTGACAGCTATTTCTTTATATTCATTCTCTATGAAGGCAAGACTTGCGGCTTGTTGAATTTCAGATTCACTGATCTCTGCGGAGATATCAATATGCCGGAAAGATATATCTGCGTATTCATTTTCGATGGTACGGATAAAGCCGGATAATAATGAGCTGTTTAAATTCACCGTCTTCGTCTGTTTATTTACAATGTGAGCGCCGTTGCTTACAATATTGATGGTTGTCTTTTGAATGGTTTTTGAAAAATACTTAACCATTGATTGAATAGGAAGAATATCAGTTTCAAAATTAAAACGGTACGAAGTATCCTTTTTTAAATTGCTTAAATAAATAACGGTATCAGCTTTTATTCCATCCAATGAATCTGTATTGTTCACCACCCCAACATTATGACCTTTTTCGCTCAATATACTTTCAATATTCGCCGAGTATCCATATTCATCTTTTACCACCAGCACATTTTTGGATGTTGTTTCGGGAGATGGCTGCACTTCATTCCACTCTATTTCATAAAAATATTTTTCGATATTTTTAGCTGCCGGTGTTTCGCCTAATGATGAATAATCCGGCTTCTCATCGAACCAGAATCTTTCTTTCTGCCATGCATAATTAGGAAGCTCTATGAACTCCCTGATATCCTGGTATATATTTTTCCAGTCGAAAGGAAAATTCGCTTTATATAGCGATACATAGTTTAGAAAGAATTCCTGCAATTCATTTTTCTCCCGCGCATAGGAAGAAAGCGCCAGTGCCTTTGTTTCCTTACCGGTGATATTTTCATTTATGGCATGAACCAGAACCGGGTGCGGACTCATTTCAATATATACCGCGTTATGATCGTTTGAAATGGATTGGATCACGTTGCCAAATTGCACAGGGTTCCTTAAATTACCTGCCCAATAATCCGCATTCAGCGCTTCCCCGTTTTTTACCCGGTTTTCGGCAGTAGAGTAAAATTGTATCGTTGAATTTTGTGGTTGAATATTGTGCAGGGCATTTTTAAGATCCTCCCTGATACCATCCATCTGCGGGGAGTGTGAAGCTACATCTACTTTTACTTTTCGGTTAAACCTTCCCTGTGCTTCCAATGCAGAAAAAACTTCATCGAGTGCATGTGCATCTCCAGACAGCACCGTAGAATTTGTACTATTCATAACAGCAACGGATAATTTTCCTTCATATCCTTTTAAGATCTCATTCGCTTCTTCCACTGTAAGATCAGTAACGCCCATCTCTCCCTTACCGCTCAGCTGTTTCATCAGCTTACTACGCGTAATAATAATTTGTGCAGCTTCATGCAAGGAAATATTTCCCGCTACATATGCTGCAGCAACTTCTCCCAGGCTATGACCTACCACGATATCCGGGAAGACGCCCTTACTCATCCATAAACTTGCCAGCGCAATTTCAATAGCAATTAAAACCGGTTGCACGACGTCTATTTCATTTAACCTGCTTTCCCCTTCCGGCTTATTTATCTCTTCAAGCAAATCCCAATCTATATAATTTTTATAAACCACATTTATTTCTTCCAGGGAAGTGCGATAAACCAATTCATTTTCCATCAACGCTTTTCCCATTTGGATCCATTGCGCGCCTTGTCCGGGAAAAATAAAAACCGTTTTTATTTCATCCTTATTATCAAATATTTTTTTATTCTCCACTGTTGCGCCGGCGGAAAAATCATTGAGTGTTTCGATCATGCCTGCCTTGCTATCCGCTATAAACACTTCGCGAAATTCGTGGTGCGTTCTGCGAAGCGCCGCCATTGCGCAAATGTCTTCGGTATTATAATTTCCGGCAGTGAGAAAATCAGCATATTTCTTACTAAGATCTATGAGCGCCTGTTCACTTCTTGCAGATAAGGGAAGCACATAAATATCTTTCCTGAGGAGCGGCTGATCCTGCATTTTTTTAGCTGATGGCGGATCGCTTACAATAATATGTGCATTAGTTCCTGTAATGCCAAAGCTATTGATGCCTGCATGCCGGTCTTCTCCTTTCCATTCCGTATTTATGTTCACTACTTTAACCGGGGCAGTCTCCCAATCCACCAGGGTATTGGGTGTATTGAAATGTAAATTGGCAGGGATCGTATTGTGTTTTAATGCAAGGATTATTTTAGCGAGACCTGCAATTCCTGCAACACCTTCGGTATGTCCGATATTTGATTTTACCGAGCCTATCAGCAACGGGTCTTCCCTGGATTTAATGTCGTTATACACTTCCAGAATACCTCGTAATTCCAACGGATCACCTACACGCGTACCTGTGCCATGTGCTTCGAGATAAGATATTTTACCGGGTGATATATTTGCATTTGCCAATGCAGCTTTTATCGCTTTTGCCTGGGCTTTATTATTGGGCACGGAAAAATGCTCGCTTCTTCCATCCTGGTTGACAGCAGTTCCCTTGATCAGTGCAAGTATATTGTCATTATTTCTTTGCGCATCTGAAAGCCTTTTTAGCAGGAGGGTACAAATTCCATCGGAGCGTACATAACCATTTGCGCTGTTATCAAATGCTTTGCTGCGGGCATCCGGAGACAGGCCGCCCGACTGTGAATAGGTAATGGAATATTCAGGCGTAATGAGCAGGTTAGCGGCTCCCACTACTGCGAGGTCAGTTTCCCGGTTGCGCAATGCCTGCACGCCGAGATGCGCTGATACAAGGGAAGAGGAGCATCCGGTATCTATCGTCATACTGGGGCCCTGGAATCCGAACATGTAAGATATTCTTCCGGATGCGGCTGCAATGGAATTTCCTACAAATGAATACATATTGATCAGGTTCATGTCAGCAGTCCTGAAATTTTTGTTCTGATAATCCTCATTGCTGATACCGATATACACAGAAGTATTAGTATCGGTTAATGCAGTAATATCTATTCCCGCATTCTCAAACGCCTCAAAGGTAGTTTCAAGCAACAGCCGTTGTTCAGGATCGGTATTTTCCAACTCTATCGGGGTGATGTCGAAAAAGGAAGGATCAAACAGATCAATATTATCTACAAATCCACCTTGCCTGTGATTGATCTTTCCGGAATCATACAAAGCATTATTATCCCATCTCGAAGTTGGGATATCTTCTATCCCATCGATCCCGTTTACCAATAAATTCCAGAAATCTGATGCGTTATTTACCTTGCCGGGAAAACGAAATGCCATGCCCACCACAGCAATTGGTTCAAACTTTTCTAATCGTTCTTTTTCCAATTGGTCCTGAACAGCGGCCAATAAATTTTGTGTTTCGATTAAACGATCTTTATATAAATTAACGTCTTCCATTTTATCATCAGATGTTTAATTTGGATACTTCATACAATAACAATCACTAATTTTTATTTAATGTTTACCTATTGAAATTAAATAAAAATTAAGAGGACAACAAGGCTGATCTCATTTTGTCTTCTTCGCGCCCGTCCTGAACCGCCTTGCTGATCAGCAGCGGAATAATGATCAGCACTAAACTTGCTGCAAACCCGATCGCTGTATATAGCAGTTTGCTTAAATGTTTTGGCGCCGTGGAGAACATAGGATCGTCTACAACTCTTACAATATTATTCTGTGGTGATAATCCTACTTTTGCATTTTCCTTTGAACTTGCCGCATCATTATACATGATATTTAATGTAGCAATTTCCTGCATCAGCTTTTGCTGGTCTACTACTACTTCTTTTTTATGATTGAAAATATTTATATCCTGCGATGCGGCAATCATTGATTGTCTCCGGGTGATCTCTCCGGAAATTGAATCCAGCCTTTTTGTAACATTGGTTAACGAGATCTTCGCGTTTTCCACTTGTTTATTCTGGTAGAATTGCAAGGTGTGTTTGAGCATAGTTGATCCAAGCTGGCGTGATAATTCATAATCCGGCGTTTCTATTTCCGCCTTGATCATTCCTGTCGGAGCATCAAGCTCTGCAGTCATCAGTCCGCCCTGCCAATCATCAAACATGACACTTAAAATATCCATTTCTTTTTTGGTGATCTCTTTAATTGAATTTGCCCTGAACTTAAAACCTTTCCATTCCGGATCCTGGTCAAATCCTTCATCATACTTATACGCATGCATATATATATTCGCGATCTTTTCTCTCTTGCCTTCAACATCCATCGTATCCAGCATCGAATTATAAAAAATATTCCTGGAGGTGAAGATACCCGTCAATACATCGTTGGATGAACCACCTGCAAACGACACACCCATCATAGACATGATCCCGCCCATGGAAGTTGCGCGCGAATCGACGGCGTTAAAAGAAATATTTGCAATGTATTTCGGCGGCGTCAACTTGGCGTAAAAATATCCGCCCAGCGTTAAAGCGGCAACACCCAAAATGGAGATGTACCATTTCTTCAGGATATAAATGAAATAGCTTTTAAAGGACTCGAGAACGTCCACTAACCTGATGTCTTCTTCTGAGAATTGCTCCTGCATATTATTTTTTCAGCACAAAAATTAAAGTTAAAGTTGTAGCTATGGATGTTATCGCAGCTATAACACTTGGCAGAACAATGTTCCAGTTCAAGGCTGATTCCGGACCTTTCGGTGGCTTTGGCGCTTTATGTTTCATTTCTACCGTGATCAATGCACCTTCAATATCTACGGTCGGATAATTTTTTATACCGATGAAGGAATGCGTGTAATCTACTTTCCTGTTTGGATAAATGACGAGTGTGGATTTTTTCCATGCGCCTTTCTTAAATCCGCCTGCATAATTTTTAATATACCAGCGCGCACTTTTTCCCGGAATAAATTTTCCGTTCACGGTTTGCGTGGAATCTATACCCGGATAACGTATTGCACCTTGAATGCTTACCAATTGATTCACTGTCGGGATATCGATGATATCTCCGTTCTTCAAAATATAATTTGCCCTTGATGCGGTATCCGCAAATGCATCTTTTAATTGAAAGATCGTATTCGTCAAACCGTTTTCAGGTCGCGTTAATTTTGCATTCTTAATAAACGCGAAAGGTGTTAATCCTCCTGCGCGTTCAATCACATCCAACACTTTTTCATCCTTATTTAAAATCGGGTAAACACCGGGATATTTCACTTCACCTTTTAAGGTAACCGTCATCTGTTCATTAAAGCCATAGATCTTTCTCACATAAATTTTATCCATCGGCGCTAACAGATATGCCTTTGAAGCTTCATCGATCTCCAGGTTCGGACCTACTTCTATCGTTTGCACCACTACACGCTGCGGTGTAAAATGCAGTGCTTCCGTTGAATCGATATTCATCACGCGTGAAATTTCTATTTTAGAATTTGCAGCTTCTTTTTTTAATCCGCCTGCAAAAAATAAAAGATCATTCAGTGTCATGCTTTCCGTATACTCAGTAATCGTTGGCTTTAACACAGAGCCATCAATCGACACCATAAATTTTTCAACGAATTCATCTTTTGAAAACAGCTGTACCTGATCGGCGCGCTGCAGCAAAAAGTTGTCGGATGAATTTTCATCTTCCAGGATATTTTTCAGAGAAAATTTTTGATTGACGTATGTATCGTCTTCCAGTTTTCTTTTTACATAAGCACGCTCCAGGTAACTATCGAGCTTAATGCCGCCCGCTACTTTTATCAGGTCGGAAATTCTATCGCCTGTTTTGAACTGGTATTTTCCGGGGTAACGCACGGTTCCCGTAATGTTCACAAAATTCTCGATGCCGCCCGGAATAGAAGTAATGTTGACGACATCACCATCCATTAAAGTAAAATTAGTATGCGCATTTTGCAGCTGCTCGTAATTTACATCTATGATCTGCGAAGTACTGCCTGCTATTCTTGTTACCTGTATCGATTTCAAATAAGCATCCGGCGCAAATCCTCCCGCGAATGCGATCAGCTCGTTGAGATTTTCCGGTGCGAGCAATTCATATTTAGCGGGACGGCGAACCGCACCCTGAACTTTAATTAATCGCTGCTGAGTAGACACATAGATAAAATCTCCTTTTTGCAAAAAGAAATTCTGATCTGATAAAGGGTTGAATAAAAATTCATACACATCAAAACGCCTGATCGTTTTGCCATCCCTTCGCACCTGGATGTCGCGCACGGAACCGATATCGCTGATACCGTTTGCGGCGTTGATCGCGTTGTACACCGAGTTGATCGCCGGGATCTGGTAAGTACCGGGCGTTTTCACTTCACCCACGATATTCACTTCTATCGTCCTGGAATAATTCAGTGTGATCTCGTATTGTGTATTGGCAGGATTTATAAAAGTGGCGAGCCTCTTTCCGATCTGCGCTTTCACGGCACCAAACGTTAATCCTTTTACATAAATTCTTCCGAATTCAGGGATCTGGATAAAGCCGTCATCATTCACTTTAAATTTATTGTTATAATCCGCGGCGCCCCAAACGGCGATGCTGATCTCGTCGCCTACATCGAGAATATAAGAATCCGGCGCTCTTGCTCCCGATGACTTTTCAAACAAGGCGAGCTTGCCACTAGCGAAAAAGTCGTGACCAAATATTTCGTTAGGAGTAGTTGTGCTGGTGGTTTCATTCTTTTTATCAAGTGCGGTCTGTATTGCATCCTGCTTTGCCTTCATTTCTATGATCGTTTGCACGATGTCCTGCACTTCAGTCGGCTTATCAGATTTATCCGCGTTTTCGTCAGCCTTCTGTTTTAAATATTTCTGAACCGCGATCGGATCGAGTCCTAATAATTGTAATTGAGATAGATTGTTCGCAGAAGCCGGGTTTGCAGCATTCATGGATTGCAGCTGCTTTGCAGCGGATGCAGCGGCAGCGGTGACGCCCGTACCCGTCAAAGATCCCGAAAAATTACCGAAACTCTGGGCGTATATTATACATACTGAGCATAATAAAAAACTCAGCGTAAATAATTTTCTCATTATTAGTGGGTTGTTGAATTGGCAAAGGTAATAAACTATGTGTTAATTATATAGACAATTATGATTAACCGGCTTGACGTGATTCTTAAATAATGTTAGCTAAAACTCAAGATTTCAGACTAAAAATACTCAAAAAATTGGATTTTTGAATATATGTGATTGTAATAATAGTAATCGAACTGCTATGAAAAAATGTATCCATTTTTTCGAGCTTTTACATGATTAATCAATTTCCGTTAATGAGAACGTCATTGCGAGGAGTGAAGCGACGTGGCAATCCCGAAAAGTTCGGCACTTTCTAAAATGTATTTCGCAAGTAGAAACCTATTCGGGATTATTACGCTTCGCTCATAATGACGGCACTCACTTTGGAATACTATTATGCTTTAAAATATCTTAATTTTGCAAATCATTTTTCAGTATGTACACAGATGAATTTTCCGATACCATAATTGCCTTGTCTACTTCGCAGGGCGTTGGCGCTATCGGCGTGATCCGGTTGTCGGGTTCTAAGTCGGTGGAGATCGTGAATTCGTTGTTTAGCGGAAAGAACCTTGCCAAACAAGCTTCGCATACCATCCACCTTGGGAAATTCGTTTACCACGATCAGGTTCTGGATGAAGTGCTGGTAAGTCTTTTTATTGCGCCTTCCTCTTATACGAAAGAAAATGTGGTGGAGATTTCTTGTCATGGTTCTCCTTTTATACAACAAAAGATCTTAGAAGCGCTGATCGATTCCGGTGCGCGGGCGGCAAAGGCGGGGGAGTTTACGATGCGCGCATTTTTGAACGGCAGGTTCGACCTTTCCCAGGCGGAAGCGGTGGCGGACCTGATCGCATCGGACAGCGAGGCTTCGCATAAAAGTGCATTGCAGCAAATGAAGGGCGGATTTTCGCTGGAGATCAAAAAGCTGCGGGAAGATCTTATCCATTTTGCATCGCTCGTGGAACTGGAACTGGATTTTGCGGAGGAGGATGTTGAATTTGCAGACCGATCAAAACTGAAAACGCTGATCGACGAAATTGTGATGGTGATGGAAAAATTGATTCATTCATTCAAGCTCGGCAATGTGATCAAGAATGGTGTGAACGTGGTGATTGCGGGAAAGCCGAACGCAGGAAAATCTACTTTGCTGAATGCACTGCTGAACGAAGAACGCGCGATCGTTTCCGAAATTCCCGGCACTACCCGCGATACGATCGAGGAGACATTAAATATCAACGGAATTTTATTCCGTTTTATTGATACGGCAGGCATCCGCGAAAGTGTGGATGTGATCGAAAGTTTAGGAATTGAAAAAACGATGCAGAAAATTGAAACCGCTTCCGTGGTGTTGTATATTTTTGATGTGACGACTACGACTGCTGAAGATCTTCGCATGGAGTCTGAAACATTATCAAAGAATATTCCGCTGTTGTTAATTGGAAATAAATCAGATAAGGCATCGTTAACAGAATTAGAAAATAAATTTTACGGTTTTGAAAACATGATATTTATTTCTGCGAAGCAGCTGACAAATGTTGATCAGATAAAAGATAAATTATCGGATATCGTTTTAGATAAATCTGTGAATGTTGAATCGAATATTGTGACGAACATAAGACACTACGAAGCGCTGAATGCCTGCCGTGGAGCTTTGCAGAATGTTCTTTCAGCGCTCGATTCAAAAACCACTACCGATTTTTTAGCGCAGGATATCCGCTATGCATTAAACGCTTTAGGTGAGATCACCGGTGATATTACAACGGATGATTTATTGGATAATATTTTTTCGAAATTTTGTATCGGAAAGTGAGATTGTTATCTGCCCAAAAAAACATTACAGAATATACTCCTCAATAATTCGCCGTCTTACAATTAATTATAATCAAAAAAAGAAAATAAACGAATATTTTATTAAATAAATAGGTATATTTAGATAGCTCTTGTCATCAAAAATCTTTTTTTACTAATCAATTATTTTCTAATAAAATTATAATTAGTATTATGCCTTTAGTCATAAAATCTGAATTCAGACAAGTATGGGAAACATTGCAAAAAGATTTTGAAATTGCAACAGGCACACATTTACACAAGGCAGAGTCAATTCCTGATTATTTCCGTCAATTAGAAGAATGGCTTAATCATAAAAACCCATATAAATGCAACTCCACTTATTTATATAAAGAAGTATATCTAGAAAAAATGACACGGAAATCTGGAGATCAATTCCCTTTTAATGAACAGATGTTGAATTGCCTTTACTACAAGTATAGTGAAAAGACAAAAGGAACTTACGATGAAGAATTTCGTACATATAATATAATTAGACCTAGTAAAGAAGGAATAAAAAAAATTAAACCAAGTAAAAAACTGCTTACCATTTCAAGGCCGGAATTTCCCCCTGACAACCCTTCATACCCTGCGACGCCACATATTCCAATGGAGTATAAAAATTTCAAGAAACTATGGATAAAAAATGAAGCATATAATCCAACCGGAACGCATAAAGATAGATTTGCTTGGGAAATAGTTAGATACTACGCGTTAAAATATAAGGAGTATCTACACGCTAAAACAAAAATCAAAGAACCTCGACTTTCCATTATTTCTTCTGGCAGTGCAGCCATTGCTATTCAGAATTTACTAAATATTTACAATTTCCCACCCTTAAAAGTTTTATATGATGAAACGCATTTATCGGAATCAATCATTTTCGCAATGCAAGAATACGGATGTGAACTTTATCCTTATCCATTAACCACGAAAGAACTTTCCTCAAAAGATATTCTTAAAGAAACAAATAATGGAGCAAATGGCATTGAAATTACACTTAGTAAAGAACTGAACGAATTAAGATTCAAATTTTATGATTGGTTAGCGTTTGAAATTTTAAATCAGAATCCGGATATCTGTATTATTCCATTTGGATCTGGTCAATTATATGAAAATATTCTTGAAATAAATAAGAATCAGCAAAAAAGCAAAAAGGATCCCAGATTTTTCGGAGATATCAAAATTTTGAGAAATTGTCAATTCGTCGGTGCAAGTTGCAGATACGAACATAAAGAAACAAAAATGGACAAATTGTATACTCAATGGAATACAGGTAAAACCTTTAAATTTTTAGACTATCGAAACTATTGTAGTGTAAATTCTAGAATAATTGAAGTTCAAGATAAATTCATTGATAAAGCAATTGATTTTGCCAAGTTTAATAATATTATCGGGGAACCTTCTGGTTTATCATCCTTGGCACTTTTTTTTCAGCTGGAAGAAGAAGACACATTAAACCCGGAACAAAAAATACTTATTTTAAACACTGGTAATTTAAAATTTAATTCAATTAGAAACCGAAAAAAGAGAAAAGAGAAATAAATAATCAAGAGGAGAAAGAAGATTAGAAAGAATAGAATGATCAGCAAGATAAAGAAAATTAAATCATCCGCGGTTTACCATATATTTCATCAGTAGTTAAACAAATCTTGTAACTTAGAATCTCTTACTCACTATTTACTTTCAAGAAGAAGTATTATAAAATGAACGGACGAAAAAAATCTAATTAGGTACCATGAAAAAAAATTTACTTACTCTTCTTTTAATTTTATTTGTAACCGCATCCCCCAGTATTGCTGCTGTAAATCTCATTATTACCGGTGGAACAGTGCCAAACTCAATGTATGCAGGTCAAAGTTATCCTGTAACGATCAACGTAAAAAATTCCGGTTCCACTTTAACAACAAAAGATTTTATTATTAACCTGAGTATTAATAATTCTAATACTTACAATGGTGGGCAAACCTGGATTAAAGACATACAGGTGATAGGCGGAATCCCTGCGAATACTACAAGAAGCTATAGCACTACTATTGTTATTGGTAGCTCAACACCACCCGGAGTAAAATATATATTAGCAGGAGCTGATGCTCTCAACGCAGTGTCAGAATCATCTGAATCAGATAACAATTTTGCCTTTAGCACTCTCATTCAAACCTTACCGGATTTAACTCCTATTAGTTATTCAATGTCCTTAGGTCCATATACTGCTGGTAATGGCTTAACAGCATCCTTTGCAGTAAAAAATACGGGGTCAGCTTCAACAGGATCATTTAGTGCCGGATTCTATCTTTCACCTTCTTCCACCTTGATTGTTTCGCAATCGACTTTTTTAGGGTCCTACCAGGTAAGCGGAGTTTCAGGCAACAGCCAGACTGGAATGATGTATAAAGATTTATCGATTCCATCAACAATTTGTAGTGGTACTTATTATTTATTTATATGGGTTGATAATGGTCTAAGCATTTCCGAATCTGCAGATAATAACAACTTTCAATCTTTATCTCTTTATATAAATAACTTTGTTTCTAATTCTACCCCGAGTACAATTTCACCAGGCAACACGTCAAGTTCAAATCCAACGAATGCAACTACTGGTGTTATGAATTGGAATACAGTGAATTGGGCGAACACCTATAACATTTATGTACGTGATTTAACAACAAACCAACTATATAATTATAATTGTGCTTCATCCACAACTACGTACACTTTACCTTCTTCCATTTTAATTAGTGGGCATAATTATAAATGGAATATGACCGCTTCATCATCATGTGGGCAGTGCAATAGTTTGATTTCAAATGACAGGTATTTTATTTTTAACTCGTGTACACCTGTTACTTCAGTTGCTTTACCAGTACCGTCTGCACTATCTGTTTGCGTTGGTGGCACGGCATCTTTTACTGTAACTCAACCGAATGCTACGCCACCATTCAGTTATCAATGGAGAAAGGGCACAACACTTCTTTCAAATGGAACAAAATATCAGGGAGTAAATTCTACTACATTATCAATAACTGGTATTACTTCTTCTGATGCCGGTTCTTATAATTGTGAAGTAACAGGCTGTAACAACTCGACGGCTAACTCTTCCTCTTCCCAACTTTCAGTAACTACAAGTGGCACAAATCCGAATGCAAGTTTTGTATCATCCAGTAACGATATTAATGTCGGCGAATCAGTCATCTTTAGTCCTGTAAATCCTTGTAATGGCTGTTCTTATCAGTGGAGTTTCTCTGGAGGAACACCTGCATCTTCAAGTCAACCGATAAAAACAGTTACCTATAACACAGCAGGTTCATACCGGGTAACTTTAACAATAACAAATGCCTGCGGATTATCCGCAACGAAAAATATCCCAGGATTTATAACTGTAAATGCAAATGCAAATCATACTAACAATGCTGTAACACCTCCGAATACTATTGTCAATATGGATGGGTATAAAATTGCGTTTGCTTGCGATCCGGTAAAAATTCCTACACTGGATTACGGATACAATAACGCCGTATTAAATATGAATTCCGTTGCAGGTCTTATAGAATTCAAGGTATATTATAATTCCAATACACCCACTTATAATAGTAACCTGGGAACAGGCTGGTCTCACAATTTTGATTATCACATACAGAATGAAGGCGACACAATTTGGAGAATGTATTATGCAGAAGGATACAACGTGCCCTTTATAAAACTTCATGATGACGGCAGCAAATCATTTCCATTATATGCAGGGATTTTTGAAACCCTGACAAAAGATACTATCGCAAACACTTATGCTTTCACTTTTAAAAATGGCACTGTATACAATTTTAATTCTATAGGAAAATTAGACAATATACATGACAGGTATAATAACATCACTGATATTGAATATGCTGCTAACGGGGATTTAATAAAAATTACTGCACCCGGTGAGCGATATTGGACATTCACAAATCAAAACGGCAAGATTACAAGCATTAAAGATTTGGCTAACCGTTCAGTCCAACTCAATTATACCGGTTCAGATATAACAGGAATTGTTGATCCTGATTTGGGTGCTACTATATTTCAATATGATGGATCACATCTCATGACAGATGTTGCTAATCCTGAAGGAAACCTTCTTTTGCACAATGTTTATTTGAATGGAAAGGTTACATCCCAATCTGATGCATTGGGAAATACTACAAATTTTTTCCCTAATACACCTTCAAATAATTTTACAACTGTACGATTCTCTAATGGTACATCTAAAATTTATCAATCCGATGATTTTTATAGAATCCTCGATGAAGAAGATGAAGAAGGATATCATATAAAACATGGCTATTACATTGACAATACAGATTCATTTCTTATTGATAAGAATAATAATTTAACCACTTTCGATAAAGATTCCGTGGGAAATATAATTGCTATTCACCGCCCTCTCAATATTAATGAAACCTTTGAGTATGATAAATTTTCGCTCTTAACCAAAGAAACTGATGGCGAAGGTTATGTAACATCTCATCGCAGGGATAGAGATGGAAATGAAATACAAACTGTATTACCGGATCTTACCCGGATACGAAGATCGTTTGACAATAATACCGGTCAACTTCAAACGGAAATAAATGAAGTATATACTACTTCTTACACATACAATTCGCAAGGCGATGTTACACACGTCGAAACACCCACCGGTGGAATAGATATTTTTACAACCCCAATAGGTTGGGATACAGCATCTATAAATCAGATCGGACAAAAAACATTAAAATCTTATAACGGTCGCGGATTGGTTAAACGGTTTGTTGATATTGACAATATTCCAATAGTTACAGAATATGATAAAAACGGAAATAAAACATCAATAACAGATAAACGGGGTTTTACAACTCAAATTAAATATGATTTAAAGGACAGGCAATTTGCTACATGCAGTGCAAATGGAGATACGCTCGAACGCAAATATTTTGATGATCGTGACTTCATTGTAGCAATTAAAGGAGCGAACAAAGCTATAACCCGTTATGATAATGACAAAAGAGGTCTGCCGAAGATGATAATAAATCCACTTAGCGGTACAACACAAATTGAATGCGATGGCAACGGAAATATTAAAACTAGCACAGATGATTTGCATGGAATAAGTACCACAAATGTTTGGGATAAATTAAATAGGAACATCTCAGTAACTTCAGGGTCTTTAACTACTACTAAACATTATTTAAATAATTCATGGGTAGATATTGTGACAAATACCCGAAACCTTCCCACAAAATTTTCTTATACACCTATTGGGAAAGTAAGTGATATCCTCGATCCTAATAATATACCCACCCACATCGAATATGATCAATTAGGAAACCCAACGAAGGTAACTGATCCAAATCAACATCAAACTAAAACTGTTTATGATGATGCTAATCGTCCTTATAAATATTTAGATGCTTTTTCTAACGGCGACGAACTTACACTGGATAATATAGGAAGAATTTTAAAAATTGAGAAAGGAAATGGGGTTACAATTTCAACTTCGTTTACAGCTGCAAATCTTCCAGAAACAGTAACCTATTCCGGCTATGGAGATTTAAATTTTAGTTACGATGAAAACGGAAATACAAAAACTGCAACCGGACCTTCAGGCATTTCAAAATTTGAGTATGACACATTAAATCATGTCAAAAAATATATTGACCCCTTTAGTAATGAGATTAATTATAACCTGGACCCCGCAGGTAACCTAACCTGGATGCAATATCAACAGGGAAAAGAATTAAATATCAATTATAACGGGCTTAATGAAATATTAAATGTTAAAGACTGGCGTGGCGGAAATTATACCTATACGTATGATGCAACCGGCAGGCTGTCTACAGTAGCGTATCCCAACGGTATGCACTGTGATTATCGGTATGACAACAATGGATTGATAACATCAAAAATCTGGAAAAAAAATAACACAGTACTTTATGCCGATACTGCCTCCCGAGCTGCGTGGGGTGATATACAGTCAATAGCTTGCGGCAAATGTTATCCTAAAATTACTCAAACAAAATCCTATGGGGCATCTTACGATAATGCAAACCAGGTTATCCGGGATTCTATAGGTAAACACTTTTTTGACAAAGCCGGTAATGACACTTTAATTCAAGGTGACAGCAGCTCAATGCGGATGAGATATTCGGCTAATAATATATTAACTTCTTATTCCACAACTAACAGCCAGGTTTCGTACGGTTATGATGCGTTTTTTAATCGTATAAAACGAACGGAAAATGGAGTAGAAAAAAGATATGTTATAAATGCCGGCACCGGGTTGACAAATGTGTTGATGGAACAAAATAGTTCAGGGGGAATAAATACATACAATATTTATGGAGCAGGGCTGTTGGCAAGGATAGACAGTGGAAAAATAGTTTATTATATAACGGATATTAAACACAATGTAGTCGCTCTTGCAGATGATACAGCTGGCATAACTGATAGATATATCTATACACTGCATGGAAAAATATGGAAACACACCGGCACCTCTAAACAGCCGTATACCTGGTTAGGCGAATATGGCGTACAGCGGGAAAACGATAGTTTATTTTTTGTAAGAGCACGTTATTTTGATGGCATGCGAGGAAGATTTATTAATCGAGATCCTTACGATTATGATCTTAATAATCCACAAACAATTAACCGATATGTTTATGCGTTGAATAATGCTGTTAATTTATTTGATTGGAGTGGTCTATGCGGTGATAATGATAACAGCTCTATCAGTGCACCGAACAAAAATTTACTTTACAAGGGGTCCAACGTGATCTATAATTTCATCCTCGGTGCAGGCCATGGCTTAGTGGAAGGTTTTAACCTTAATGTTTTCAATCCTGGCAGAACAGAATATATAGAGTCTACATATAACCCTTCCTATAGTTACGGATATAAAACTGGAGGAGTTTTTGGCTCATTAGCTTTCATTGGCTCATTTTTTACTGGTGAAGGAGAAGTTGCAATGGGTGGCAGGCTAGGAAATTTATCTACAAGAACTCAAGTAGGAAATATTGCGACTGAAATGGAAAGCCAAGGGTACCAAATTACAGGAGGTGGAAGTAGATTGCCAGAAGAATATTTAAGACCGTTGGGTGGGGGCAGAAAGGGAGGATCCTATCCTGATATAACTGCAATAAAAGACGGTCAAACTATTAGAATAAATACAGTTGATACATATAAAAATGGACAACCTACTTTAAGAGAATTAAATAATGCAGAAAGAATAAGAAATCAAACACCAGGGGATAAGCTATTATTAATACCAAAAATAAAATGAAGAGTAAACAAATTTTTTTTTTCGCTGAATTAGCTGACGTGGAAATAATTTTTAAAAATGATATTGAAAGCGTTGCAAATATTTGCTACTATCTGATTGGATTATTTAACCAACCAAGCACATTGCATTTCAACTCAATTCATGAAATAAAAAATTTAGGAACTGTAAATAATGGAGATTGGAATCATATAGATGATTATTTAGTTATGCCAAAAACTATTAAGGCAAATGTAAGAATAGTACCTCAAAAAGATGGAAACACAAAATATGCATTTGATCAAATGATAAATATGAAAAGTGTTGCCTTAAAATTTGGTGGTATCTATAAAGATGGTATTTTGGTTGCGGGCAGAGTAGGCACCATTTCAACGGATAGCACATCTATAGATTTATATAAATTGATTTCTTCTAAGATTAAGAAAAACTTTCATAAGGTGGGTGATTTTTATGTTAGCAAAGAAGCTATGGGGAAACTAGAATCAGGATGGAGGTTAGTGACAAATGTAAATTCTCCACAAGAATATGATTTTAAAAAACAATAAAATGAAAAGAGCTTTACTCATATTACTTTACTTGATAACTCATATTGTTGCTTTTGCGCAATCTACATATAGTTACCAAGATAATCTTAATCGTATTGATTCTATAATATATCCGGATTCTTCGTGGACAAAAATCGTTTATGATAAAGCAGGAAATATAATAAGCGAGAAAGACTATAATATTTGTGATAAGTATTCAATTCCTGTGATCACAGGCATGAATCATTTTTGCAAAAATGACAGTACCATACTTACATCTACACCTGCTGCCAAATACCTGTGGAGTACCGGGGATACAACTCGTAGCATTGTTGTCAAGTCAGGAGGAAATTATACTGTCACAATAATTTACGCTAATGAATGTGATAAAAAATCCGCTCTTTTTACTGTTAACGTTGATTCTTTGCCAAATGCTGCCATTACAGGTCTCGCTGCAGGATGTAACTCCGTTACACTTGTCGCCACAGGTGGTACTCATTATATATGGTATGGAGGTACTAACTGGACAAGTACGAATACGGTAACAACAACTGGCACCTACACTGTTTTTGTATTCGACGCAAATAATTGCAAGTCTACAATATCAAAAGCCGTCACAATATATCCTAACCCGAATGTTACAATAACAGGCCCGGCCTCGAGCTGTAGCAGTGTTTCATTAACAGCCGGTGGAGGAAACAGTTATTCTTGGAACGGTGGCAATTCAAGGAATACAGCAACCAATATATTTAATATAAGTGGAACATATACAGTTACTGCAACAGACACAAACGGGTGCACGGCTTCCTTGTCCAAATCAGTGACTGTTTATTCTTTACCATCCGTAAATATTCTCGGGGCAACAACAGCATGTGGAAGTGTTACACTTACCGCTACAGGAAGTGGCACTTATTTTTGGAGTGGCGGTACTACTCCAACTCTGGCAACCAATACATTTACAGCAAGCGGCACTTATACACTCACCGTTACAAACTCAAACGGGTGCACAAATACACGATCTGTTTCCGTAATAGTAAATCCAAACCCAATAGCAATCATAACCGGACCGTCTTCCGGATGTGGTAGCGTTGCGTTAACCGCGAGCGGCGGATCATCCTATCGTTGGAATGGAGGATCTTCGCTAAGTTCTGCTACTAATACTTTTACTTCTAGTGGTATTTATACCGTTACTGTAACAGGAGCAAATGGCTGCACTGCAACTGCCACGAAATCAGTAACAGTGAATGCTGTTCCTACAGCTTCTATAACAGGACCAGACAACGGATGTGGTAGCGTGATATTAACAGCAAGTGGCGGCACTACTTATTTATGGTATAGTGGTTCTTCTAGAAACACTGCATCGGATACATTTTATTACAGCGGCAATTATGGTGTAACAGTAACAAGTGCCGCCGGTTGCTCTTCTTTTATAACTAAAAACATTACTGTAAATCCAAACCCAGTAATAAATATTTCCGGTTCGACAACTGCTTGTGAAAAAGTTACATTGACGGCAATTGTAGGAGCATATTCCTCTTGTTTATGGAACGGTGGAACTTCACCATACTCTTCAATTGATACGTTCACTACAACTGGCACGTATACTTTGATAGTGACAAGTCTTCAGGGATGTACTTCCTCTGCTAATATTGCAGTAACTATAAAACCTCTTCCCGTTATTTCAATATTAGGAGATCCTATTGGTTGCGACAGTGTAACTCTAACAGCGAACGGTGGGGCTAATTATTTATGGAGTGGCGGTTCGTATCCCAATTCACCAACAAATATCTTTGCAACAACTGGAATATACACGGTTACTGTCACAGGGATGAATGGATGCGTAGCAAATAAATCTGCCTTGGTAACAATAAAAGATACTGCTTCGCCGATTTTATCGGTTAACACAACCTGTCTTAGCAATAATCCTGTACTATCACTAACCTACGTGCATAATATTGTTCAAATTAAATGGTTAAGAAATGACACAATAATAAGTATTGTTGATTCAACAGGTAAGTTGTTTATTCCAACTATTCCAGGTGTTTACAATGCTATAGTAACTTATCTCGGTTGTGCAGGAACGATATCAGTTACTACTAATGAAATTAAAATGGCATCCGCACAAATAATTTCAATAATCAAGGATCAATTGCAACTATGCGCACCGTACGGTCTCCTTACTTATTTATGGAATACTGCCGAAACAACCCGTTGCATCAATATTACAACTCCCGGCATTTATTCCGTATCCGCAAAAGATCGGAATAGTTGTACTGTAAGCACTTCAATAAACGTACCGGTTATAAATTGCAATAAAATGCATGGAAGCTATACCATTGGTGGCCGATCTGGCAAATTTAATACGCCTGCTGCAGCAATAACTGCAATGTATCAATGTGGCGCGGATGGTCCAATAACTTTTGTAGTAACAAAAGGTAATTATTATGATCTCCTTAATTTTCCAGACACAATTCCTGGGGTAAATGCTGTTAACACCGTAACATTTGTTAGCGAAAATAATGCAACTGATTCTGTGAAATTCTATGGCGACACTATACTGGCGTATCATCTGAAAATGAGCAATACTAAATATGTTTCTTTTGTACGTCTCCAATTTGAAATACCTATTACAGGAGGCACACATATAAAACTGTACAACAATGATAATATAACTTTTAACGGCTGCATCTTCAATTCAAATCCATATCCTCCTATGAATGGACATATAGTTCAAATCTCAAAATGCAATAATTGCGACTTCAGTAATAATATTATCTTCGTTCATAATCCACTTATTCAATTTAATTTCGATTCTATTGCTAATTGTACAATTAGTAACAATATATTTGAATATGTATATATTAAAGGTGTATCTAAATCTATAAAATTTCAGAATAATAATATGTATGATGTATCTGTCCAAAATAGTCCAGAGAATTTCTATATCATTGGAAATATCGGCCAAAGCATTCATGTGTATAATTTGAAACATTCCCTCATAGATTTAAACACATTATCGTCAGGGCTTTATTGCGAATCCGGTTCGACGGCGGATACAATTAGTCGAAATAATATTAATCATAAACTTTTGGTTTGGACCGGTGATTCTATCCAAATTACAAATAATATGATTGTGGGGTTTTTAACCTCTAACTCAAATCACACGAATATATACCATAATAGTGTTTATACTCCGAGCAATTATTTTATTCAAACACCGCCGTTACAAAAAACAGATACAACCGTTGCGAGTATAACGGGAACATCTGTAAAATGTAAGAATAATATCTTCAAATCCAGATCAGACAGTATTTTCTGCTGTAAATACGGAACAGGTGTTATATCCGATTATAATATTTACGCTAAAACAGCTAATGGATTTCTATTACGCAAGAATAATATAAACTATTCTACATTATCTTCATTCCAATTAACAGGTCAGGATGCACATTCTTTAACTGATACAGTACGATTTGTATCTGGTACTGATTTACACATTTCCGGAAATGGCATTCCTGACAGCTCCGGAACACAAGTAGGTATATATAATGATATTGACGGCCAGGTTAGAAATCCATTAAAACCGGATATCGGTGCCGATGAATTTAATTCTTTTGGATTGAGGCTTTCATCTCATGATATTAAAGATACAGTTCGCATTAGAGTTGATGAAGACGAGCTTTTATTATATCCAAATCCAGCTGAAAGTGAACTAAATATTGATTATAATGGAACCTTAGTAGGACCATTTGAAATTAGTATATATTCGGTTTCTGGTCAAATCCTTTTTAAAGATGAAATTGCGGATTTAAAACCCAAATATAAAATTGATATAAGTGAATACAGTAAAGCTGAATATATTTTCAAATTAAAAATTGGCAATAGAATCTTTAAATCAAAGAGGTTTGTAAAGCAATAAAAAAATAATCAACATTCACTTTCGTATAAATTTTTATGAAAACATACTTCCCTCTTAAATTAATTACGCTGATCACATTCTTGCTTCTAAGCTTTACAGAGTGCAGCAACGCCCAACAAGGCGAAGGCATTAAATTCTTCGAAGGAACTTTAAAAGATGCATTGAAAAAAGCTAAAGAAACGCATAAGCCCATTATGGTGGATATGTCGACGAGCTGGTGCGGCTGGTGTAAGAAAATGAAAGCCTCCACATTTACAGATAAGAAAGCTGCAGATTATTACAACGAACATTTCATCAGTATAGAACTGGATGCGGAACACGGAGAAGGCTTGCAACTCGCGCAGCAATACAATGTGAATTCCTACCCCACGCTGATCTACTTAGATACTGATGCACATCTCATTCTTTTTTCCGAAGGCTATCTCGGACCCGATGATCTCATCAAAGCCGGTGAAATGGCACTAAAAAACCATAAGAAATAACGGTTAATCAATTCAATATTTAATACTGTTACTTTTTCTATCTTCACTTATGGTATGAAAAAACTTTTACTATCACTCTTTATATTTCTTGTTTTAGCTGGCAATACATTTGCCTCCGACTGCACAAACGGTCGTTATTTAAACCCTGTCTTCCAGCAGGTTGACATCACAAAAAATATTCAATACGCACGAAAAAAACAAAGTGACGGGCAATTCATCAACCTTAAATATGATGTGTACCAACCACATGGCGATACTCTTTTAAAAAGACCTGTGATGCTATTAATTCACGGCGGCGCTTATTTGAAGATCCTCGATCAGAATAGCCCGGACATTGTGCTGATGTGTGATTATTTTGCAAAGCGCGGCTATGTTTGCGTATCCATCGATTATCGCCAGGAAGCTAATCTGTTATCCATCCTGTCGGAAGAAGCAATGGTAAAAGCAGTATCGCGCGCATTGATCGACACGAAGGATGCCGTAGACCATTTTATAAGTACATACATGAATGGCAACCCTTACCGGATCGACACTTCCAAAACAATTATGGGTGGTGTTTCCGCGGGTGCGGTATCTACGATGTTTATCTGTTTTCTCGACAGCCTGCAAATGATGCCGGAGAAATACCGGCAGTGGGTGATCGATGCAAATGATGGTATAAATGCGGATTCTATTTTGCGGCACCGCTTCGATTTTGTAAAGCCGAAAATCGCCATCAGTGTTTCGGGCGGATTGCTCGACACCAACTGGATCAAGCCGAACAATATTGATTTTTTACTTGATCACGGTTCTTACGACGCATTTGTTCCATACTCTTACGGGTATCCACTCAACCTGACCACACTTCCGAAACTCTACGGCGGGAAAACACAATATCCGCGCATGCTGAACCAGGGAATACGTGTTGAATTCGAAGACTGGATCGGAAGAGG
Organism: Bacteroidota bacterium; assembly: GCA_028288625.1. Classification (GTDB taxonomy): domain Bacteria; phylum Bacteroidota; class Bacteroidia; order Chitinophagales; family JADIYW01; genus JADJSS01. Next base: position 33,098 of record JAQBNI010000148.1, on the reverse strand, counting down.
TCACGTGCCATTTATGAACCTGGATGTTGGCAACATTCTTACGTTCAATCTCATCAACAAACCTATACTCGACAGCACGGAGAGACATATCGCGCACTTCTGTTACAGCCTGATGGATTGCAGTGCCGCTACGGGAATAATAAATCGCAGCAACTCCACACAGGTAAATGTTTTTCCAAATCCTGCTGCGGGAACAATTACCGTCTCGCTTCCTCCTCATACAGAAAAATTCTTTGATGTAACAGTAGTGGATGTAACGGGAAAGACGGTGTATTCAAATCGAATCGAAAGCAACGACCGGCTTACGCTTGATGTTCATTTTGATCCGGGTATGTATATTTTAAAATTGCATTCAGGCGATGTTTCGAAACCTGCATACGTGGGTAAGTTTATCATCGCAGAATAATATACGTTTTAGATTCCCGATCAGGTCGGGGATGACGGTGTCGCTATGAGGCGGCTGCGCCGTCTCCACAACTCTGTGTTACTTGTCGCGGACATTTCCGTTCTCTTCTTTTTTTCTATATTTCTATGTTTTCTATGTGGTTTAAAAAATTCGCGATTACAGTATACGCTGAAGAGGCTGCACCGCCTCCTACTCTGTGCTTCTTGAACGCGGACATTTTCGCTCTCTTCTTTTTTCTATATTTCTATGTGCCCTATGTGGTTTAAAATATTTAGTTAAATGCATCTCATATTTGTTTCCACATTCCATTCAAAATTTAGAATTTAAAATTTAAAATTATTTCCTTTGTAACATGGCGCTTTTTATCACTTCCTTAAATTCAGGCAGCAACGGAAATTGCTACTATGTAGGAAATGATCGCGAAGCAGTGTTGGTGGATGCAGGAATATCCTGCCGGGAAATAGAAAAGCGAATGGCAAACCTCCACTTGCCGATAGCTTGTGTAAAAGCACTTTTTATTTCTCACGAACATACCGATCACATCAGCGGAGCAGCAGTGCTCTCGAGAAAATATAAGCTGCCTGTTTATATTACACCGGCTACCTTAAAGCATGCAAGAATACATATCGACAAAAGCTTGCAGCATACCTTTACAGCAAATGAACCGGTAACCATCGGCGGCATTTCTGTAACACCGTTTGCAAAGTATCACGATGCTACAGATCCCTTTAGTTTTATGGTGGAGCACAACGGAATTAAAGTGGGTGTGATCACCGACATCGGAAAAGTATGCGATCGCGTGATCCATTATTTCCGGCAGTGTCACGCGTGTTTTCTTGAAAGTAATTATGATGATAAAATGCTGGAGGAAGGAGGTTATCCGATATTTTTAAAACAACGGATACGCGGAGGTAACGGGCATTTATCCAATGCGCAGGCACTTGAACTTTTCCTGAAACATAAGCCGCCGTTCATGACGCATTTATTGTTGTCGCATTTATCAAAACATAATAATTGCCCGGAGCTTGTACAGAATTTGTTTATGAAACATGCAAGACAAACAAATATTATTGTGGCTTCACGATACCAGGAAACGGAAGTATATACAATTACAAAATCAACTGAGGAATTTGTAACCGTAGAGTTACCTGAAATAATCATGCCAGTTATAAATGCAACTGTGCAGCTGAGTTTGTTTAGTTAGGGTTACTAGTGCAGATGATTTTTTAACCACATAGGAACATAGAAATTGGAAAAATTATTAAATTCATCTATGAAAATTCTTTACGCACTGTTTCTAGTTTTTCTGCTGCACTCAGCGCATGCCGCTGTTGTACTTAATATTACAGACTTCGGTGCCACCCCCGGTGCAGGCACATTGCAAACGGTGTACATACAGGCAGCCGTTGACAGTGCGGAAAGAGCCGGTGGAGGTACGGTCATTATTCCCCAGGGACTTTTTTTATCGGGTACAATATTTCTGAAAGATAATGTGATGCTTGAAATTGCAAAGAACGGAATTCTTCTCGGCGCCGCAAGTACAAGTGTTTACCCCAATGTAATTCCGGCTGTCCGTTCGTACACAGATCGCTACCCGCAGCGCTCGCTCATTTATGCAGAAGGTAAAAAGAATATCGGGATCAGGGGCGAAGGCACTTTGGACGGCAACGGTTTATCACTTGACTTTTTATTGAATTCGCACGACAAGCCGCTGGGCGTAAGATTTATTTCCTGTACTCATGTGCTCTATGAAGGGATCACCATGAAGAACTCCGGGTTCTGGATGATGCATAATCTGAATTGTGATACGCTGACCATTCGCAACCTGAAGATCATCAACCACAATTTCGGCAACGGGGATGGAATTGATATTGATGGTTCGCGTCATGTACTCGTAGAAAATTGTACTGCCGATTGCAATGATGATCCAATGGTGATCAAAACCACTAACCTTGGCACAGCAGAGGATATCGAAATACGAAATTGTACATTTTCCACTTATTCAAGGGCGATCAAAATAGGGACAGAAACCTATGGACCTGTCAGGAAAGTATACATACATGATTGCACGGTTAAACAAAGCACCGCCGGTCCTTTGGGAAGCCTGGTGCCCGGTGATTGCGGCATACAGCTTTCTATCGTGGATGGAGGAGCGATGGAAGATGTAACAGTTGAAAACATCAACATAAAAGGCGTTCAGACGCCCATCTTTATTCGCCTTGGTGATCGCGGAGACCCTTTTGAAACAGGTGGACCCCGTCCCGCAATGGGCAGCCTCCACCATGTAATAATGCGAAATATTACTGCAGAAACTTCCGGCGATATTGCCAGTTCTATCACCGGCATTCCCGGCTTCCCTGTAAGAGATATTACCCTGCAAAATATAGCGCTAACAGTGCCCGGAGGTAAGGGACCTGTTCCGGCAGGAGATACCGTTCCGGAGAATATCAACGGCAAACCTGGATTTGATATGTTCGGAAATTACCTGCCGGCATATGGATTATTTATCCGCCATGCCGATAGCGTAGTTCTGCAAAATGTATGTATCACTACTACACATCCGGATCAGCGCCCGGAGATATACTGGGAAGATACGGCGCATGTTGAAATATCTCCCTGCATCGCAACTGCAGTGTTTCAGCAACCCGTAGATTTGATCGGTATATATCCCAATCCTGTAACCGAAACATTACATATATATTTAAAGAATGAAAAAACACCTCATGAGCGTTTTGTGATCTCAGATGTTTTGGGTGCAACGAAGTACCTGGGAAATTTTACCGGTAATCAATTGGAGATTAATGTCGCTGATCTCAACAAAGGATTATATTTTTTAACGGTATCAGGAGACGGCAATCCCGTAGTGGTTGGAAAATTTCTGAAGTGGTGATCTCTATCACACTGTCATTTCGAGGCGCGTCATGCAATTACTGAATTTAGTATGGAGAATACGCTCCGAGAAACCTTGCCTTTTATTGAAAGCGTATATAAACTCTTTCTAAACCTGCATCCGTACAAAAGGCGAGATCCCACACGACGCAAAACCTTTATCACAGAATTGTAAATTGTCATTGCGGCGCTCGGAATGACAGTCTACTAAATTCAACATTCATCATACATCATTCAACATTCTCACTCGTACCACAGAAAAACCTGCTCGCCGATCTTCTCGATCAGCTTCTGATCTTTGGCATTATCCATTTTCCAGCCGCCCTTCGTGCATTTAATGATGCCGATGTTTTCATCATTCAGTGTAATATCGAGTTCGTCGCAAACTCCGCCGTGACAGGTAAGCTTTACTGGTATTGCATCGCCCTTGTATGTTTTTTCGTCGTATTCAAATTCCAGCGGAATAATTTCTTTCTCCATCTGCACGATCATCTCCTTCATCCATGCGATCAAGTGCTTACGCTGTGTTGGCGCGGTTGCACTCCACTTGCCTTTTTCCGCGCGCTTATGCGCCAACTTGAATTTCAGACCCATCAGTTTCGTTGAATAATCATTCGCGTCCAGCTTCTTTACATTCTGGTGCGCCATGATGTACCATTGATATTCCGTACCCACCGGAACGCCCGATCCTTCCGGTGCATGTCCCTTCCTGCGCTTGATCACTTCATAAGAGATCTCCCAAAGATCAGGAGTGATTTTTGTTTCTTTCCAGTCGCCTTTGTCGTAAGCCCAATGATGGCTCCTTCCCACCTGCATGCCGGTATACTGCTGACCTGAAAATTTTTTGTACTTATTAAAAGAAGCGGAAAGATCTTTTTTTCCTGCGCCATTTTTTTTCGCTGCGCTGTTTTTCTTTACTGTTGATTTTGCAGCTTTCGAAGCAGTGCTTTTGCGTGTTCTGGCTTTGGGTTTTGAAGCAGTTGTTGCCATGGTGATCGTTTTAAATTTAACCGTGTAGGGAAAGGAATGTTCAATGGAAGTAAGTTGTAAGAAATGTTGAATGATAAATATTTGTAGACTGTCATCCTGAGCGTCGCCAGAGAGAAAATTGAATTAAGCAAAAAAGAATGCGTCGTGAAGGATCTCGCCTTTATTGAAAGCGTATTATAAACTCTTTAAAACTGCTGCGTATAAAAAAGGTGAGATCCCACGCGACGCAATACTTGGTTATAAATTGGAAAATGTCATGGCGGCGCTCAGGATGACATTGCGATTTAGTAGACTGCCCGCATTAGGGATGGAAGCGAAAACTTGTTCCGAGCATAGCGAGGAATCCGTGTTGCATGCTCGGACAAGTTGAAGCGGACAGCCCGACCCGCAGGGGAATGCCCTAATAAAAAATATGAACCTGGTAATTCTACTGACAATTTTTCTTCAGCAGCTCTTCGGCGCCTTTGTGTCCAAGCCCGGTTGCCGTTTTGAGATCCGGGCAAGCGCCGGTTTTATCTCCCGCCATAATTTTCAACAATGCGCGGTTGTAATAAGCCTTTGAACTTTTCGGATTCAACTCGATCACCTTATCATAGTCCTGCACAATTCCCTTTCGCTCACCTGAAAAACTCTTCGCCATCGCGCGGTTAAAATAGGTTTCGTCATTTTTCGGATCAAGGGCAATGGACTTGTCGAAATCGGCAATCGCTTCCGCGTATTTCTGCAGATTATTTTCTGCAATCCCGCGGTTCAGGAAAGCATCGGCATTTTTTGGATTCATGTCGATCACCTTCGTGTAATCCTGGATCGCCCCCGCGTTATCATCTAAAAAAGCTTTGATAACGCCGCGCGTAAAATAAGCATCTGCATATTTAGGATCGAGCTGTATCGCTTTATCAAGATCCGCTATTGCACCTTTCCTGTCGCCGGCTGAGTTTTTAGCATACCCGCTTTTATAGAGATCCGCCGCAGTTTCAGCGTTGGCAATGGAAATAACAGCTAATAAAATGATCAGTAAAAAGCCTGGTAAGGAAATCGTTTTCATGTTGTATTTTTTAAATAAATGTTATAAATCGATTCAAAGATGGATAAAGTAGTGATTATTAGTTAAACAAGATTTGAACTCCATTGTTTGGAATTAGTTTTGACGAATATAGCCTATACTTTATTTATCAAAGTCATATGCAATCATGTTGCAATAAAATTGCTATTTTTTCGTTACGAATGTGTGAATAAATCAAAAAATAGTATAATTTTACGACCTCTTTAACAATCATTTAAAAAACATCATTTAAAACTTAAATTGACAATCATGGCTCAAGCAAATTCAGTTTCAAACACCGCAAAACACGGTTTTAAATTGCCACCAATTGTAGTGATTCTTGTAGCATTACTCGTTGCAGAATTAGTTTTCCACCTGGTTTTCGGAAGTGTTTCACATTTTACAAACGAATCGAGGAAAACGGCAAAACAAGGTGATCTTATAGGATTAATTTATAAAGGCGGATTTATAGTTCCCTTCCTGATGACGATGTTAATAATGGTGATCACCTATTCGATTGAGCGCCTCTTAACTATTTCTAAAGCAGCAGGTACAGGTTCTATAGAAACCTTTTTACGAAATGTAAAAGCCAAATTAGCCGCTAATGATATTAACGGTGCATTAGCTGAATGCAACAAGCAAAAAGGCTCTGTGGCTAATGTAGTGCAGGCAGGATTGCGCAAGTATGAAGAAATGGAAAGAGATACCGAGCTCCTGGGAGAACAGAAAGTTTTAAATATTCAGAAAGAAGTAGAAGAATCCACTTCACTGGAATTGCCTTCACTGGAGCAAAATTTACCAATACTTGCTACGATCGCAACCATTGGAACATTAATCGCACTCTTGGGTACGGTAATTGGTATGATCAAATCATTCTCGGCTTTGGCAACTACAGGAAATCCTGACCCTTCCGAATTATCTCAGGGTATCTCAGAAGCATTGGTCAATACTGCATTTGGTATCTCCACTTCAGCGTTTGCAATTATCGCTTATAACTATTTTACAAGCAAAATTGATAAGCTGACCTATGCGATCGATGAGATCGGATACAGCTTGTCTCAGTCTTTCGCATCCAGAAAACATTAATTCAAAACTAAAATTTAGGAAATGCCTAAGATAAAAGTTCCTCGCAAAAGTACAGCGGTAGATATGACCGCCATGTGCGATGTATCCTTCCTATTGCTCACTTTTTTTATATTAACGGCAAAATTCCGTCCTTCGCAAATAGTGCAGATCAATACGCCAACTTCCACAGCAACTAAGAAACAAACAGATGACTTTATTACGATCTCTGTGGATTCAGCGGGCATCACTTATTTAGCTATCGGTACTCCTAAAAAACGTGCCGTGATCATGGATAAAATGATCGCTAAATACGCTCAGAAATATCCGTCGTTTGCCAGTATGACCACTGCACAGAAAAGGAAATTTTCCGAACTGGAATTAATTGCGTTTCCGATAGAAAATATTCCGCAGACACTGAATTTTAAGACAGAAGAAATTCAAAGAAAAAAACAAGGTATACCGACAGACTCTTCACACAATGAATTGTCTGACTGGATCATTGGTGCGCGCTTTGCTTACCAGGATAATCCTGAAGATTTGAAATTTGCAATTAAAGGTGACAGAAACTCAAATATTAAGGGAATACAGAAAGCGATCTCTACTTTGAGGGATAATGATATCAATAATTTCAAATTAATAACGTCGCAGGAAGGCACTGACGTTGAAAAGAAATAATTATTAAAAATAAAGATTAGAAAATGGCTGATTTAGATACCTCGCAGGGAGGCGGGCATGGTAAACACAAAGGCGGCGTTCGCGGCAAGAAAATGTCAACGCGTGTAGATTTAACTCCCATGGTGGACCTGGCATTTTTATTGATCTCTTTCTTCATGCTAACAACAACGCTGTCAAAACCTGTTGCCATGAATTTATCGATGCCAAAAAAAGAAAAACCACAGGACGTTAAAGAATCCAAGGTGATCTCCTTTATTGCCGATAAAGATGATAAGTTATGGTATTATGAAGGCACGCATTTGATCGAATTGAAAACTACGGATTATTCTCCTGAAGGAATACGGAAAATAATTTTAGATAAACACAGGAAAGTAGATGCTCAATTCGGACTCGACAAAACCGATAACAGTCATCAAACTATTTGCCTGATCAAAATGACGGATAACGCCAATTATAAAAATATGGTTGACATTCTGGATGAAATGGATATTACCGGTACTAAAATATATGCTATACAGGATCTTTCTCCTCTTGAAAAAGAGGCTATTGATAACGGAGGCAAAATAAAATCTTTTGCCGCTGCGGAAACTACTCCTTCTGCAGCGAAATAAAGGAAGCTTTGTTTTCGTTTTATAATAACCAGAGAATATAAAAGATGGAAAATATAAATTATAACAAGGCAACATGGGATGATATTATCTTCGAAGGAAGAAATAAAGACTATGGTGCTTATGAGCTCAGGCAAATCACTGACCGCCATAAATTGCGGGGGATCATTATTGCCGTCCTCGTATTTGTAGCCGTTATTTTAGCAGCGCATTATGATTTATTTTCAAAGCTTTCTTTTGGAAAAAAAGAGAAAGAGATTGATCTCACGATGACGGATGTAAATCTGCCGCCCCCGCCGCCACCTGTGGAAGCGCCGCCCCCACCACCACCACCGCCACCTGTTCGCCCTACAATTAAATTTGTAGAGATGATCGCGAAAAAAGATGAAGAGGTTGCAGAAACACAACCTATCACAAAACAGGAAGAAATAAAAGAAACACAGGTAGCCACAGTTACCCAGGAAGGAGATAAAAACGCAAAAGCCATTATAGAAGACAAACCGGGAACAGGACCTGCGCCTGCCCCTGAAGCTCCAAAGGAACCGGAGATCTTTGACAGGGCTGAAGTAATGCCCTCATACCCGGGAGGTGTTCCGGAATTGATGAAATTCCTGCAAAAAAATATACGGTATCCGTCGCTGGCACGTGAAAACGGGTTGGAAGGAAAGGTGATCGTAAAATTTTATGTGGATACTGATGGAACTGTACGCGAACCGGTTGTACTCAAGGACGGCGTTGGCGGCGGCTGCGGAGATGAAGCGATCCGTGTGATCAGATCGATGCCGAAATGGACACCCGGTTCACAACGCGGTAAGACAGTAAAAGTATTTTACACTTTGCCTGTTACATTTAAGTTGCAGTAACGACAAAAAATATATGCTGAAAGATCCTCACCATGAGGATCTTTTTTTTGCGCTCATCTTCACACAAGTCGGCTCTTACCACCCGGAATAGCGTATTTTTTTAAGCCTTATCGTAAAATTATTTATCAAAAAAGCTGATGGAGATTAATTATTTTTACTCATGGAATTTTTTAAAAATCCGGGCTTTATACTTCGCATCACAACTGCAATATGTTATATTGTTTTAGGAGGATTTCTTTTTGCTCATCCAACGATCATAACATTTATCTCCAAACAAATGAACTATGCATTTGCTGCAGTTTTAATAATTTACGGTTTATTCAGAGCTTATCGCGCATATCATTTTTATAAAGATGAAGAATGATCATGGCTTTCAATTTACAATTCTACCCACGCATAAAGAAACCAGCGTCTCTTATATTTCTGAGTATATTTATTTTTTCATGCAAGTCAAGATCAGCAGAAATTGCGGGAAACGGCTACAATAGCGGAAAGGCAATGATTGCAGCAGATGAAAATCTGAAATCATTAATAGATCAGTTTAAGGTTTGTTACGAAAATTTGTATCTGACTGCATCGTTACAACTAACATATTATCCGCAGGACAGCGTGGTAAAGAGCTTCATTGAAGGCAGCACAAATACTATGATCATTACAAGAAGTTTATCAGGGAATGAAAAAATAAATTTTGAAGAGAAACAGAAATCCAAACCGGAAGAATATATTGTTGCTTACAATGCCATTGCTTTTATAACATCTAAAGGATCCAAAATATCTACTGTCAGTTTTGATCAGATAAAGTACATGCTTCAGCCGGGATCGACTTCCAAACTTGTATTTGACAATCCGAATTCAGGAATTGCAAAACAACTTGCGTATCGGCTAAATATCCCTGCAGGTTCTTTTAAAAATGCGCTTGTCGTAAAAAACGCGCAGGAAGTTATTGATTATATCAGCAGAACTGATAAAACCATCGGGTGTATTTCCTATGATTTGTTCAGCAATCAAAATGATCCGAAATCAAAGAAAATTTTATCAAAGATACAGGTATTAAAAATTGACAATAATGATAGTCTTTACACACTTTCCCAGAAGAATATTATGACGCGGCAATATCCATTTGTATTTCCGGTGAATATAGTATTGGGTAAAAGCCCAAATGTGGCAAGGGATTTTGTGCATTTTCTTTACAGGCAGCAAGCTTCTAAAATAATCGAAAAAGAAGGTTTGGCGCCTGTAAATTTTGCGCAAAGAAATGTAACTATAAGGGAAGAATTACAAATTCATTGAACATGTACAGGCAATAGTTGCTTATAATATTATCTTAACTTTCGATCTTTATTCTTTTCGTATTTTTAACGACATTTATTATCATGGCTGAAGAAAAAATAATCATTTCCTACAACGGAAAATCGTCTGAATGTCCTGTGACCATAGGCACTGAAAATGAAGCGGCGATGGACATTGCCAACCTGAGGGACGATACGGGATTGGTGACGCTGGATTTCGGATATAAGAATACCGGAGCTACAAAAAGCGCCATCACTTTTTTAGACGGTGAACTGGGAATTTTACGGTATCGCGGATATGAAATTGCAGACCTTGCGGAAAAATCAAATTTTACGGAAGTTGCTTATTTATTGTTGTATGGTGAGCTTCCTACAAAAATTCAACTGGATGAATTTAATTCGAAATTGCAGGCAAACTCCGATGTGCCAGCTGAAGTTGCTGCGATCTTAAAAGCGATGCCGAAAGGCACACATCCAATGGCTCAGCTTACTGCTGCCACTATTACATTGTCCGGTGTTTATACAAAAGATGTTTCTAAAGCGACCGATGAAACAATCATCAATGTGCTCGCAAAATTTCCGGTGTTGGTAGCGATGGTGATGAGAAATTACGAGGGTTTGGATTTTATTCCGAATGATAAATCTTTGGATTATGTCAGCAATTTTTTAAACATGGCATTCGGCAAAAAAGCTTCTCCTGTAATTACAGAAGCCATGGATAAATTACTGATCTTGCATGCAGACCATGAGCAAAATTGCTCTACATCAGCTGTAAGAATGGTAGGCTCATCCAACGCAAATATATATGCTTCTATTTGCGGCGGCATCGCTGCACTTTGGGGACCGCTGCATGGCGGCGCCAACCAGGCAGTATTGGAACAGTTAGAGCAAATAGAAAAAGATGGCGGCGATACTTCTAAGTTTGTAGCAATGGCAAAAGACAAAGCTTCCGGCTTTCGTTTAATGGGTTTCGGACATCGCGTATACAAAAATTTTGACCCGCGTGCAAAGATCATCAAGAAGTCTACCGATGATGTATTGAGCGACCTCAACATCAACGATAAGAAATTAAAGATCGCAATGGAACTGGAGCAGGCTGCGCTGCACGATTCTTATTTTGTTGACAGGAAATTATATCCGAATGTAGATTTCTACTCGGGAATTATTTATAACGCGATCGGTTTCCCGACAGATGTGTTCACTACATTATTTGCTTTAGGACGCATACCGGGCTGGGTTTCCCAGTGGAAAGAAATGAAAGAAAATAAAGAGCCTATCGGCAGACCGCGCCAGATTTACACGGGCGCTACCGTTCGTCCTTATTCAGAGATAGGCAGCAGATAACCTGTGTTTTTAACGCCTTTTTAATACGATTTCTTTTTCAAAGATGTAACTTTATATGATGAAGGCATTTTGCGCTGTCATATTTTCTCTTTTCTTCCTGCTTACTACAATGCAGACCACTGCTTTTTTATTATTGTATAAGTTGAATGAAAAAAAGATCACCGAAAAATATTGCGTGAATAAAAGTGTGCCGGGATCATGCTGTAAAGGCAAATGCCACCTCAATAAAACAATAGCAAAATCTGAAAATGAAACTTCAAAGAATCCGTTTTCGACAACCAATGTAAAAATTAAAGAAGTGGAAATTATCTGCTTGCAATTGCTGCATTCAGTTATTCCCTCTTCACTCCATATCACATTTCTTCCCGATCCGTCTTTCTTTTCTCTTTTGAAAGGATTTGGATACTCATTGATCAAGCCGCCTGCTGTTTTTGGATAAATATTTAATTATCTAAAAACAATTCTTATGTATAAATATCTTTTATCCTCGGTGTTCTTATGGAACACTTTATATGCATGCGATTTTTGCGGATGCTCGCCATCTTCAATGAATACGGATATCTTATCGGTACAACCGCAGAGTTCCGCAGGCTCTTCCGTTCAATACAGAAATTTTAAACATGTTGTGACGGATATTAATGTAAAGCGAACACAGATCGTAACGCAAACTTTTTTTATATCGTATGCTCCAAAGAAATGGGTCGATCTCCGCTTATCATTACCTATCATGTGGGTATTCAATAATTATATAAAGATCGATGAGAACACACCGAAGCTGAAAGAAAAAAAATCCGGCATCAGCGATCTTACCCTTTTTTCAAATTTCCGCGTATGGCAAAAAGCGCCGTTAGGAAGAAAAACGGGACATGTGATCAACCTTGGGTATGGAATGAGTTTCCCTACCGGGAGTAAAAAATCATCTGTAAACGATCTGTTACAGGATTTCAATTTCGGTACGCAGGCAGTCGGATTCTTATTTTCCGCTACCTACAGCCTGAGCATAAAGAAATGGGGAGTAGTAAACAGTGCACTGGTTAAGATAAACATGAAGAATAAAGACAATGTGAGATACGGAAATCAATATTCTTATAAGATCACAGGAAACTATACCACTTATGTAAAGAAAGTTGCGTTGATACCGGTAGCCGGAATAGGCGTAAATATTGAACAAAAGAATGTACACAACGATATCCTGCAAACAAAATCAGGAGCGTGGATACTGGCAACGGACTTTGGCTTGCAGTGTATTATAAAAAGCTTCACGGTGGCTGCAAGTGTAAGTCAGCCCATGGCTCAGAAAACATCCGGCGGCGATATCCTCCAAAAAACCGGTTTCAATTTCCTGGTCAAATACCAGATCGCAAGGAAACCCCGGAAAGCGGAAATGCCTTCAAATATGGTGATGCCGAAAACTGGTACTGTAACACCAAAAAAATAATTAATAAATTTTAAAATAAAAATAATGACAAAGAAATTCCTCCTATGCATTGCGTCAATAACTGTAATAATGATCAGCTGTAAAAAAACAACGGATAATGCTGCTCCCGTTATTACCATAACATCTCCTTCAGACGGACATATGTTTATGCCAGTACCGGATTCCATTTTAGTAACCGCATCGATTACAGATGCTGATATGCATTCTTATACGATTCTTGCTACAAATGCAGCAACAGGCGATACGTTATTTTCACAACCGGAAACTCATGTACACGATGAAACCGTTACCATAAATCAGAAATTTAAAGCTTCTTATACAACCACTCCAATTGCCTCGACAGCATTTGAGCTGGAAATAAGCGCCGAAGATCACAACTCGAATGAATCTTCCAAGACAGTTCATTTTAATGTAATGCCTTAACTGAAAATCAACAGTCATGAAATTAGAATCAGGATAGCATTTATCCTGATTCTAATTACCAATTGCAAAGAACAAACTGTGTATATTTGCATTTACTAATCAATGAACTTGATAGAAATAAATCCAACCATAGAAGAACGTGCTGTCTTAGTTGCCATTATCCGCGACAATCAAACTCCTGAACAGGTAGAAGAATATTTGGAAGAACTTGCATTCCTTGCGGAAACTGCAGGCGCCGTGACGATGAAAAAATTCACTCAAAAATTAAAGCATCCCGATACACGTTACTTTGTTGGCTCGGGAAAACTGGAAGAAATAAAAAAATATAATGAATTCGCGGAGATCACGACAGTGATTATTGACGATGAAATATCTCCTGCACAACAGCGAAACCTGGAAGCGGAATTGAAATGCAAAATATTGGACCGCACCAGCCTGATCCTCGATATTTTTGCCATGCGCGCGCAAACAGCGCAGGCGCGCACACAAGTTGAATTAGCACAACTGCAATATTTATTGCCCCGCTTAAAAGGCTTGTGGACTCACCTTGAACGCCAGCGAGGTGGTATCGGGATGCGCGGTCCGGGTGAAAAAGAAATTGAAACGGACAGGCGGGTGATCAATGACAAGATCTCTAAACTCAAAAAAGATCTGGAGGTGCTTGACAAGCAGGAAGAGACGCGCAGAAAAACACGCGGTGAGCTCATTCGTGTTGCATTAGTAGGTTATACCAACGTTGGCAAATCCACCATAATGAATTTGCTCAGCAAGAGTGAAGTCCTTGCGGAAAATAAATTATTTGCCACACTCGATACTACGGTAAGAAAAGTAGTGATCGATAACATTCCTTTTTTGCTGAGCGATACTGTTGGATTCATCCGCAAGCTTCCACATCATTTGATTGAAAGTTTTAAGTCAACATTGGATGAAGCAAAAGAATCGGATATTATTGTGCACGTAGTGGATGCATCTCACGAAAATTTTCACGATCACATCAGCGTGGTCAATGAAACATTATCCGACCTCGGCGTTACTATGCAGCCAAGACTTATGGTTTTCAATAAAATGGATCTTTACCGGCAAAAACATTTAGACAAGTATCTGCCGGATGAAATAAAAAAAGAATTATCGGAAGAATTTGAAAGAAACATGCGGAACCAAATGAATTGCAATTGCGTATTTATTTCTGCTACTGACAAGGAAAATATTGACGCGCTGAGAAACACGATGATCTTAATGGTTCAGGATATGTATCACAAGCGCTATCCATATAAAAATAATTCTTACGGATAATTATTAATTCGCAAATTACTATTCATTATCTTCACAAAATGAATAATAAGATCAGGGAAATTTTACAAGCATCTATTTCAGTTAAACAACTGGTTTTGCAGGACGAAAAAATATTGCAAACCATAGATACTATTGTCGGGGTAGTTGTTGACTGCTTTAAAAAGGATGGCAAAGTTTTATTTTGCGGGAATGGCGGATCTGCAGCGGATGCTCAACATCTCGCCGCTGAATTTTCCGGTCGTTTTTATACAGACAGGGAGCCGTTATACGCTGAAGCTCTCCATGTAAATACATCCTACCTTACTGCCGTCGCGAATGATTATAGCTATAATGAAGTGTACGCTCGTCTTGTAAAAGCAAAAGGAAGAAAAGGAGATGTATTAGTTGGATTATCTACTTCAGGAAATTCTGCAAATATTATTGAAGCTTTTAAAATAGCAAAGGAAAGACAAATGACCGTCGTAGGATTTACAGGTGAATCGGGTGGTAAGATGAAGGAGTACTGCGATTACCTGATCAATATTCCATCGACCGATACGCCGCGCATACAGGAAAGCCACATCACTGTTGGTCATATAATTTGTCAATTAGTCGAAGAAAATTACTTTGGATAATACACCGGTCATCATATTAGCCGGCGGTTTTGGCACACGCCTCAGCGGCGTTGTAAAAAATGTTCCCAAGCCTATGGCACCGATAAACGGTAAACCCTTTCTTCATTACATATTTCAATCTTTACAAAAACAGGAAATTAAAAATGCCATTCTATCCGTTGGACATTTAAAGGAAGTAGTACAGGATTATTTCAAAGATAATTATGTTGGAATTGAAATTAAATATGCTGTAGAGCAGGAAGCCCTTGGTACCGGCGGAGGAATTAAAAATGCTTTTCAATTTGTGGATGATGACGCGTATGTTTTAAACGGTGATACCTTCTTTGATATTCAATTATCCTCATTGAAAAATAATGACGCGGACATTACTGTTGCATTAAAACCAATGCAGCATTTCGATCGTTATGGAACTGTGGAAATAAATAAAGGACGGATCACGGCTTTTCACGAGAAAAAAAAACGGGACGAAGGCTTGATAAACGGCGGCATCTATTATTTTAGAAAATCGCTGTTTGATAAAATAAGTACTGCTAATAAATTTTCTTTTGAAAAGGAGGTGTTGGAAAAATATGTGGGTGAACTGGAAATTACCGGAAAGATTTTTGACAATTATTTTATTGATATAGGCATTCCTGAAGATTATCAGAGAGCACAAAATGATCTTGCATGAAACATAAAATAATAACCTGTTTAGTTGTTTTGCTGACATCAACATTATCCATTGCACATGAAAAATTAACATACGATGATCTTAATAGACCACGATGGGGATATGTTATAAAAGACAACGATACCCTTTTCGGTTCTATAGAACTGCTCAATAGGTCAATTAGAATTGACCTTAACAAAAAAAAGAAAGATTATCTGAGTCCGAAAATAGATTGGATAGTTTGGGGGGATAAGATGGTGAAATATATCGATAAATATATTTGCTGTGTGATTGACACTCCGAGAATGGTAAGAGTGTATGAAGGTTATTCACAGCCGTATAGCACGATATATTCTACTTCTGTGAACGGAGGACTTGTTTCTGTGCATGTTAATACTAAACAATTGGATTATTCATACATTGTACAAATCGGAACTAGAGAGCCGCGCGTTTTCAGGGAACAAATTATGGGCATTGAAAAATTTCGTTTTAACAGGCAATTAAAATCATTATTCTCTAATAAAAAAAATATCGTGGATTATCTTGATAATTTAAATGATATTAAATTTGATGATATACCTGCCGTTATTGATCATATAAATCTCATTTACAAATAATGCAATTTAACCGGATCATGAGAAATTTGCTGTTTATTATTTTTTTAATTTCTTTTAAAATATCCAATGCTCACGACCATTTGACTTATGATTATTTTGCTACACCACGATTTGGGTTTGTATTAAAAACCAACAATGACACACTGGTTGGAACCGTACAGATTTTTGATAATTATTTTAAAGAAACATTAAAAACTGAATATATTCCAGTTGCATCCCTGAGAAATAAAATCATCTTCAAAACAGATAGACAAGAAGAAATAAAAATAAATTTCAGTGAAATTAAACAGGTGGTAGAGGGCAAGAAATCTTTTGCTTTTTATGAAGGTGATATCTGGAGAATCATTGATACGCCAAGAATTGTAAGAGTATATGAAGGATATAAAAAACAATATTTCAACCTGGTGACAAATCCAAATCCCGGTGGTGCCGGTACATCTGTACTCAGCCGGGATTTGCGTTATTCATATGTAGTCCGACTTGGAAAAACTAACCCGGTTAATTTTTATGAAGATGGCATCGGGTACAAGAAAAAATTTAAGCTCTTATTTTCTTACAAAGAAAATGTAATGGACTATTTAAACACTATAGGTGATATTAAATTTGATGATATCCCTTCTGTTATTGATCATATAAACTCACTTTATAAATAATATGAACAGTTAGATTTTTTTTTACTAGCGCATTATTTTCTATCCATGAAGTATTTATTCTTAACGTTATTGCATGTTATCTCCCTAACCGGATTTAGCCAGGAATGGGTGGAATTAAAAGATATTGCAAAAGAAACACAAGGGTATATAGTCGAACAAACCGGAAAAATTACTTACGGACTCATAAAGATAAAACCATACCGGGAAAAGATAATCGTCACTACCAGGGACAGTATTATAAAAATTGATCCGCTCCTGGTGAAAGTAATTCATAAAGACAGTATGGATTACATGCCGCTATTCTTAAACGATTCAATGGATTTTGTATATGGAGTAGTAGAAGATACCTTACAAACTTATAAATTATACAGAGGATATTTGTGGCCAAATCAGAATTCACCAATGACATTAACAGTTTTTCCCAGTGGATCAATTGCAAAGCATGCATATGTAATTACGTTAAATAATAAAGATGCTGTCATTATTTATAACGCTACGAAGTACAGGAAGCAATTAGAATATGCCTTTGATGATTCACCCCGCATTTTAAGGTATTTAGATTCTCTTGATAAAATACATTTTTATGATATCCCGGAAATCATCCGGCATATAAACTCACTTTACAAATAATGAAGGAACCAATTCATATCGATAACAACACATGGACACTTTTTTTAGATCGCGACGGCGTGATCAACAAAAATATTGATGATGGTTATGTATTGAAATGGGAACAGTTTGAATTTATGCCCGGTGTACTGGAAACCATGCCAAAACTTGCAAAGATGTTCCCGAGAATTATTGTTGTTTCCAATCAGCAATGCATCGGCAAAGGTCTATTGTCTATACAAGAGTTGAATGAAATCCATGAGAATATGATCAACCTGGTTGAGTTGAATGGTGGGAGAATCGATGCTGTATATTTTGCTCCTGATCTAGCTTCCGCGGACAATAAATTGAGGAAACCGGCTACCGGAATGGCACTTTTGGCGAAGAAAGATTTCCCTGAAATCGACTTTAAAAAAACTATTTTAGTGGGTGATAAACGTTCAGATATGGAGTTCGGCAAGGCTTTAGATATGGTAACTTTTTATTTATCAAATAGTTACAATGAGAGCAACAATTGTGATTACACCATTCGTACATTATCTGAAGTCTTAGATTATGTTAAATTTTGATACAAAAATTTAATGGCACAGAACTTGATTTATAACGTTCGAATTGCTATATTTGGTATAGTAATTTTAGTTGAGAAACTGAAAAACAATTAGATTATGCGTAAAACGTTTACATTTTTACTTTTATTGTCTGCTTCGATAATTTTCTTACCGGAATTCTCCAAAGCGTCCAGTACTCTGGAAGTATTAAAATACGATGCAAAGTATGGTGATAAAGACCTCATTAAATTCTACCCTAACCCTATGATTACGGATGCGAATATCAGGATCAGCGAAGACGTTGACCTCGACAGAAGCAAAGTTACCGTAGTATTTTACAACATTGTAGGCAGCGAGGTGTACAGGATCAACCAGGTTAAAGAATACGACCAAAAGATTACAAGAGATGTTTTCAAAAATTCAGGTATATATTTCTACCAGCTAATGGTAGATGAGAAGGTAACAACTACCGGAAGAATTACAGTGAAGTAAAACAATAAAACAAATTACAGCCTCCTTATGGGAGGCTTTTTTATTTCTATAAGATTGCTCTTGAATAATTCGTTTTTTCGCACGCAAACTCATTCACAAAAAAATCATCCATTTCATTTGCCTTAAGAATAAGATCACCGAGGTTCTTCTGTATTTCCTTAGATTTTGCAGAAAAGATATCACTCATTCTTATCCTGTATGACAGGTACAATTGATTATTATATACAGCTAACTGATAGGGCGGAACGGGGTTGCTTAAAATATATTTAAAGAGTGCCTCAAGACTTGTAACAGGAAGATTATTCATTGGAGAAGTAGCATACAAATAATTTTTCTCATACACAAAGATACGCACCCATGCGCTGCCTGAATGAAATTGCCAGTACTCCATTCCGCATCGCGTAAGCACCGGATCAATACCCATATTCTGAATCGCATCTTCTATAAATTGCGACAGCTTGCTGATCTCTTTATCATCAAAAATTCTTTCATCAATATTTGCACCGCAATTCGGACAATAGTCGGTTTTATCATAGATCAGCGATTTGCAGGAATTGCACTTTACAGAATAAGTGAACGTAATATTCTGCGCAAATGAATCAAGTTCCTCCTTTAATATATTTGCCGGGATTGCGAAGCCAACATTATTCGCTTCAGAAAATTTCGCAGTGGTTACACCTACTAATGAACCCTCATGATCAACAACAGGACCGCCGCTGTTGCCCGGATTTACTGCAGCATCCGTTTGTATGAAATTCTTTCCATCTACCAGTTGCTTTTCATTAGACACAATGCCAGCGGTAACTGTAAAGGGCATTCCAAAAGGAAAACCCAATACAAAAATTTTATCCCGGGTGTGCACTTCGCGAATATCATTAATAGGAATGTCGCTGAGAGGTGTATGATCACTGCAGCGAAGAAAAGCAATATCAGTCTCGGGATTCACATATACTACTTTGGCGAGATACCTGTTTTGCTGCTGATCTTCTATGGCAACAAATTTATTTCCCTCCACCACATGGTAATTCGTGACAAATATTCCCGGTGATTTTAAATAAAATCCCGAACCGCTTCCGCTTGCCGTATTAATTTTATATACCGCCTGTTTTAATTCTTCCTGGTCCATTTATCTCATCACTTTTTATGCTCCGAATAATCTTTTAAAAAATCCTTTGTCCACCTCTTCTGTTTTCCGGATATTTTTTATTGAAGTGGATGAATTTGTAAAATTATCCATTGTCATGATCTTTTCTACAGCCTCAAATAAAATTGATGAAGCTTCAGTCATGGGTTTCAGAGAAGCATTTTCCATGGCAGCGGTTAGCACTTCCGTTATCGCATCATCCATACTATTTGTATAAAAGAAATTCAGGATGCCATATTCCAATGTCAGTGCAGCGCCAATATAATCCAGTGCTTTTATTTCCTTTCCGGCGGTTTCATACGCATATCTTAATCCGTTGCGCACGCTATCCAGGTTGGCTCTGAATTTATAAGGCATGAACACTTCTATCCTGTAAAGATCGTTTTCAAATTTACTCCGGTCATATACCTGCAGCTTCTTTAAAAACTCTTTACCATCGCTTAAGCGCTGGTAATAATCTTCCTTGCTGATTAAAAACAAAAATGTTTTTTCGATCTCATTGCGCAGCTTTCCCTGCGGTGCACAAAAATAATCTATTTTCAATAAGGTGATGATGAGTATATCCCATAAGTAACTCGTCAGTCTTTTATTTTCCAAAACATCATATGCTTCAAAGGCTTCCTTAATATATTGCTGAGTTGTATTCCATGCAGTTAATTTTTGTTCGTCTGTATAAGGATAAATCTGCGGTTGCTGTATTCTCACGGCATCAAACTTGCTGATGAATTCATCATCATAATTATCTGCGTTAATGCATATTTCTCTCAATACATCATATATTTTATACGGTTCGCAAAGATCGAGCGGACATTCAAACTTAAAATACAATTGATCTCCTTCCAGTTCGATGCGTGAAAGCATAAGCGGTGTAAAATTAAGCTGGGATACCTGGCGAAGTATAGGTATTTGTTTTGAGTTGGTGATATCCAGGAAAGGAGCGCTGACTATAAACTGATCATGTGTGATATTCAGATTGACAATAATGGAACCATGAGGAATATGATATGCAGTGCGTTCAGGGTTTGCAAATTTTTTTTCGATTTCAGGATCTATAAAATTTATGGATTCCCTGATAGCTTCAGCATATTTTGCCGTTTCATAGAGGTGAAGCACCGTATCCCAGGCATGAACATCCGCCCTGCTTTTTAAAGAGCCGGCTATTGTTTTCTGAAACGACAAATTCGTGTTCATATCCTTCAAAATTTAGAAATGAACGTCTAAAATACTATTTATTATTTTATTTTGAACATTTACAAATCATATGATTTTCAGCGTATTTTGCGTAATTTTATGTTCTTCTTTCACAATAATTATGATCAAAATTGTTATTGCAGACGCACAATATTTAGTCCGTGTAGGATTGAAAAATCTATTGTCAGAAAGGAAGGATATTAAAATTGTGGGCGAAGCAGTTGATTCGAAAGAATTATACGATTTGACTAAGGAGCACCAACCGGATGTGGTGATCTTCGATTATAATAGCCAGAAGAATTTTTTACCGGAGGATATTCAAATGGTAAAAATAAATTCTCCGAAATCCAATTTTCTTATTATTTCAGCAGATGATTGCAAGTCTAACATTTATAAAGTTATTGAACTAGGCGCAATCAGTTTTCTAACCAAGGAATGCGATAAGGAAGAGATCATTAACGCGATCTATGCAACTGCAAAGAACGAAAAATTCCTATGCCATAAAGTAATAGATATTATTATTGAAAAGCATATCCATACGGATGAAGACAATTGCAAGGCATTTAATTTATCGCTCCGCGAAACCGAGATCATCAAGCTCACAGCAAAGGGCTGGACTGCTAAAACCATCGCAGGTCATTTATTTTTAAGCACGCATACCGTCTATACCCACAAAAAAAATATCATGAAGAAGCTCCGGATCAATTCCTCCTCGGAAATGATCGTTTATGCGATTCAAAACGGGCTGATCACCAAGGAAGAAATGGTGTTGGAATAGTTATAGATACCATGGCTTAAAGCGATGGTATCATACTCACTAATTTTAGGTATCAGAATCACAACATTAGTTATTGGTAGTTCATTCTTATAAGTCTACATTTGCATTGCTATTTTTAATTAGTCTAAATAAGAATAAACAATGTCCAAAGCTCTTCTGCTATCAATCAGCCTTCTATCCTTTACGTATACACCTACTTACGCCGAATTTATGGACAGCGTTCAGTTAAATGAGATTGAAATTAAATCCTATAGATCGATGAATGGTACCGGTCATATCACAGATTACAAGGATCAGATCATTTATTCGGGTAAGAAAACGGAAGTACTGTTGATCGACAGCCTGGAAGGCAACAAAGCCATTAATAATACAAGGCAGATCATCGGTAGAATTCCGGGACTGAATATCATCGAAACGGAAAGCTCGGGTTTTACGGCAAACGGGATTGCGTTCCGAGGACTGAATCCTTATCAAAGTATAGAAACAAATACGCGCCAGAATAACTACAATATATCTGCAGACATTTTTGGCTATAATGAAGCTTATTATTTACCGCCGATGGAAGCCGTAAAAAGTATAACATTTGTGCGGGGTGCTTCTTCACTTGCTTTCGGTCCGCAGATCGGAGGCATGATCAACTATGAATTAAAAGACAGTGAAGACAAACCTATCCGCTTTTCTACAGCGCAAACTTTTGGAAGTTTTGGTTTGATCAATACCTTTAATTCGTTAGGAGGAAAATATAAGAAGTTTAAATATTACGGTTTCATTCAGTACAGGCGTATGGAAGGCTGGAGAAATAATTCGGATCAAAAACAATTATCAGGTTTTGTAAGTGTGAAGTACGAACCGAATTCAAAATGGCAGATCGGTTTGGAATATACCGCACTGCGAAATAAGATTCATATGCCCGGCGGTTTAACCGATGCCATGTTTTCTGACAATCCGAAGCAATCACCTACTGAACGAAACTGGCTAACAAGTCCATGGAATATTTTAGCGCTGAAGATCCGCTACTCGATCAACACCAATACTTCTATAAGTTTAACGTCATCCTATTTATTCAGTCAGCGTAATCTTATCTGGAAAAATGAAGATGACTGGCCGAACTTACCTGATGTTATTGATTCTGCAACCCTTCAATATTTACCGCGCGAATTGGAGCGCGAGTATTTCAAAAGTACTACTCATGAATTGAGAGTGCTTCACAATTATACATTGTCAGGCACTCAACAGACGTTTGCAGGCGGCATACGTTTTGCATATTCGAATCTCGTGAGGCAGGAAGGTGCAGAAGGAACAACAGGAACAAATTTTGATCTTGCACAACTGTCGGACTGGGAAGCCAACCTGAGATTCAAAACACTCAACGTTGCGCTCTTTGCAGAAAATACTTTCAGGATAAAACACTTCAGCATTACACCAGGCATCCGCTATGAATTTTTATCTAACAGTGTGAATGGATATAGTGGAAATGATGATTATCCTGTCACAAGTGCTGATCCCTTTGTGACAGCTAACAATGAAAAATCGAAAAGAAATATTGTACTTGCAGGCTTAGGTATGCAATATGATATTGCGAACACCACGAATTTTTATGCAAACTTCAGTCAATCCTACAAGCCGGTAACTTATAGTAATCTTACTCCTTTTGGTTCAACTGCAAAAGTTGATCCGAATCTAAAAGATGCAAACGCGTACAATATTGATTTCGGCTATCGCGGAACGTTCAGGAATATTTTAAATTTTGATGCAGGGTTTTTCTTTCTGTATTATAACAACAGGATCGGTACCGTAGATTCCGGACGATTGAGAACGAATACCGGCAGCAGCAGGCACTTAGGCGTTGAAAGTTACGTGGAATTAAATATTCTTGATGGATTGATCAAATCCGGTAAATATGGAAAGCTGAGTATTTACAATTCCTTTGGCTATACAGATGCTAGATATGTAAAAGGGGAATTCAAAGGCAACTCTGTTGAATACGCACCTAAATTTATTAACCGAGTTGGTTTCAATTACGGCATCAAAGGTTTCGGATTTAATTTACAGTATTCATACAACAGCAGTTCTTTCGGAGATGCTGATAATACCCAGTTCTCTAATGAGGCATTGGTGGGAATTATTCCCGCTTATGGTGCGATCGATATGTCGGCAAGTTACAAATGGAGAATGCTGCAATTTAAATTAGGCATCAATAATGTAGCGAATAAAAATTATTTCACTTTAAGAACAGATGAATATCCGGGTCCCGGCATTATTCCAAGTATTGGCAGAATGTTTTATGGTGGAATCAGCGCAACGTTTTAATTTCGCTATTTTCTGCCGGATAGAACATCCGGCAGCATGTCAGAGTGTTTAACATTTATTGAAGAAGAAACGCCTGTTTTACAATTCACATCTGCTATATTTAGATCACCAACTGCAGATGCGAAAATTTTCAATCATACTTATTCTATCCATCCTCTTTTGGAGTTGCAGACATGAAACAATTTCTGAAGATTTTTATTTTTCATCAGACAAAGAGTTCTTAGACAACAACAAGGGCTTATCAGATTCTGCAATTGTAGGCAAGCTTATTTTTTTCGATAAAAATTTATCCGAACCAGTGGGTGTGAATTGTGCTACATGCCACTCGCCGGTGATGGCTTTTTCTGATCCCCGACATACTTCTTTTTCGGAAGGTTCAGCTCATCAGCATGGCACACGTAATGCGCCCGCGATCAGCTATATGAGCTTTGCGCCGAACAAGCGCATTGAAGTCATCCGCGGCTTATGGGAAACTGCAGGTGGTTTTTTCTGGGATGGAAAAGCGGAGATATTAAACCAGCAGGCGTTATTTCCATTAACCAATCCTATTGAAATGAATAACCCCAACTTCGGGGTGATCGCGGATAAAATAAAAAGTGCACCATATTATCCGAAACTTCAAAAAATATTCGGCAAAGCTGCTTTAGCAGATAGCCAGACGATTGTATTTTATGCGGTGATGTGCCTCACGGCATTTCAACAATCCTACCAGGTAAATCCTTTCACCAGTAAATTCGATTTTTATTTAAAAGGGAAAGTAAAATTATCTGCACAGGAAATGCGTGGAATGAAATTGTTTAATGATTCTACTAAAACAAAATGCAGCTTGTGCCATTTAAGTACCACTACTTCTTATGCATCCACAAAGAGAATTTTATTCACAGATTTTTCTTATGATAATATCGGGTTACCTAAACATCCAGAATTAATAAATACGCCGATCGACAGTGGATTGGCGAAGTTTGAATTAGCCAGTGAAAAAGAAGTTGGACGATTTAAGACACCCACATTGCGCAATGTTGCGATCACTGCTCCGTATATGCATTCCGGGATTTTTAAAACGTTAGAAGATGTGCTTGAATTTTATAATGAGCGCGATATCAATCCAAAATTTGCGCATCCGGAAGTACGTTCTACTATGAATACTGATTTTATGGGCAACCTTAAACTCAGCAAGCAGGAGATTGCAGATATTATTTCATTCCTGAATACACTTACGGATGGTTACAAATTGAACAGTAAGCCGTAAATTGTTGTTGTTATAAAAATAAAATACCATGAAAAAATTTATCGTCCTGTTCAGCATATCATTTATTGTGTTCGCGTGTTCACACAAAACCACATCCAGCACATCATCAAGCGTTGAAAAAACTTCCAGTGCAACGGTATCTCATACACAATTCATGGAAGGCAAAGCAGTGTTTGAAGCCAATTGTCAGAAATGCCATAAATTAAAAGAACCTGCAGATCACACCCCGGAACAGTGGAGCAAGATCCTCGATAAAATGGCGCCAAAAGCTAAGTTAACAGATGAACAAAAGCAGCAGGTTTTCAATTTCGTTTCAGTAAATGCAAAAAGTTCCTAAACGGTCCACGTCGTTAGTCCTTCTGTCGTCAGAGAATAATTCATTGCAGTTCCGCCGAACTCTGTCAATTTTTTTATCAATTGATATTTGTGAATGTAAGGCGCATAGAAGATCATAAATCCACCGCCGCCCGCGCCTGAAATTTTTCCACCGGTGGCGCCGGCTTGCATTGCTGCATCATAAATAGAATCAATAGAAGCATTGGAAATTCCTTCCGCCATTAATTTTTTATGCGCCCATCCGTCATTCAGAATTTTTCCAATGCTATCGATCTCGCCTTTTAAAATTGCTTCTTTCATGGAAATGCTTTGTTCCTTAAGCTGGTGCATGGCATCTATGGAACTTGTTTTTTTTGAGTTCACATTTTCAGATTGTTGTTTTATTATTTCCGAGGATAAACGTGAGGTTTGTGTGTAGAACAAAACAAGGTTGTGTTCGAGCTCGTGAAGAAATTTGCTTTTTATACGGAGCGGATTTACAATCACTTTATCATCGCCGTAAAACTCCATATAATTTACACCACCGAAAGTTGCCGCATACTGATCCTGCCTTCCACCTTCCATTTTCAGATCTTCGCGTTCTATGGAATAAGCAAGATGCGCAATATCATATTCACCCAATGGAAGTTTCAGCCATTCCACAAAAGCGCCCACCATCGCAACAACAAGCGTTGAAGAAGATCCCAATCCTGAACCCGGAGGAGCGTCTACATAAGTATTGATCTCAAAAGATAACGGCTGATGCGTAAAATCTCTTACAATGCGGTTGTATACACCCTTGATGAGATCGAGATTACCATCAAGCGATAACTGCTCTTCACTTTTTAATTCCAATCTTTGATTCCTGTCGATCGCATTAATAACAATCGTGTTATTGTCTGTTGGCTTTATACTGGCGTATGCATATAAACTTATCGTGGCGTTGAGGATTGCGCCTCCATAGATATCAGAATAAGGAGAAACATCTGTGCCGCCGCCGGCTAACCCAATGCGCAAAGGGGCTTTACTTCGAATGATCATGAAGCAAATTTACGATTTACGATTTACGATTTACGATTTTGAAGAGATTATTTCGCCTTAGATAACAGCTTTATATTTTCCACCATTTTACTCCAGCTGTATTTTTGTTTCTCAATCAGGATATTCTGAACAAATTCCTGTTCCTTATTTTCATTGTAGAATTTAAGAATAGCTGCCGCAACTGCACCGGATTCCGGTTCTACAACATAACCTACTTTATTATCGGGAACAATTTCAGGCAATCCCCCCACGTTTGTAACAATCATCGGTTTATTGAAATGATAACAAACCTGCGTTACACCGCTTTGAGTGGCATGCTTGTAAGGCTGTACAACAACATCTGCAGCACAAAAATATTTTGCAACCTCATCATCAGGAATAAACCGAGTATGCAATTCCACTTTATTTCGAATGTTTAATTCTGAAATTAATTTTTCATACTCTTCCTTGTTTGAATAATATTCACCTGCAACCAGCAATTGTATGTCAGAATTTCTAAGCGAATCAGTTGCCATTGCTTTCAATAATATATCCAATCCTTTGTAATCACGTATCAACCCGAAAAACAAAATGTATTTTTTAGAAGGATCTAATTTTAATTGACGAAGTGCTTCCTGTTTTGGAATTGCTTCTCCATAATTATCAAACAGCGGATGCGGATTTAATAAACGCGGTTTATTTTTATCGAACTGTGAAAGATCATTGTATACAGAATCACTCATTGCAATAAATGCATCTACACTATTTACAAAATATTGGGTGAAGGATGTATCCGCAAATCTTTTTTCGTGCGGGATGATATTATCCAGGATGGAAATGATCTTTGTGTGTTTGTTCTTTTTTACGATCCTGCAAATGGTGCCGAGACAAGGCGCCATAAACGGCAGCCAGAATTTCACGATAAGAATATCCGGTTTTTCATTTTTTATTCTTCTTCCGACTTTTATCCAGTTCAACGGATTTACAGAATTAACCGCAACATCAATATTTAAATTCTGCGGCGCCGGCAACGATGAATATTGTGTAGTACCGGGAAAAAGAAATTCAGGATATTGCAAAGAAAATGTAACAATCTTTACTTCATCTCCTTCTTTAATGAACTCGTTAGCCAAACGCTCATTGTATGCAGCGAGACCGCCGCGCAAGGGATAAGCAGAGCCGAGAATTGTTACTTTCATACCGCTAAGATAAACTCTACGATCTTATCGCCAACTTCTGAGGTAGAATATTTACCGTTATTGATATCTTCCGTTACAAAATTTTCTTTCATCGCACGATCCACTGCCTCAACAATTGCACGGCTTTCACTCATCATACCGAAACTATACTCAAGCAGCATGGCAGCAGACAGAATTGTAGCCATTGGGTTTGCAATATTTTTTCCGGCGGCTTGCGGATAAGATCCGTGAATAGGTTCAAACAAACCGATCGTGTCGCCTAAAGAAGCCGATGGTAAAATACCAAGGCTGCCTGCAATCACAGAGGCTTCATCGCTGATAATATCACCAAACAAATTCTCCGTTAGTATTACATCAAACTTACGCGGTTTTGTGATGATCTCCATTGCTGCACTGTCGATGTAATTACATTCCAGTTCTATATCCGGAAATTGCTTTGCATATTCCGTAACCGTTTCGCGCCATAATCTCGATGTTTCCAAAACATTCGCCTTATCCAATAACGTAACTTTCTTTTTTCGATTCCTTGCAAACTGGAAAGCTTTCTCCGTAATGCGGATGATCTCTTCCTTTGTGTATGTACAAGTATCATACGCAGCAGTGCGATCTTCATTTCTTCCGCGCGGCATTCCAAAATAAATTCCTGAGATCAATTCGCGTATCACTACAAAATCAACATCCTTTATTCTATCATTTTTTAAAGGAGAGGCATCCAGCAATGCATCGTAGCTTTTTACGGGACGGATGTTTGCATATAACCCCAACGAACTTCTCATCTTCAATAAACCTTGCTCCGGTCGGATCTTTGCAGTTGGGTCATTATCATATTTCGGATCTCCGATAGCTCCAAATAATATAGCATCGCTTTGCAGACATAGTTCATGTGTTGCATCAGGGTAAGGATTGCCTGAATCATCTATTGCAGCTGCACCTATCAATCCATAATTATATTCAAACTGATGGTTAAACTTTTTCTCAATAGCCTTCAGCACTT
This sequence comes from Bacteroidota bacterium, assembly GCA_028288625.1. Classification (GTDB taxonomy): domain Bacteria; phylum Bacteroidota; class Bacteroidia; order Chitinophagales; family JADIYW01; genus JADJSS01. The sequence continues at coordinate 4,391 of JAQBNI010000148.1, read as the reverse complement.
TTACAGCCTCTTCAATGATCTCCGGACCGATACCATCGCCAGGTAATACTGCTATTTTCTTATTCATATTCAAAAATAAACAACATTAAAGCATAAATTATCTCTATTGTGTTATTAAATTTATATAGATAGTATTCCTATGTTGAAGATCTACTGCTTCCTTACTTTAATACTTATTGGATTCTCTCATACAGGCTGCGCTGAAAATATTATTTCAGAGGACAGGTCGAATGCGGAAAAATTATTCTTTAATGAAAAAACAATAGCCGCTTTAAAGCTTTCCACAAAAGATATTTATGTGGCTTCACAAAATAATGACTCTACGGGTGTCTCAGATAATATATATTGGATCGCTGAATGTTTGCTGCAATTAAAGCAATATACCCAACTGGAAAAAGTAATCGCAGTTGGAAAAGAATATACCTTAAGAAATAACCCGGAAATCTATTTTAAAATATTACTTACCGACTCAAAGTTTTTAATTGAGAAAGGCAGCTACACGAAAAGTATACAGCAACTGAATACACTTCTACCTCCCAACAAACAACAAGCTTGTGAAATTTTCCTCGTACTGGCAGATGCTTATTTCAGAAATGGAAATCTGAAAGAATCAAGAAATGCATATAATTTTGTTTTAACGGATACAACGTCTGCATATCAAAAAGCCGAAGCATATAACGGGATCGGGAGCTGCTGTTACCTGGAAACAAAAATGGATTCTGCTGAAAAATATTATCATCTTTCATTCGGAATTTATAAAAATAAATACGGCGACAATAGTTCTCGGACCGCACATGTATTATACAACCTTGGTCTTCTTGCAGAAGAAAGAGGTGATTATTACAAGGCAGAAAAAATATTTGATCATGTGCTGCTCGTTTATCAAAACAAATTATATCCTTACCATCCGAGAATAGCAGAAGCGTATGGCGCTTTGGGAAGTTTATATATGCTGGAGGATAAACTGGAAAAAGCGATTTTATATTTAAACAAAGAGAAAAACATACTGGAGAAAATTCACGGCAAAGAACATCCGGATATTATTTTTAGTTACCTCAATTGCGGAACTACTTATTATTACTTAAAAGATTTAGTGAACTCTGAAGATCAGCTGCGCTTCGCCTTAAAACTTACGGCTCAATTTTACAAAACAGATCATCACCTTTATTCGACCTGTGCTATAGAATTATGCAAAGTATTAATTGCTAAAAAACAATTTGCGGAAGCCGGGAAATTATTGCAGCATACTATAACGGTTGAAAAGAATAACGGCAACGAACGGCTTGCAGATGCATATTATCAATTAGCAGAAAACTATCTACAGCAAAAAGACACGAGCAATGCAATTCCGAATTATTTGCTGGCAAATAAATTATACATTTCGATCTTCGGCAGCAATAATATTTCTTCCGTAGATGCCCTTACCGGCTTATCGCATGTTTATTTACTGGAAAAGAATTTCCAGAAAGCATTTGAATATGCAAATCTCGCAACGGATCAAACTATGATCAACGGGCATATTCTTCATCCGTATGACCACTGGGAGTGCCAATTGCAGGCAATTCAATGCAGGAAAGAATTATACAGGAACAATAGCATCTCTCCAAAAAATATTAAAGAAAATATAGAGTTAATTAAGAAAACAATCAACGAAGCCAATACCATCAAACAAACATATTATTCAACAGGTGACCAAATGCATTATTCTGAAAAGATCGCGGCGCTGAATGAATCAGGCATCTATTTTTTGACTCATTTTTATAAATCAAGAGACACTTATTTCATTAATAATTTATTGTTCTTTGCAGAAAATAACAAAGCAAATCTTTTGCGTAACAAGATCACTAAATATGCAACAGATGAAATACTTCCCAAAGAACAACAAGTAGTTTCCAGCGGTATCATAGGCAAGCTTAATTATTTTACTTTACTGAATGAGAACCGTGAAGAAATGCCGTTCAATATTAATGACTCCATTTTATTTTATCAAAATACTTACGAAAAATTCAGCAAATCAATTGAACAGGAATATCCTAAAATTTATTCTTTGAAATATGGAAGACAACCTGTTACTGTAAAAGAAATACAGAATAATATAGCGAGTAATCATACGCTCCTGGAATATTGCAGCGATAACGAAAATTATTATTGCCTTGCAATTTCCCAAAATAAGATCTGTTATAAAGTTTGTGGTAATAAAAGGGAAATTGATTCACTGGTCATCGTCTACAGGAATGGAATCATCTATAAAGACTTCAATAAGAACAGCACGCACAAAATTTACAATATGCTGTTACCTTCAACAACCGAAAAAAATTTAATCATTTCTCCGGACGGCGCAATTCATGCTGTCGCCTTCGATGCATTAACTACAAATGTCTTACATGATTATCTGGTCTTCCACCATACAACACAATACATTTTTTCCGCAAGCACATATTTCCGCCATCCTGAACCTATAGACAACAAATCGATACTTGGCATTTTTCCATCATTCTTAAATTCCAACTTTTCAAATCTCAACAGCAAGAAGGAACAGGGTGTACTTCGAACCTTTATGAACTATGAAGGGCTTTGTTCGTCATACGCAGTTAAAAACCGCTTTATTTCAAAATGTTGTAATGCAGGTGTTATTCACGTGGCTTCACATTTAATTATTGATACATTGTATCCGCTGCAATCGTCCTTGGTTTTTCAACCTCAGAAAAATAATTTTCTCTTAAGTATAAATGAGATCAGGCAGCTGGACATTCATGCACAGCTTATCACTTTAGCTGCATGTCAAAGTAATTACGGCAAAATGCAGGATGGTGAAGGTATAGAAAATTTTGCATGGGCTTTTCAATATGCCGGCGTGCATAATATTTTATCCACTGAATGGAATGCTTCAGATAAATCCACATCTAGTATTCTTAGTGATTTCTACAAGAACCTGAAAGCAGGAAAGAACAAACAGGAAGCGCTTCAAATGGCAAAAATAAATTATTTGCACAATACAGACGCCATAGGGGAACAACCCTTCTATTGGGCAAATTACAGCTTGTACGGCGATGACAGCCTGATTGATATTACTCCCGGCTTTTTATCAAGATTCTGGTGGATACCGATTTTAATTTTATTTCTTTGTTACCTGGCATTACTCACTTACAAAAGAATTTATCGCGACCCCTATGAAATTGTATAAATTATTGTGGAGCAAATTATTGATTTACCTGTTGCTGTTCTTTGCACTGCTGTTTATTGGTATCATCGGGTATATGCTTATTGAAGACTATACATTTCTTGACGCCTTGTACATGACTGTGATCACGCTTGCTTCCGTTGGATATGCAGAAACCAGTCCTTTGCATACTTCCGGTAAAATTTTTACAATCATGCTCATCATTTCAAACCTTGGCATACTTACCTTTGTATTGGCAAAAGTTTCCGGATTTTTATTTGATGGCGAATTCAGAAAACTATATAAACAACTTAAGATGGAAAATAATATTGACAACCTCGAAGGACACGTTATCGTTTGCGGTTGCGGACAGAACGGTAGAGAAGCCATAAAAGAACTTCGCAAAAATGATATTGAATTTGTGGTGATTGAAAAAGAGGAAAATCCGGTCGGGGATGAAATCCTTTATTACATTAATGATGATGCTACAAAGGATGAAGTATTATTAAAAGCCGGTATTAAAAATGCAAGGGCAATTTTGATCACGCTTCCAAATGATTCCGAAAATATGTTTGTCGTGCTTACGGCGAAAGAATTAAATCCCCGTATCAGCATTATATGCCGCGCATCAAAAGATACTTCAGTAAACAGGCTAAAAACAGCAGGAGCAAACAATATCATCATGCCTGATAAGCTTGGCGGAGTAAGCATGGCGAATATGGTTTTATATCCTGATGTAAAAGAATTTGTTGATGTGATGAGTACTTATCAAAACAACGGAAATAAGATCAGTGAAATTATTCCGACAAAGACGCAAACTCTACAAATGCTGAATGCATGGCAAAACAGCGGTGCAACAATTTTAGGCATCAAAACGGAAAGCGGTGAATACATTATCAATCCAAACCCTGCTTATATTATTGATTTAACTGATAGGATCATCATTATAGGCAATACAGACCAAACCTCAGAGCTGAAAAAAATTATATAAACATAGCCGTATTTAGTTTTTTCAAACTAAATTTACGTATGCTACTGCCACTGGAATATCATTTTCCGGAAAATACGATCTCAGCTAAGCGACTTGATAAACTGTTGGCTACAGGATATTTTCGCACGGGAAATTATTTAATGCGAACGCGCGTGTTGTATTTCAACGATGAGATCTTAAATACATTGCACATCCGCATTCATTTACTGCAGCATAATTTTTCGAGGAGCTTGCAGAAAC
>JAQBNI010000097.1 GCA_028288625.1 Bacteroidota bacterium | reverse complement strand
TGCTGAATTAAGAATACTATTTGTCAGTATATATTTACAAAAAACTGTAAAATTGAATTCTATGCCATACAAAGAAAAACAAATCGAGAAGATGTACTTCACGATCAGTGAAGTGGCAAAGCAATTTAATGTTGCTGCGTCTCTCATTCGCTTTTGGGAAACTGAATTTGATATATTAAGACCAAAGAAAACGACGAAGGGAAACCGGTTGTATTCCAAGAAAGATGTGGAAAATTTCAGGTTGGTTTATCATCTCGTAAAGGAAAAAGGATATACTTTAGAAGGGGCGAAAAAGAAACTTAAGGAAGGCGGTTTTGCCGCTAACGGAAATAATGGAGAGATCGTTTCGCATTTAAAAAACATACGTAAGTTTTTAGAAACGATGTATGCAGAGTTGTGAAGTAGTTAGTACTTAGTATTTAGTAAAAAACCTATGCGCCTCCAAATTTTCAAATTTTCAAATTCCCAAATTCTTTTCTTTTTTTTATCATTCACATTTATTTCCTGTCAGCATAATAAAAAAGCGGAAGCAATTAAGGATGCATCGCCGTACTTCACTTATTTTATTGGCGATAAAAATGAAGGTGTATTTCGGGGTGTTGATTTTAATGTATCTCCGGATGAATTGAAATCGAAAGAGAAATCTAAGTTATACGAATCAACAACAGACCATTTATTTTATGAATTTTCTTATCCGAAAGATTCCACACCATTTGCAGAATATGCAAACGTAGAATATTTTTTTGATGAAAATAATAAGCTGGATATCATCACCACGGACATTTATTTAAGCGACTCACTCCAGGAGGAAAAGCTGAAGAACTCCCTCATTCAATATTACAATGAAAGGTATGGTAAAAGTGAAATGGATGATTATGCATACGATGTATGGAAAGGGACGTTTAAAGACAAGAAATCCGGGGAAAAGCAAAAATATACAGTGGCACTAAAACCGCTTGAAAATGATAACGGCGTTACGCTGGAATATGTGAGGGAGTGAGAATGCGCTTTCTCACCAATTTTTTTTTTAGATTAACTAAAACAATTTTATATTCGCATCGAAGTCGTAAGTCATAAGTTGTAAGTCGTAAGAATAGAATCATATAACTCATAGCCTATAACTTATACCTTCAAAATGCCCGGGTGGAGAAATTGGTAGACTTACCAGATTCAGGTTCTGGCGCTGTAAAAGGCATGCAGGTTCGAGTCCTGTTCCGGGCACATATTATCACAGTTTAATAAATAACAAAACCCGCAGATATCTGCGGGTTTATGTTTTCAGTCAGAGCACAAAATCTGATTTATTTGATCTGGTGAAGTGCTGTGCTGATTGTGTTTGCAATTTTCGATGTCCAGTCCGGTAATCCGCCTGGAATCGGAGCAATTTTGCAACCGGATAAGAATACGGTCAGCAACAGAAAATACGGAATTTTTTTCATGATAATGGGTTTTAGTTAAAAAATAACAAATTGAATTATTTTGATTGTTTCAAATAATTAAGTGCCGGAAATAAGTAGATTTTCTAAAAGGAAGATTATTAGGTTTTCATGTCCCCTTTGAAAAACTTAAAACAAAAATAAATAATCGTTTGATATTTGTCAATAGCTAAATTGATAATTCTCAAGTGATAAAGATACTGAAATAAGTTCTCGGAAGGAGTCCTTCGGACAGGGATGACAGAGTTTTAATTAAAAATCATACCTGCGGTAAGGAATACTCCATCGCAGGCTTACGTTTAAGAAATTGGTCTTCATATCACGCAAAGGATCTTCACTTTTCTTTTTTCTGTACACATAGGTTACATCTACAAAAATATTGTGCCAAGGCTCATAAGTAGCCACAAAATCCCAGTAAAAGGAACGATACGTTACGCCTTGTCCGATGGTGTTTCCAAATTCACGCTCAAACGTTCCGTAAATTTTTAATGGATTTCCGCCCCAGTTGGTGCTGTCATCGTCCTCTCCCTTCCTGTCGTAAACAAACCTTGTAGATAAGAACAATTGCTGTATCGGTTGATATTTGACCTGGAAGATCAGTTCAGCAAAATTTGCACCAAGCGGATGTGCCAGCGGCTGGTTATAATGCGTCCATGAAGTGGTCGTATCAAAATGCGAATACGTGTATGGTCGCGCTACATTTGCTTCAAACTGCAGGTCCAAATGATCTAAACCAAATGCATCAATATATTTCATTCCAAACTGCGCAGCGAATTTATTACCCCACCATTTTCTCGGGTGTGTTACTCCATAAAATTTATTTTTTCCCGGTGTGCTGAATTCTTTTTTGAAATTAAATTCATCTATCAGCAACTGACCATACACCTGGAGATGCTTCACAAAATTTACTTTAAAATCAAAACCGATAAATGCATTATCAGGAGAACCCAATGCCTGCTCAACAGAACGATAAAAAATGATCGGGTTTAAATACTGCAGTTCAAAAGTATTTTCTCTCTTAAACATCACACTTTCAAAGATCCCAATGTTTGCATGCTTTGTGAGGTTAACACTGAGATGATGGATCGCCATATATTTTTTTGTCAACAGCGCGTCTCCGCCATGACCATAAAATTTAGTCAACTCCGCAAAAATATTTTCGTAGTTGATCTTCCAGATATTTGTGTTCAATTTCAGGAATAAATAATTCGCTCCGAAATCCGACAACAACATCGACCGGATGCCATCACCTATAAAATTATTGTCGTAACCGAATTGTATATGAAAATGTTTCGATGGCGTGATCGTTACATAACCTTTTGCTAAAAAATAATCGTAACCGCCCGATTTATATTCTTTCCAGTAACCTGCTCCGGGCGGCACCCGATGTTGCCCGGCATAATCACTTACATAATTTGGAAACGTTCCCTGCTCAGATAAAAACAACGCATAAAATCCGAAGATGTCATCTACTTGTCCGCGTACCTCAAATCCTTTAGAAGTTAAGAATTTAAACTTCTTACCTGTCTCATCTGAAAGCGAATAACCCAGTTTGATTTGTATAGCAGGATCAACCGACATCGCAAAATGCGGGATCTTCACACTGATAAAATGTGCAGGATGTTTCCACAGGAATTTCAGTTTAGGATATTCCGTAGGTTCAGTATGTTCGTCATCAAACTCAAAATTATCCTTGTAGATATAACTGATATTCTTTTGATCCATTTTCGTCAGGTCTTCAGAATCCATATCACTTAAAGAATCTATATTATTGAGATAATCGACGATCATCTTGCGATCATAAGGTTTGTTGGAAGTATGGAATTGATTCACTAAACCCGTTTTGATCTCCAGTCTTTCCAGGTAATGGTTTACGTCAGAACCAATGGGCAGATATGTTCCCTGGGCGAAAGAGAAATCTGCAAGGAAGAAGAGGAAAATAATAATGAGTAAATAGCGAAAAGTGTATAGGTTAGTTTTCATTGGATACTTATTCTTGAAATGCATAGCGGCATAAACGTCGTAAATATAAGTAAATAGGTTTCAAAAAATAAGAATTCTCTATTTTTTGGATATATTTGAACAATTGCTTCACTAAAAATCATTATATGACTCAACGACCTAAGGTTTCCGTGAATTACCAGATTGCCATCATTGGCGTTTTGTTTTTTTTATTCGGATTTGTCACCTGGCTCAACGGGTTGTTAATTCCATTTTTTAAGCAAGCCTGTGAATTAACGGATACTGCTGCGTACCTGGTCACTACCGCTTTTTTTATAGCTTATTTCGTGATGGCATTTCCGGCAGGGATGATCCTGAGAAAAACCGGTTTCCCGAATGGGATGGCTTTGGGTTTACTGATCATGTCGTTCGGTGCAGCAGTTTTTATTCCTGCAGCTTTATCGAGAAACTATGTATTTTTTTTAGCGGGATTATTTATTGAAGGCACCGGTCTTACCTTATTGCAAACAGCTTCAAATCCATACATCACTATTTTAGGTCCGATCGAAAGTGCGGCACAGCGAATATCTATTATGGGTATTTGTAATAAGGTGGCTGGGATGATTGGAATTTTTGTGTTGAATAAATTGCTGTTTACCGGCATGAGTAAATTTTCTTCATCTATACAAACACTCAGCGGCGATGCAAAAGAAACGGCGCTGCAGAATTTAGCGAACAAGCTGATCATGCCTTATGCCGTGATTGCAATAGTGTTAGTGCTGCTGGCGCTGCTGATCAAATTCTCCGGTCTTCCGGAAGTGGAAGAAGAAAAAGATACGCCTGTTGTAGAAGGCATTGCAGAAAAAACTTCTATCTTTCAGTTCCCGTATTTACTGCTTGGCGTCGTAGCTATCTTCGTTTATGTGGGTTTAGAAGTTACGGCGATTGATACGCTTTCTCTTTACGGACAGTCGTTCGGCATTCCTGCAATCACTGCAAATGTATTTTCTATTTATGCGTTGATTGCATTGACGTTTGGATATGTTGTTGGAATTATTGCAATACCGAAAATGCTGAACCAGCAGCAGGCACTAACTATCTGCGCAATACTCGGCATCCTGCTAACGTTCGGCGCATTATTTACTTCAGGAATGACATCAGTTTGGTTTTTAATTGCATTGAGTTTCGCGCATGCTCTAATGTGGCCGTGCATCTGGCCGTTGTCGATCGTTGGATTAGGAAAATTTACAAAGATTGGTTCTTCGCTTTTGATTATGGGCATTGCGGGCGGTGCGATCATCCCTTTAATATATGGTCATTTAAGCGGAGCTGACGGAGCGCATCGTCATCTTTCTTACTGGATACTGTTGCCATGCTATGTTTTCCTGATCTACTTTGCACTGCGCGGAAACAGGATCGGTAAGGACGCCGCTTTAACGAATGCTCAATAAAATCTCGGGAATTATCCATGAAATATCTTATTAAAAACGGGAAGATCATTAATGAAGGAAAAATTGAAGAGAAAGATATTTTAATTGAAGGTGACCTTATCACAAAAATCGACAAAGATATTTCCGATAAAAATGCAGTCGTCATCAACGCTGCAGGAAGATATATCATTCCCGGAATCATAGATGACCAGGTACATTTCCGCGAACCCGGCTTAACTCACAAAGCAACCATATATTCTGAATCTAAAGCTGCCGTGGCGGGTGGTGTGACTTCTTTTATGGAAATGCCGAATACCAAGCCATCAGCGCTTACCCAGGAATTACTGGAAGAGAAATACAAAATTGCAAGTCAGACTTCTCTTGCGAATTATTCCTTCTTTATGGGAACAAGCAATGATAACGTGGAAGAGATCTTAAAAACAAATCCTGAAAAAGTTTGCGGCATTAAGATTTTCATGGGTTCTTCCACCGGTAATATGCTGGTGGATGACGAGAAGGTTTTAAGAAAAATATTTTCATCCACGCCTCTGTTGATTGCAACGCATTGCGAAGATGAAAAAACGATAAAGACAAACAGCGAATTGTATAAAGAAAAATATGGTGAAAATATTCCCATGTCTTTTCATCCTGTGATCAGAAACGACGAAGCCTGTTATTTATCTTCTTCATTTGCTGTTTCGCTGGCTAAGGAATACAATACAAGACTACATATCTTACATATCTCTACAGAAAAAGAAATTGAATTATTTGAAAAAGGACCGCTCGCAAACAAAAGAATTACAACAGAAGTCTGTGTTCATCATTTGTATTTTCAATCTGAAGATTATGCAAGGCTCGGCAGCAGAATAAAATGTAATCCTGCAGTTAAATTCAAATCGGATAAAGATGCATTGCTGAAAGCATTATTAGATGACCGTTTAGATATTATCGCAACCGATCATGCGCCGCATACATGGGAAGAAAAAGATCAATCCTATTTTAATGCGCCTGCAGGTGTTCCGCTGGTGCAGCATTCACTGAACATTATGCTTGAGTTTTATCGCGAAGGAAAAATATCTCTTGAAAAGATCATTGAAAAAATGTGCCACGCTCCTGCCCTTTGTTTTGATATTCAGAAACGCGGTTTTTTACGCGAAGGTTATTATGCAGATCTCGCCATTGTAGATCTTGATGAACAGTGGCAAGTGGATAGATCGAATATATTGTACAAATGCAACTGGAGCCCTTTTGAAGGACATATATTTACCGGAAGTGTGCAACAGACTTTTGTGAACGGACATTTAGCGTATGACAATCTCTCCTTCAATGAAAGCAAGAAAGGCATGCGCTTGTTGTTCAATAAAAAATAAAAAAAAATGGACGGCATCTCTGCCGCCCATAACTAAAAGGGTTCTTATAGTTTTATGGTTTTATAAAAATACTCCGGCGCCGAATCCTGAACTTGATGGTGTAGTGGTTACATTTCCTGAACCGTCATCATTGTACTGCGGTTGTTCATCTGTTTTAAATTCTTCCGCACTTTTAATGTACATGTATGCTTCATACATGGAAATTTTTCCGTCGCCATTCAGGTCCGCACTTACAGCTGCACCGGTTGATGGAGAAGATCCGGAGATCGCTGCAATAAAGTTGTGCGACATCTCACCGAAGTTTCCTGAGCTGTGTCCGTAAGTCACTTGTCTTTCTGTTCCTGAAGAAATGATCACACGATTTGCTCCGCGAAGATCCCAAACTAATCCGCCACTAAAGCAAGGTTTTAATACGAAGATACCGGTACCGAATGCCAGCGCGTTGATCTTTGAAGCTAATAGGTCATCTTTAATATCAGTTGCTTCATTATAGTAGAAAATATCTTCATCATAGTGTTGCGCATCACCGCTTGGCTCATCTGCATTTGTATCTGCACCGCCGCCATAGTATAAGCCGTCTAATTCCCTGTAGCCACCGCCATGGTTATTGATAAAGCAGAAGAACTTTGTAGATGCGCCCATTTTTCTTCCCAACAGATCCATAGCAGCATTTAATCCTTCTGCAGAAGCAGCATAATCTACAGGCACTTCATCACCGTGATCATCAGCTACGCCGTTCTTGTACACGACCACGATATTTGCATCTGTAAATCCATAATTATTTTTAAGGATCTTGTACATCACATAAATATCATTCCAGTACCTGTGGTGTGCATTTCCTGCATCAATTCCACCGCTGTACAACAATGCAACTTTTGTTTGTACCGGAGTTACTAATGACTGACAAATTAATGGATAGCGTTCGCAAAAATTGATGGCAAGCGCCGGGCGGAAATAACTCACGCTGTCGATCAATGTAACTTTTGTTACCACTAAACCCGCGAGCGAGCGATCCCCAAAAATACTTGCAGAAGTAACCAAAGATTGTTCTCTTGATTCATTTAAATTCCCGGTGATCCTTACTTTTCTCCCAACATATCCCGAGAAATTACTTTGGTTGGAAGAGCTCACTAAAATGTAATTGTTTTGTGGAGCGGGCGCGTCGATCATCGCTTCCTTTGGTTCGTGATAGAGTTTACCTACGCCGTTTTCTTCATCGTAAAAACCTTCAACGGTGAATTCCGTTCCGATCTTTGTTTTCCAGTCAGAGGTTTTAATGCTTGAATAGTCCTGAACCGATGAGGTTTCAGAATTGGTCTTTTTACAACTTACTGTTGTAAAGACTGCAAGAATAGCCATGATAAAAATGGTCGTCCTGCTCGTGATTTTGAATTGCTTTTTCATTGTAATGTTTTTTTAGTTATGAATGAATTTTTTTACGGCTTTCTTAATTATGATTGTTTGTTTGTTTTGATCATGTTTAAGAATCATGTCACAATTTTATAATGATATTTCCACTCCTCCTTTCTTACTTAGCAACCGGAACTTTGCACTTAGAATTCGGGAAATTTCCATCTCTTATTTATTCTTCTTAATTTCACCGGATGAATAAAAACTTTAAAAAAGGATTTCATTCCATCTGCGTAAAAGATCTTGTGATCGATGGGTTATCTTCTCATGTTCCGCCGATCTATGCTACTTCTACATTTACTTATGAAGACCTGGATGCAGCTTTTGATTTCTTTAAGAAAGGAGGCGCAAATAAGGATGTCTATACGTATTCCCGTCTGGGAAATCCAACGGTAAAATTGGTTGGCGATAAGATTGCAGCGCTGGAAGCTTTTAATGTAAAGGATGAAAACGGAAATGATCTGAAAGCTTATGGAATGTTGTTTGCCTCCGGAATGGCAGCCATTGCCGCAGCTATACTAGCAAATGTGAAAGCCGGTGATAAAGTCATCACTCAGGGAAATTTATACGGCACGACCAACGAACTACTGATCACGATTTTAAAAGATTTTGGTGTTGAAACGATTTATGCGGATCTGAAGGATCTCAATTTTGTGGAAGATGCGATCATCAATGATGAGCACATAAAATTATTGTATATAGAAACGCCTGCAAATCCGACACTCGAATGTTTTGATCTGGATGGATTAGCTGCGATCGCGCAAAACCAGGATATCAAAACCGTTGTGGATAATACTTTTTCTACACCGTACCTGCAGCAGCCGCTTAAGTTCGGCATTGATTTCGTCGTGCATTCTTCTACTAAATTCCTGAACGGTCATGGCACCGGTACTTCCGGCGTGTTAGTTGGAAAGGATGAAAATTTCATCAATACAAAATTATACGGCATACAAAAAATGATCGGAGGAATATGTTCTCCATTCGAGGCTTTCCTGCTGAATAACGGTGTGAAAACATTACCGCTGAGAATGGATCAGCATCAAAAGAATGCAATGCAACTGGCAAAATTTTTAAGCGAACATCCTAAAGTATCTAAAGTAAATTATCTGGGATTGGAAACTCATCCCGATTATGCGATGGCAAAGGAACAGATGAACGGACCTTGTGGAATGCTGAGCTTTGAATTGAAAGATGGATTAGAAGCCGGTATGAATTTTATGCGTGCGATTGAATTTTGTACGCTAACTGCTTCGCTCGGCACTGCGGATACATTGGTCACGCACTCTGCATCTACGAGCCATGTAAATGTTCCGAGAGAACAGCGGTTGCGTCATGGAATTACTGACGGCTTGATCCGGGTATCTGTGGGATTGGAAAATATTGAAGATATCACTGCCGATTTCAGCCATGCATTGTCCGCGTTTTAACATACTTGTAACAAATTTGCTATATTATTCTTAACAATGTACAAATTGTAGTCAAATGATTGAATTTGGCATAATTTTGCGTGCTGTATAGCAATTGAGTATGCATTCACAACAAGTTTTCCAGGCAAATTCGCGCAAGCGATGGAAGAGTTTTCTATGGCTCACTCGCTCGATTATTTTCATTTCCTGTCTTTTAATATTCTCGTTTGTTTTTGCGCTGTTGAGAAGATCAAATACACATCTTCCCAAACTCATCGAAACCACGGAAGAGTATAAAAAACTAAGTAAGCCCGAAAAACCGATCGGTTCCGAATCCTTTGAAAAAAAATATCACAATAAAAAAGTTAACCTGAAACGTGTCGATAATCCAAACGGGATCGATATCCGTGCCGCGTTTTATGTCAACTGGGATCTGCAATCCTACACATCACTTAAAAATAATTATTCAAAAATAAATATGCTTTTACCGGAGTGGTTCTTTATAAGTCCTACCGGCGATACATTATCTACAGACATTGATCAGCGAGTTTTGCCGATGCTTCAAAAGGATAATAAAGTAACGATGCCGCTGCTAAGTAATTATTCCGGGAACGCATGGAATGGGAATGCAGTAAACAGAATTTTTACCGATCCGAAAAAAGCGCAACAATTGATCAGCCAGGTGATCGCAAAGCTGGATAAATATCACTTCAAAGGGATCTGCTTAGACTTTGAAGAACTCGATTCTTTGAAAGATGATGCAGTGCTGATCAACTTCGAAAAAAATCTATATACACAATTACATGCACATGGTTATTTGCTTGGTCAATGTATCAGTCCGGGTAACGAAGATTATCCTTATGAAAAACTGGAAAAATATAATGACTATATTTTTGTAATGGCTTACGATCAGCATTTCCCCACGAGCACGCCCGGTGCCATTAGTGAGGCGCAATGGGTGGATAAGATCATGAAGTCGATGACCGCTTCCATTCCTCCTGAAAAATTCGTACTGTGTCTTGCGAGTTATGGATACGACTGGTTAAAAGGCGGAACAGGCTTAGATGTAACTTATGAAGAAGCGGTAACTATTGCAAAAGAATCAGAAGGCAAAATAATTTTTGATAACGACAATTATAATTTACATTTTAATTATTTTGATGATGCCGACCAGGAGCATGAAGTTTGGTTCACTGATGCTGCCACTAATTTTAATATTATGAGAAGCGCCGCAGATTATGGTGTTGCGGGTGTGGCGATATGGCGTTTGGGAAGTGAAGATCCGCGGTTATGGAATTTCTATAACAAGCCCATGAGCCGTGATAGCAATATGTTAGGCGCTGATCAGCTTTATAAATTTGAAAATATTATTGCGCCGCAGCATGTGGATTATATTGGTGAAGGTGAGGTTTTAAACATCATTGCAACTCCGCAGCAGGGAAAAGTAAAAGTAGAAGTGGATCCGAAGGATAAATTGATCACGGGTGAAAATTATTTGCAGTTGCCTACCAGCTACGTCATTAAAAAATATGGCAGGGCAAATCCAAAAGAGATCATGTTCACTTTTGATGATGGTCCTGATCCGAAATATACACCCGAGATATTAAAGATCCTGAAAAAGGAACATGTGCCTGCCGCTTTTTTTGTGATCGGTCAGAATGCGGAAAATAATTTGCCGATCGTTGAAGATATTTACAACGGCGGATTTGAATTAGGTAACCATACGTTTTCGCATCCTAACCTTGCGGAAGTATCGAAGGAAAGGGCAGCACTGGAAATTAATGCAACACGCAGGATCATTGAAGCGATCACCAACCATTCTACAGTGTTGTTCCGACCGCCTTTCAATGCAGATGCCGAGCCGCAGGATCTTGCAGAGATCATTCCTGTACAGGAAAGCCGGAAGGATAATTATATCACTGTTGGTGAATCTATCGATCCGCAGGATTGGGATGAAAAGAAAATCAATTCAGATTCTATTTATAACAGGGTTTTGCGCCAGTTGAATTTAGGAAGTATTATTTTATTGCATGATGCGGGCGGCGACCGGTCTGCAACTGTTGAAGCATTGCCGAAGCTGATCAAATATTTTAAAGCAAATGGCTATAAGTTTATTTCTGTATCGGATCTTTTACAAAAGACACCGGCTGAATTGATGCCGCCACTTGCTAGCAGGAAGGAAATATGGATGAACAAAGTGAATTTTTATTTTGCAAGCAGTTTTTTCTGGACGCAGCATTTTATATACGCTTTATTTTTCTTCGCGATCATCCTTGCAATGGGAAGAACTATTTTTATTGCATTGCTGGCTATCATACAATATTTTAAAACAAAAAAAAGAAAGATCAATAAGGATTATAATCCGATGGTAGATATTATTGTTCCGGCACACAATGAAAATGTCAATGTGATAAAAACGATACATAATTTATTGAAATCGGATTATGCAAATACAAAGATCATTTTTGTAAATGACGGATCTAAGGACAACACATTGGAAATAGTTCAAAATGAATTTTCAAATCATTCCAAAGTAATTATACTCGATAAAATAAACGGCGGTAAAGCTTCAGCATTAAACTATGGCATCAACCATTCTGATGCAGAGATCGTTGTTTGTATTGATGCAGACACTCAATTAAAATTTGACGCCGTGAGCAGGTTAGTGGAATCATTTGTGAATGAAGATATCGGCGCAGTTGCGGGAAATGTAAAAGTGGGTAACCTCGTGAATATGCTTACGAACTGGCAATTTATCGAATATACAACTGCGCAGAATTTTGACCGACGCGCCTTTGAATTGCTGAATTGTATCACTGTTGTTCCCGGTGCGATCGGCGCATTTAAACGCGAAGCCATTTTAGAAGTAGGTGGACTCACATCAGATACGCTTGCTGAAGATTGCGATCTCACTATAAAATTATTGAAGAATGGTTATAAGATCGTTTGCTGCAATGAAGCGATCGCATATACGGAATCTCCTGAGACCATGCAGCAGTTTATCAAACAGCGGTTTCGCTGGTGTTTCGGTGTGATGCAGGTTTTCTGGAAGAATCGCGAAACATGTTTTTATCCGAAATACAAAGCACTTGGATTGATTGCACTTCCGAATATTTTATTGTACCAGTTCTTTCTCCCATTCTTTGCGCCTATTGCTGATCTTATTATGATCTTCGGATTGTTTACAGGCGCTTCAGGAAATTTCATTTGGTTTTATTTAGGCTTTCAACTTATAGATCTGATCAGTGCATTTATTGCATTCCGCATGGAAAATGAAGACTGGAGAAAATTATGGATGGTTATTCCACAGCGATTCTCTTACCGCTGGATCATGTATATCGTTTATTTCAAAGCGTTAAGTCGTGCAATTAAAGGTGAGATGCAGGCTTGGGGTGTTTTAAAACGAACAGGAAATGTGAAAGAAATAGATACGGAAATTGCGGCGCTGTCTTAATAAAATTAAAATGTCGTTTTTTTCGCGGAATGATTTTTCGCCATTTCAAAATCAATCGTTTTCTTTTCGATATCTACACCGGTTAAAATTACATTCACACGATCGCCTAATTGAAAAATATGACCATAGCGCTTACCGAGCATGCGCATCTTGCGCTCATCAAAAGCGTAACTATCATCCGTCATTGTTTCAACGCGCACCAATCCTTCACAGTTATATTCCGGAATATCCACATAAATTCCCCAGTTCTTTACGCCCGAAATAACACCTGCAAATTCTTCGCCGATCCTGTCGAGCATAAACTCAGCCATCTTATATTTTATCGAAGCACGCTCCGCATCTGCTGCTGCACGCTCGCGTTCGCTGCTATGCTTGCACTGGAACTCCAGTTCAGATTTAGCGGGTAGTTTTTTATTTTCTAAAATTTTGGCGAGCAAACGGTGTACCATTACATCGGGATATCTTCTTATAGGTGAAGTAAAATGTGTGTAGTAATCAAAACCCAAACCGTAATGACCGATATTATCCGTTGTATAAATTGCTTTCGACATGGTGCGAATGGCGAGTTGTTGCAGCACTGCTTCTTCAGGCTTTCCTGCTATTTCTTCCATCAGCCTGTTTAATTCTCGTGCAATTTGTTTGGGATTATCGAACTGAATCTTGTATCCGAATTTTTGCGCGAACAGGGAGAAGTCGATCAGCTTTTCTTCATTTGGAAGATCATGCACGCGATAGACGAACGGCACCTGTCCATTTTCATTTTTCTCTTTTCCCGCAAATTTCGCAACCGCTTTATTTGCCAACAGCATAAAGTCTTCTATCAGCAAATGCGCATCCTTTCTTTCCTTCACATATACACCGATCGGTTTGCCATTTTCATCCAGCTGAAACTTTGTTTCCGGCGCTTCAAATGCAATAGAACCCAATCGGAACCGCTCGTTTCTTAAAAGATGTGCGAGTTTGTTCAACTCTAATAATTCTTTCTTAAACGGACCTTCATTTCCTTCTAATATTTCCTGCGCTTCATCATAAGTAAATCTTTTTTGTGAATGGATAAGTGTTCTTCCAAACCATACATCCTTCACCTTTGCTTTTTCATCAAGCTGGAAAACTGCAGCAAAGCAACATTTGTCTTCATTCGGTCGCAACGAACAAATTATGTTCGATAATTTTTGCGGGAACATCGGTGCAACGCGATCGACGAGGTAAACAGATGTAGCGCGCTTGAACGCTTCTTTATCCAGCAGTGAATGCTCTTTTACATAGTGCGAAACATCCGCGATGTGCACACCCACTTCATACAAACCATTCTCCAATTGACGGAAAGAAAGTGCATCATCAAAATCTTTCGCATCCGTCGGATCTATCGTAAATGTTGGTATATTGGAGAAATCACGTCGTTTCTTTTTTTCTTCATCGGAAACCTTGAACGGCAATTCATCTGCTTCATTCAAAACCTGTTTTGTGAAAGAAGTAAAAAATCCATTCTCCACTAAAATAGATTTCATTTCGATATCATTCGTTCCCGCCTGTCCTAAAATTTCCGTGATATGACCAATAGGATTTTTATCTTTTGGTCGCCACTCCGCTAATTCCACCACTACTTTATCGCGGTGTTTTGCTTTCTGAGACCTGGCTTCCGGGATATAAAAATCTGCTTTGATGCTAGTGTTATCCGGAATTACAAAGCATGTATCATTTACGCGTTCTACAACACCAATAAATAGTATGCGTTTGCGCTTAACAATTTCAGTAACGATGGCTTCCGGTCTGCCTGAATTTGCTTTATGCAAACGCATGATCTTTACCGTATCGCCATCAAAAGCGTGGTTGGTATTTTTCCTGTGAACAAAAAAATCTTTGGATTTTCCTTCTATCGTCACATAAGCATCTCCGCTTCTTGCAACATCTATCTCTCCCGTCAACTCCTCGCCTACTACAAATGTATTGTGGTCTTTTTGGGTTTCTTTTTTTTCTCTTTTTTGTGAGGGTGCTCCCTTGTTTATCTTTTTCTTCTTCGACATATTTTTATTATAACAATTGGTAAAATTACGATTAATTGACGTTAAACAGAAATTCAACGGTTTCTCCCTACAACAACAATAGGTTAAGACAAAGGTTTATAAGGCATTATAGAGAAAAATACATTCTTGGGAAAACAATCTGATTAGGTATTTTTGTGAATCATGGAACGGGAAGCCATCCTATCAAAAATAATTGAAGAGCTCAAAAGTAAGGAGCATATCCATCTTATCCTGGAAGGAGGTTCAAAAGCGTTTAAAAGGTTTGATGAGTTTTCAGACATTGATATTATGATCGGTGTCGAGGATGATAAAGTGGATGAAACCTTTCAGCAGTTTGAGAATTTCCTGGAAGATCTTGCAGGTATAGAAACTACATTGCCATGGGCAGCAAACAAAGGATTTCATCACAAATTTTACAAGCTTAAAAATACGCACCCTTATCACGTCGTCGATTTTTATCTTATAGAACAATCTGTAGAAAATAAAGAGCTGGAAACCCAAATTCACGGCGATCTTATTGTTTATTTTGACCGCTTTGATTATATGAAAAAGCAAGGTTTTAATCAAAATGCATTTGATGAAAAAGTAGATGTATATGGAGATAAAATGAAAAGGACTTTTGAATTCTTTTTCTTTATGGTCGAAAAAGAAATTGCAAGAGGACATTATATTGACGCTTTAACATTCTATTTTGAATTAACCATTAAACCACTGACAAGATTGCTGCGAATAAAGTACAATCCTGTTCACTATAACTTTGAGCTGCGCTACTTGTATGATGAGCTTCCGAAAAATATTACGGATGAACTGGAACAATTATTAAGTATTTCGAATATGAACGATCTTAGCTTAAAACACAAGCAGGCTTTCCGGCTTTACGAAAGAGATATCCTTTTGAAATAAGCGTAAATACAGGTATATTGTAGAAGATATTTTATTTTAATAAATGACACGAAATGAAACCTATTTACATTTTTTTATTTATTGCCGGTTTGTTTTTAAATATGGAGCAACTCTGTGCCAATAACCCAATTTATGAAGCAAGGAAGAATGCATACATCGACAATGCGCTGGCAAATTTTAATGGTGATGCAATTACTATACAGGCGTACAAAGGAGTACCTGTTGATTCGGTTGCACTGGCAAATCAAGTATACGATGTGACCATAAACACTACCGCGGATTTTGGTATTGTTAAACTTGTCCGTGTATTGATGCTCTCCCACGGCGAATACGACAGCACAATTTTACCTGCACTTCGTAATATACCATTCTGGTTAGAAAAAAATGAAAGTTTACGTGAATACTGGTCGGAAAACCATATGATCCAGTGGATGTCGTCCGATTGGTTGTTGCATGAAAAATATGGTAAGATAATTGACAGCACTTTAGAAAAACGGTTGCGCCATTACCTCGACTTAAAAGTACAGTATGGATTTTATGAATTCTTCTCCTCTACATACGGACCATATTGCTTGTCGGGATTATTGAACTTAGCGGACTTTGCCCAGGATGCACAGATCAAATCGCAGGCTACGCTCGCTGCGCAGCGTTTATTAAAAGATCTTCTGAAGATGGCAAACGATAAGGGCACTTATTTTCCCGCAGCTGGAAGAAATTATTACGGAAAATATGACCAGCCTTATGATCAGAATCACAATAATCTCATTTACCTGTTAACAGGTTTTGGACAACCTCCTACAGGTGCCTCTCATGCCGGCGGATTCTTGGCTTCTTCTTCCATTGATGTGGACGATATTATCAATTCATGGACGCCAACTTTAAACACACTTTTCACGCTCGGGCATACCTTACAAGACGGAATAAGTAACATCAACAATACGATGTCACCCAAGGATAAAGTTATTTTCCAGTGGAGTTCCGGTGCTTATTTTGATCCATTGGTTGCTCAAGCCACTTTTCAATTGGTTAAAGATCTGAACCTGTGGGATCATTTTGAATTTTCTGATTTCAGGCAATATTCTTTTTTACCATCGAGCTTAGCGCCCACTATAGCTGAAGTTGCCAGCTCTATAACAAAGAGCTCAGGAATTTATCATCCCACCATTGCAATTTTTAAAAATAAATCGGTCACACTAAGTTCTATCCAGGATTTCTGGAAAGGTAAAGTTGGCTATCAGCAATGGCCTGTCATCGCTAATACCGGAACTACTGCAGTATTTACTATTTCCGGCACACCAACTACCAATTGGGACGATCGACCTGCAATACACGCGAACACACATTTACCATATGTTCAACAAAAAGACAATATAGCTTTGGTGATGTACCGCCCTGAAAAAGGATTGGCATTATTCGGATATAAAGATGCGAAGCTTGATGTTGCACTGCATTGGAAAAACGAAAAATTTGATGAAGTGAGAGAAAGTGACCATTGGATACTGGGACGGGAAGGAAATAGTTATGTAGCAGTAAGAAGAGAATGTGTCGGTGATATAAATGGTGTTAAAGCATGTGATAATCCGGATGGACAAACGTGGGTGATCATGGTTGGAAATATTGATATGTACAACAGCTTCGATAATTTCCAAAATATCATTGAGCAATCGCAATATGAGGAAAAATGGTATTTCAATTTGCCGACGTTACAATGGGTGTATTATTCAAAAATTGTTGTGGATGGAAAAACGCTTGAATATGCATGGAATGGCGATATTTTCTCCGGTCCTACAAGAGTTACTACCGGAATTCAGAACTTAAAAAATAATACACAGTTTGCTGTTTATCCAAATCCTGCGAAAGATAATATCAGCATTGATCTTTCTGCTTTTGGAAATGAAAAAGTAACAATTAAAATTATCAACGTTGTTGGTCAGGAAATATACAATGAGAAACTCAGCGGTATTCAGTCCAAAACTATCAATACCACAACATGGGCTGAAGGCATGTATATGATCAATGTGCAAAGCGGCGAAAATAACTTTACTCAAAAACTTTTGATAAAAAGATAACCATACTGACCGCTAAAAGCGGTACAGATGGAATCGTCCGTACCGCTTCAAGCGGTCGGTACGATTTCTAATCCATATGAAAACATTTCTTCAATTTATTTTTATTTTTTTTCTGTGTATTATTTTACAAAATGTATTCGCAAAAACGTGGGTGGATTCCATGGAAACTTATGCCATGGAAAAGTATATGCCCGCTTCTAAATTTCAATGGAAGTGGCAGAAAGCTGCGTTGCTGAATACGCTGGTAAAAGAATATGACAAAGCCTCCGGAGAAAAGAAACAAGCTTATTTTGATTTCATTAAAAAAGCAATGGATAAAACTTATGCAAGAGCGAATGGTAAAACACCGAATGCCGTAGCGTCAGGATTAGGCATGGCTTTTTTGGTAAGAATCACACACGACAAAAAATATTCAGATGCCTGTGATAAAATATTTTCGGATTATTTAAAGATCAAAAGAACAGGTGAAGGCGGTGTGTCTCATTTACGGAAGAATGTTGAGTTGTGGGATGACACTGTTTTTATGATCGGAGAATTTTTAATTGAAATGTATAAAGCCACCGGTGATGAAAAATATTTGGATGAATTAGCAAAACAGATCAGCATACACAGAAATAAATTGCAGGATAAAGAATGGGGACTGTGGGTGCATGGCTGGGACAGCGACAACAAAACGCATTGTGCTTTTTGCGGACAAAAAAACTGGCCTGATAAAATTACCCGGAGAAGCAGTGAAATATGGGGTCGTGGTAACGGCTGGATCGTTGTGACCTTATCGGATGCGTTGGAAAATATTCCGAAGAGTAATTCACATTGGAATGAATTTGCTGGTTATCTGAAAGAAATGCTGGCGCGATTACCGGAACTGCAAAATAAAGAAAACGGTCACTGGTATCAACTGCCGGTTAGAAATAATGACCCGCAGAATTTTATCGAAAGCTCCTGCACGGCGATGTTTGCGTATGGCGAAATGAAGGCGTTGAAATTAAACCTTGTCTCCGGGACTTCATATAAACAAAGCATTCAAATGGCTTACAATGGATTGCGGGCTGCAAGTATTCAACCTTTATCAAACGGATTTCTTACAACAAAAAATGTCTGCAAAGGAACTTGTATCGGAGATAAAAATTATTATTTGAAAAGAAAAGTCTGCAAAGGAAAAGCATTTGGCATTGGAATGTTTATTGCCTTTGGAAGAGAATATGAGCGAAATAAATGAATAACCTCTTAAGGTAAAAGAACATAAGACTAAACTAATACCGCCGTCATGCCGAACTTGTTTCGGCACCTTCATCACCAAATGCACCGTTAAAAGGTCCTGAAACAAGTTCAGGATGACGGTAGATAACTTTTTGGGCAATCATTTTCTAAATTATTATTTAACTTTCATTATAAAAGTTTTCTTCACAAAAAACGTTTTATAAATATGACAACGAAAGAAATCATATTAAAACAAATGAAAGCTTGCGATACTGAAAAGGAATGGATCGTTCCGCTCAGCTTAGCTATCTCAGGTTTATCTGCAAAACAGGCTGCATGGAAGGACGGCAGCGCAAACCATTCCATCTGGCAAATCGTTAACCATCTTATTTTCTGGAACACGCGATACCTGAATAAATTAAAAGGCGCGCTCAGTGAAAAATATAGCAACGGTCACGATGTAAGCTTTACCAACGAGAATTACGAAGGCACGGATATCGAATGGAATTTAATTGTAGAGAATGTAAACAAACTCATGTCTGACTGGGAAACTTCCATTCAGCAAGCGGAACCGGACACTTTAGCTAAGCCTGTTTCTTCCGATAATATTGATAACTGGTACGCCGTGATATCCAACATCAATATTCATAATGCTTACCATATCGGGCAGATCGTGAATTTGAGAAAGTTGCAAGGTTGCTGGCATGCTGAATTAGGTGTGCAGTAAGTTTAAAAATAAGTGCACAATACAAATAAATTAATTTGCCCCATGGCAATGCTTATATTTCTTCCCATTACCGCATGGACATGGATCATTTCGTCCAACTTTTGGAGATTCCCTTACTAGAGGTTCGTTTAAAAACTCTTTAACATTAACTTTTGTCTCAAAATCTATTTTTTCAAAAGCTTTAATAGCGACTTCTTTAAATTGATCCTTACCCAACTTTTTGCTAATTACACTTATCGATCGAGTGACAATATTTTCATGAGATTTATCTTCCATTCTTCTGCTTAAATCGATTGATTTAAAAAAATAAAATAGAGCATCCTGTAAATTTTGAAGCTTATAATTAGAAATTCCAATTGTAGTAAAAGTCTTCATAACACCCAATTTGTCACCTAACTCCTCTTTTACCTTCAAGCTTTCTAAAAATTTTGAAAGGCTTTCTTCTAATTTCCCCTGATCTCTTAATATTCTACCGATGACATTTAAACAACCTCCAATACGTTCCTTATCGCCTATTTCTTCACCCAATTTCAAAGCTAAATTAGCGTTTAAAAAGGCTTCATCTAATTTGCCACGACTTCTAAGAGTACCTGCAATGTTTTCATAAGTAAGTGCTAATCCGATTTTATCTCCCGAATCGTCGGCAATTTGCCTGCTTTTATTATAATATTCTAAAGCCTTATCATGTTTGCCCTTATTATCAAATATATTAGCTATATTATTATAGGAAGTTCCTATTCCTTCCAAATTGCCAATTTCTAA
>JAQBNI010000081.1 GCA_028288625.1 Bacteroidota bacterium | reverse complement strand
CCATTGCTGCTGCCGCCCATATTGGTATTTCCCTCAATGGTTGTCAGGAAACCCCCGTTTACACTTTCTACAATACCTGTATGCCCTGAACCATCGTTGTGTTTTATTATAAATACGTGCCCCGGCTGGATCAATAATGGATTTTGCACTGCATCGGCTCCATTGATCTTTTTACAGGTAGTTCTGTTCCACTGATCAACACACCCTGCGGTTTTTACCATTGGATTTGTCTTTCCAATTTTCTGTGAGGCTTTTGAGAAACACCAATACACAAATGCCATACACCAACTGTAATGATTACCTTCTGGGTTTAATCCTGTTTCGCGTATGTACATATCAACTTCTTTTCCTCTATTACTATACGGAGGATTTTCTTCAACACCTATTTGCGAAACCGCAATTTTTAATGCCGTACTCAACAAATTATTTTCATTCTCTTCAATAACCGGAACGGTATCACTTCCGAAAAGTATTTGCCAGGTTATCGGTCCTATCTTCCCATCTACGATCAATGAAGCACCATTGGCATCTGCATGTCTTATTTGAAAAAGCTTTACTGCACCTACGGTTTGGTTCCCATAGTCTCCATCGACATCTATTGGTCCGCAACCTTTTAAATTCAGTTGATTTTGAATAGCCTTAACAATTGACTTGTTGCTTTCACCTTTTTCAATAATTCTTTTAGGATAATCCATATTTTTTTTAAGTAGTTGATTTCTTTTTCTTTTCATCAGGGTTTGGTCCTGTACCCCTTATATTTATTAGCTTCTTCAACAGGTCAAACCAAAACGTGGCGCCCAGGCTTATTGCCAATGCCGTTAGTAAAAAGCCAATTCCTTTATTTATAATCGTGGTTATTTTAGTATCAGGAATTTTTGATATTGCATTTCGCAATCCATTCCTCCAGCCTAGTGCGCCGTCATTTAACATTATAATATCTTTTTGCTGTTTTGTTGCTGTATTTAATAGATCTTCTGCTTTTTTAATTGTTGATGAATCTTTTTTTCCATCAATATTTTTTTCAATTTCGTACTTCTGCATATATACCTTTGCCACATTTACCATTTCTTCTCTCTTCTTAGGATCATCACTTAAATATTTCAAAATATGGAGCGTATCTGCATTGAATAAAATTGCAATTGTTAAACCTATTCCCAGTAACCAGTATTGAGCCGTTCTTTTATACCAGCCATTTGCTCGATCCATTGTATCGTTAAACCATTTCTCTAATTCTTCTTTAAATTTTTCAATATCGTTTCCTGCATCTCTTAATAATGTTCCGATATATTCCACTGAATCTGTACTTGAGGGAAAATCTGTCCTCAATTTCTCTAAACCGGCTTTAATATTGCCTATAGTGACTTCTGTAGATTTATTAAGAATGATATCAATTAATGATTTAGAAAAATTCCTTGGCATAATATAAGAGGGCTTTTGATATCTGCCAAAAAGGTTTGTAAATCCTAAATATCTGATTACAGAACACTCATAAAAACATTTAGAAAGAAAACCTATTTTCTCCTTTCCTTCCTGTTCAGCTTGTAGCGTAATTTTTTTCTTATCAAAATCATTAAGCATTAGTTTAATAGCTTTCTCCAAAGTATTTGCCCTAAAGCTAAACCATGTAGCAATAAATTCAACAATGGTACTTGCAAACAGACTCAACAACAGATATATGAAAATAGCTCCAATTGCAATATCCAGGTATTTTAAATCCATAGCCTATAAATATATTTATATACTTAAATCATAAAATATCTATTGAGTGAACGGTCGTTTGAGTGAGTAAACGGTATAAGGGCAGTAGATTTCTTAATAATTTTTAAAAAATATTTGACAATCAATAAAATAAAATAAATGATCTAACTTCCAGGTAACAAATTATATGGATTTATATTGACCATTCAATCATCCAAACGACCGTTCACTCATTTTTGTCATAAATATTATGAGTAATCATTATTTTTTAGGGCAATAGTATAGTACTGTTTAAATAAGGGAATGATTAAACATTTTCGGAACATGCAAGGAAAAATTGACCAAATAGCTTGGGATAGTTTCTGTCCCTTATTTAATTCGGAGCAAACTAAGCTTGAAATAATAAATAAATTCTTTTATGCAAGTTAATAACATTCCAGAGAAGGTTTCCGTCTTCAAATTATGTAATAGAATCTCAGCTAAATGGTTGTCGGGCGCTTCCAGGGATATTATTGATAAGCTTCTACCTGTAGACATTGCCCCTTATGCCAGGATAGGATATTTTAATTGTATTATTATAATGCTGTCCGTCACTGCGGCATCCTGGCTTGCAAATATTTTTTTTAATAATGTTTATATATCTGTCTTATTTACGTATTTTATTTTAGCATCTATTTCTTTCCTTTTAATAGGCAGTTCAAGGACTTTGATAAATGATTATGATCTAACTAAAATTGACACTTCTATTCCGGTCAAAAACAGCAGACGATCGTCATCCTTTTTACCCTTCATATTTATCAATTTTCTCATTTTCATTATTATTGTCTCTGGATTTTCACTGCATTCAGCAAATAAAAACAGGATAAAAAATGCGCATATCAGCCAATCAGTTCAAGACACCCTATCGTCTATAAAGCTAAGAGTAGAACAATTGTCATTAGATGATCCTTCGGATACTACAATAGATTTTTACAATTCACGCATAGCTTATTCTTCAATTGTAGATTTGGAAATTTATGAAAGGATAAAATACGAAAATCAATTTGCATCTATTGCCGAGAAAAATTTAAAGTATCTGCCTCTTAAAGACAGTATGGATATAAATGACAGGGTTCATCAACTTAAAAGATTAGCTTATTTAAATTATTCTTATGCAGTTTACTTAAATCAGTCAAACGAAAAAATAAATGTCAGGAAGCTGGAAGATATTCCTATGGAAGATCTAAATGAGATTACGGCTTATTATAATCCTTCAAATTTTCAAAAACTTACTTTAGATGCAAAGTTTGTTGTCTTAATAAAATATTTTACCGTTATCTCCTATCTGACATTATTCATTATCCTGTTTTTGGTAATTGTTCTTTTTGCTTTGGTTGTTTCTACAATCAATAATTATAGTGATGATTTTTATCATACGCTCTTATATGAAAAAAAATTGCTTGAATCCCAGGAATTGATAGATCAAAGAAAAAAGATCGCAGAAGATTACAGACTCAGATCAGAATTAAGAAACATCAAATCAGGTCTGGAAGAACAGCTTGATAAGGTTGAGGATGAAGACAAGAGCGAAATATCAAGTTACAGCAAGGAATTAAGTGGCGACCTCTCACCATCCGGTTTATTAACTGCTGCTGAGATTGCCTGCAGACAGCAAGACTTTCAAAAAGGTATTGACTACATTAATAAAGCCATAGAACTCGAAACAAATTTACTGCAAGAAAATAAAAATTATCTGCAAATACCTGAAATATATGAATTAAAGGCGAAGATATTAAAGTCTATGAACTTATTCGATGATGCAGAAATAGCAGAGAAGTCTGCACGAAATATAAGGAATGAAAATTCATTTTTAAACAATAAGGATAAGAAGATTAAATTGGAAAGACTTGTTGTAGAAGACACATCAATTTTTGCCAATTTTACCTGGTATTTTAAGCCGGGTATTAATATTTTATTGGGTAAGAATGGATATGGGAAAAGTCATTTGCTTGGTTTAATTATTGCACTTTTGTATGATGATAAAATAAAGATTAAAGATTGGATTCAAGGCTCAAAGGCTGAGGCTAAAGCTTCACTCTATCTATCTGGAGATATTCCGGGGAAAGAAATAGAAGAACAATTATTTTCACTGACACAAGAAAGCAGAAAAGCCCAAACGAACCTGGATAATGAAATTAAAATATTTTTGGCAACCCCGGATAAGAACTATACGGATGAAGATATTGAAAAAACATTTGCAGATCAAATAAAACAGGTTGATAACATTAATAATCAGGTTATAGAGGTTCAGGAAAAACTAAAACAATATACTCCTGCAATATGCGCAGATACGAATACCATTAAAACTCAAACGGGGCGTATCCCGTTATTGGCCATTCCTGACTCCAGATTTATAGATAAATCCGGAGAAGCTGTTCTTGCATATGCTTCAGAGTATAGCGACATAGCCAGGTATGGTGCCTACGAATTTTTATATTCATTGCCCTATATGAAGGTAATAGAAAATGCTTTATTCAAGTCTTGTATTTTATATTTTGAAAATGGTAAAAGTTTCCAGGAAGAACCATTTGGATTAATTCAAAAAGTAATTAAAGATCTATCATCGGATAAGCTTGTCAGCAAGGATGGTCAATTAATATTTCAAGACGAGAGCAAATTCGAATTTATATCAATTGAAAGTAATGACAAGAACGCGAGTTTTTCGATAAAAGTAAAACCTGAAGACACACAAATCATTCTTCCTATCCAGAAGGTTTCCCAAGGCACTTTTTCAATCGTAGCAATTTGTTGTTTAATCTTTAATTATTTGAAGTCTGTTCAACAAGAACAAACCCAAATATTAAAAAGATATGCTATCGTTATTATCGATGAACTTGATGCACATATTCATCCTTCCTGGCAAAGAAAACTCGTTCAAATTTTAAGAAAAAATTTCCCAAATGTTCAATTTATTATATCCGGACACAGTCCATTACTTTTAGAAGGCTGCAAAGCGAATGAAGTTTCAGTTTTAAGAAGGACAAGTGAAGGTAAATTCAAAATAGAAATGATAAATAAAACGCTCATCGGCTATACTATAGAAAGTATTTACTCATTAATTTTTGAAGTTGAAAACAAAGATTTTGCAATGCTAAGGTATAAGGAACTATCGCCATATCTTAATGAGTTCAAGAAAGAACTTGAAGAATTAAAGATTAAAGGTGAAAACTTATCCGAAAATGATATTGACAGGTTGCTTGAATTACAAGACTTGGTTGCTCACATAGATGTATCAACAACCACCTTTGAAAAAATACAAATTGAAAAGCAGAAAGAATCCCAAGAGATCTCTGACTTTTTAAAAAGTGCCTCTGAAAGTGTAATAGATAATATTCAATAAATATATAGAAATGGCTTATAATCAGACTGAGATCCGGGATAAACTTTTACAGATTTATTCATCGAATAAACTTGAAGATATTAATGACGAATTAATAGCAAAAACTTTTTCACCAGAAATTTCAAAGGAAGAAGTTCAAAAGACTATAGAAGCACTGACATGCGAACACATATATTTAAATAATAAAATACTGCTTAGTGACTTTAAAGTTGCCATTGAAAGGGAATTGAATAATGAAGGAGTGCTAAATACAGAACAGGAGTTAAAAGCTATATTATTTGAAGTTGTATTAAATAGGGCTATTTCATTTGCTTATGATAATGATACAGATAAATATAATTACAAAATGCAGTTGTTATATGATCTGATACATATAACTTTCATCAAATCTGGTTTATGGGATCAGAGGTTAGCTACACATTTCGATTTCGTTTTTCCAATTTTAAAGGATTGGTACAGTTTTTTCTTTTCGTATACCAATAAAGAAGCTTTCGACATAAATAAACGATATGAAACTATCTTACACCTCGGTAGTATAAGCAGCGCTTCAAATCAAGTAGCTCGTTTTGTAGCAGAAAAACTTTGCAAGGAATCACTGCCAAAAGCATTTATTGATGAAAAAGAAATAGAATACGGTTCTAACTTTAAAGACGCAATTGATACAGCAATTGAAAAATCCTACACTTTCGTTCAAATTATATCTAATGAGTCCTTTCTTAAAATCGGAAAGACCAATTGGTGTCAGTATGAAATTGAAAAATATAATGCCTTTCTGGAGAATACTAAAACGAACAATGGTTACTATTATGAAAATGTACTGAAGAAGAACATCTTTTTTTTAATAATGGGATATGATTTACCAACTTTAAAACCAGCTTATCTTATCTCGGAATATAGACCTTGGTATAGTCAAATAGAATCAACCCACTATATTAAATTCTATACTGCTGAAAAGAACCGGACCATCAATGATAAAAATGAAACTATAGACGAGATCAAACAAGATTATTCTGGTTTTTTATTAACTATTAAAAGATTATCTATTGCAATTATTCAAGCAAAGAAGAGACTTATTGATGCGATTCCAGCTTGATCTATTTGATTTTGCTGTTGTTGCCCTCTTTGAGGTATCTTCAAGTTGAAAGCTAATTTCAAATTTGCTTTTAGGTGCTTTAAGGGAAGTTTTAAGTTTGTTTTTATCCTTACAGTTAAAATTTAATTAGCACCATTGCTCCCGGTGGTTCGAGATGACAGTTCTATTTTCACCTAAAAATCCTGTAACACTTTATGCAAGTCCTGTAACACTTTTGCAGCCAATTCATTTCAACTTTAATTATTAAAATATTGAAGATGAAAACGATAATCATATTTCTTTTAGCAGGCATGCTTTCTGCATCAGCTCAGCCGCCTTCCATGTCGAACGGAACCGGTTCTACAGACAACATTCCAAAGGCAAAGCTTACGCCACCGAAGAGCGGAATAAAAAACAGCAGTAGTTCAACACATACCAAAAGCAAAAGCAGCAGCTCTAATTCAAATTCAGGAAGCAAAAGCGCTTCAAACGGAGCAAGCTCTAACGAGACTGCATCAAAAACCACTTCAAATACATCCTCCAAAAATACAGGAACAGGCAAATCATCAACAGGAAAAACTTCTTCAAAATTATCTGCCGGTAAAAACAAATTACATATTGAAACAAAAACCTCACCACACGGCACCGCAAACACCTCTCCTTACGGCAATGATTATTATATCGTAAAAGATGGTTCTGTAAGACATATGAAGAATGGATTAAAAGTTCCGATCACAAGAGATATTACTTTGAGCGACGGAAATGTTTTAATGATGGATGGCACAATCAAAACAAAGGATGTAAAAGACGTGAACCTCGATGAAGGAACCGTTATCGATCGCAACGGACGCGTGATGCTACCGAAGAACAGTAATGGAAATAATAATAATACCAACAATAGCGGCAATACAAACAGCGGCAGCGGCACGAATGGCGGATCGCAGGCACAGTAAAAAGTTTTCAGTTTATGGACAATAAAAAAAAAAGAGCAACAAATGCTGCTCTTTTTTCTTTGTGGGGGATTTTGTTTCCTTTGGGGGAGGATCTATGTTTCTATCTTTGTTTCTGATGTAAAAATGAGGGAAAACTTATTCTTAAAGAAATTGTCCTTTACGTAAAATGTGACATGCTTATTTTGAAAAAGAAAGATCTTCCATTCCGCAAACCGGTTTTATTCCTGCCAAAAATCAGGAATCTAATGACAATCGTCAATTATAGCTATTGACAGTTACACCGATTTAATATATGTTTGTATCTCGAAACCCAGCTTTTCCTGTATAAGAATTAAAAATTTATTCCCAAACGATAAAACTATACACTAAACCCAAAATTATGAAAACCCGGACAGCCTTTTTATTATTGCTTCTTGTAACGTGTACAGGAAAGATCAAGGCACAAAGCAGCCTTCTCTCATTTAACCAGTCAAATACGGTGCTGGATCTCACTGCATCGGAAAAATTAAAATTCGGTGATCTGATGCTGAATGCTTCATGCAGCAATTCAAAAGTAAAGCTCAACAGCAAGGTTCCCGTAAATGTGAAGGTGAGAATATTTAATGCAAACGGGAAAAAGATGATGGAAAACATCTACCCTGTTACGCCGGGATTGACAGAATTAAATTTAAACCTCAGTACACTTCCACAGGGAGCATACTTTGTGCAGTTCTATTCCAAGGAAGGCAGTGCCTTACGTCAATTCGTGAAGAACGAAATGATCGTTGAGAATTTAAAGTAACGCTTCTTCACAGTAATTCTTTATAGATACTTACCACAAAAGTGTTGCTTGTTTGAAATAGGTTTAGTAATGATTATTTTGAATCATTTCTTAACTTTAAATTAAATAAGCATTATGAATACCATCTTAAGGATCTTCTTTTTCTTCCTCCTCTCCCTTTCTTTATCACACACACATGCACAATCGGTTTCCGATTATATAAAAAGCGGCACTACGAAATTTGACAAGTCGGATTATAAAGGTGCATTGAAAGATCTGAACAAAGCTGTGGAAACGGATCCCAACAATACCGAAGCATATAACTTGCGCGCGCAGATCAGTGTTAAGCTCGGAGATAAAGTGGGCGCGATCCAGGATTGCAACAAGGCGCTGGAACGGGATCCAAATTATGCGCCGGCTTATTTTACACGCGGAATGATTAAAGAAGATCTCGGAGATAATAAAGCAGCTATGGCGGATTATAATAAATCGATCGAATTAAATTCTGCTTTTGAAAAACCATATTATGTGCGGGGCGTATTAAAATATAATCTCAATGACAAACAAGGTGCGATACAGGATCTTAGCAAAGCGATCGATTTAAATCCAAATTATTCGCTCGCGTATAAAAGTCGCGGTGCGGTTAAAAATGAGCTAAAAGATAACGCCGGCGCAATACAGGATTATACAAAGGCACTGGAATTAAATCCAAAAGATGATTTTGTTTATTACAGCCGTGGCTTGATACGTGCAAAACTTGGAGATAATCCGGGCGCTTTAGAAGACTTTGATAAAACGATACAGTTATACCCTGATAATGAGAGCGCGTATTATGAACGCGGCAATGTGAAATTTAAATTGAAAGATCAGAAAGGTGCATGCGACGATTGGTTTAAAGCGCGGGAAGCCGGAATTCCTCAAGCTGAAGAGATCATGAGAAAATACTGTAAGTAATTTTTCTATAAAATTTTATAAAATTTCAATCAGATCTCTGCTTTGGCAACAGGTTTTTTAAAATTCGCCTTAGTGCTCGTTACATTCAGTGCAGACAGAATTTTTATTTTTTCGAAATATATATTCCAATAATCCTCGTCAAGCGTAGGGTTAGTGATATCGCTGTATAAATAGATGGTTTTAATTTCACCCTTTGAATCACGGCTGATCTTTTCTGCTACTTCTGAAAGCAACTCCTCAGTTACACCGTTAAACTTTGTAAAAATAGGAAACTCAGGATACGAGTCATCTTCTAATATATTTTTTTCGCTTTTGGAATTAAATCCGAGCGGCAAATATAACCGGTTAAAAGCTACCCACTCATTCTTTGAAGTGCGGCGCAACCCATATGGCAAGTTGATCCTGAAAAAATTATTGAGCCCGATAAACCGTGAGTTTTTTTTCATAGCATCGTGTTTAAAGTTATAAAGGACATATTTATCACTAATCAATCACACAATATTCTAAAAAAAACGGGCTTTCAATGACTCCAGAATCATGAATCAAATTAAATAAAGAATTGAATATAAACCGTTATAGAATTTACACAAGTTGTTATATGTTTTCAATCTCAATTAAATCATATTTATTTTTTCCTCAATAAAAATGATGTAATCTTATATGGGAATGATATAAATTAATTGGTAAATTTTAAATGAACTTTATTTAGTAAATTTTATAAAAATGGATGTGGAAATGCTTTTATATAACAAGCTGGATAAATATGGTAATGAGCTGACCAGTATCACTCCATCAGATCTCAAAGAAGACATTATAGAATTGTACAAACAATTAAAAGCTTTACCGGGACTTGACGATGTTTGTAATAAATTGATCAGCTTCCTTCCCAAAAAAGAATTTTCCAAAGATGATTTTGCAGATGTAATTGTAAACGCTCTGCATTACGTTCAGAATTAACTACTCTCCTATCTATCCTCCTCAACTCCTTTAAGTAATCTTTACACTATTGCTTAATTTGCATATTACATAAATTCAATGTCAAATATAACCCGCGGGGTATGCTAAAAACCGTAAAGAGTAGGCGCAACTTAAACACAATGAAAATGAAAAATTTAATTAAACTGACGGCAGTAGTGGTTTTGATACTGTCCTTAGCTTCAATGAACAAAACAATCGCACAGGATGTGGTAAAAACGAATCCGAAGAACACTAAATTATTATGTGATACCGCGGGTGTCCGGATGGTCATGGTCAACTGGAAACCCGGTGAACAATTAGCTTTGCATACCCATCCCGTTAATGAGATCTATGTCTTGCAAGGCGGACAATTAACGGTAAGTCATAAAGGCGGATCAACTGATGTGTTGAATTTAAAGGCAGGCGATCATTTCCAAAGTCCGGCTGAAATAGCGCACACTACGAAGAATACCGGGACTACTAGTGTCAGGATCATTCTTGTGGAGATTAATAAGTGACCTTGACCTTGATTACCTTGATTTTCTTGATCAAAAGATAAATTTTTTATGGATTAATTTATAGATGCTCTCGGTTGAGAGCATTTTTTATTTTGCAGCGTTGCTACGCATTGTTTCATAATTTAATTTCAAAGATTGATAGCCTGCGCGTAAATATTTGTAATCCGCCTTTAATGTTTTATAATTTAAATGAAGCGATTCATAATCCATCTTCACAGACTGGTAAGGAATTTTTAAATATGGGTAAGTGCTTAATAAAGATTGATAACCCTTTTTCAAACAATGATAACCGGAATTTAAGGATTCATAGTGCGGAATGTGCATAGCTTTTTTATTTTCAAAAATCCCATGAGAGCAAACCTTTAACTTCTTCTACCGAAAGTGGTGTTACTTCCTTCAGTTCGGAAGGCGTGTATTTCTCTTTCAGGTAATTTAATGCCGGTGTGATCCATGGTTTGCTTTCTTCATCCAGGTTATCGATCAATAAAGCAACCTGGTACAAAGAAGTCAGTTTCTCGAAAAACATTTTTGCTGACGCTTCAGTTCCATCGCGTGAAAGTGTTTTTAATTTTTCTGCAAATTGATGCAATTTATTCAGCTCGTCCTTCATCCATTTTCCATGTTCTTCGCTTTTATCCGCACTGGTATTTATCTCGTTGCAGATCACTTCAAATCCATTCGATTTCATCATGGCTCTCCACATGTCGAGAATAATAATATTGCCGGAACCTTCCCATATCGGCAACACCATCATATCGCGCATCAGTTTCGGCATCACCATATCTTCAATATATCCCAAGCCGCCCATGAGCTCCATACTTTCCCGTGTAATGTACACTCCGTTTTCTGCGGTACATTTTTTTGCCATCGGGTTGATGAACCGGAATAGCTGCGTTTCTTTTTCATCGCCGGATTCAGATAAATCAAATGCTTTTACCGCGCGCATCACGAGGTAAAAATTCGCAACATGCAGCGCGCCGAGTTCCGTAAGTTTTGTGCGGATCAACGCATGCTCAATTGCTGTTTTGCCAAACGTTTGGCGGTGAGATAAAAACTGGTACGATTCAATCAATGCTCGATGCGAACATGCAACAGCAGCGACAGAATTATACAAACGCGATACATTGATCATTTCCACCATCACCTTGAATCCTTCAAATTCGTTACCGACAAGTTTTCCGTGCGTATTTGTGAGCATGCATTCCGCACTCGCCATGGAGCGAACACCGAGTTTATCTTTCAGGCGGATCACATCCATGGTATTCCTTTCTCCTGAAGGCAAATATTTTTCCACCATAAAAATCGAAAGACCCTTTGTTCCCTTCATGCCTTCATCAGTTCGCGCCAATACAAAAATGATATCCGCATTGGCATTGCTGCAAAACCATTTTTCACCGTTCAGTACATAATTTTTTCCTTCTACTTGCGTGGCAACCGTAATGTTTGCGCCTACATCCGAACCGCCGGTTTTTTCAGTGAGAAACATTGCGCCTGTAAAAAGCTCTTCCGCATTATTGGTATAAATATGCGCCAACAACCGTTCCTTATCTTCCTCATCACAAAACATATCAATTAATTGTGCAACGCCATCCGTCATGCACAGCGGACAATACTGACCACATTCGCTCATTGCATATAAATATCCTGCCGAGAATCCGAGCAGGTGCTTTTCCTTCTTAAATTTTTCACGCAGTTGAGGTTCCCATTTTACGCGGAACATTTCTGAACCTACTGCTATTTTCATCAGTTCCCAATAGGAAGGATGAAAGCGGATCTCATTGATTGTTTCTCCCAGTGCATTTCTTTTTATTAATTGAGGACCTTGCTTATCTGCAAGCAACGATAATTCGTTCATCATTCCTGCAGCTTGCGTACCGATATAATCAAACTTATCGGACATATAAGAAAGACCTTCTTTGGATGCATTTTTCTCGAGGTAATGTTTGAGTATCTTATCACTTTGATAAAAATTATCGCTGGGCTGAAAATTTTCATCCAGTACTTTATTTTTTTCTTTTTGATAGCGGGATGTAGCGGAGGTTTGTGTTTTCATAACATGAGTTTACTCTCTTCAAATTTAATCAAACAAAATTTGCGAGAAGAAATTTTATAGAATTATTCAGTAAGAAATGTGAAAAAGAAAACTACGTTGAAGTGTTGATTTATGCAGGAAAAGCGTGGGATGTCAAAACGGCGAGCTAAGGGCTGTTACGCGCGCTGACGCATCGTTTTGACTTGATTTTTCTTTGTTACTTTCTTTTCATCTAAGGAAAAGAAAGTAAAAACTCGAAAAATTGGAACAATTTTTACTATTAGAATCTTTCTATTAAAATCTTTCCAGTTCGCTGAAAAAGAAATCTCCTTCGATCTTTGCATTTTCATCTGAATCAGAACCGTGTACCGCGTTCTCACCAATAGAAGTTGCATATAATTTGCGGATGGTACCTGCTTCTGCCTGTTCAGGATTTGTAGCGCCGATCAATTTTCGGAAATCTTCAATGGCATTTTCTTTTTCAAGTATCGCTGCAACGATCGGTCCACGACTCATAAACTCTACCAATTCACCAAAGAAAGGACGAGCCCTGTGAATATCATAGAATTTACCGGCTTGCTCTTCAGATAATTTTGTATACTTCAATGCTACTACTCTGAAGCCCGCCTCTGTCATCATTCCCAGAATTGAACCGATATTGTTCGCTTCCACCGCATCCGGCTTGATCATTGTAAAAGTCCTGTTCGTTGCCATTAGTATAATTTTGTGCAAAGATAATTCACAGTATACAGTCCTCCCTCTGCTAAAATGATTATTTACTATTAATTAATGTTGCTCAATGTCAACTGTTTAGCGATACATTAATAATTATCACTTTATTTCAATATCACTTTCATTATCTTTGAAAAGATGGAAAAAATTGAAGAACTGGTAGAATTCCTTAAGACGCCGAAAAATATCGTGATCACCACGCATCAGAAGCCGGATGGCGATGCAATGGGGTCTTCCCTCGCTTTGTATAATTTTTTGTTGCCGTTGGGACACAATGTTCGTGTGATCTCTCCTACTGAGTTTCCTAATTATTTTTCATACCTGCCGAATTGCGATGAAGTATGGAATTATCTTGAAAATCCAAATCTCAGCCAGATCGCAATTGAAGAAGCAGACCTGATCTGCTGTCTTGATTTTAATGACCTCAGCCGGATAGAACCGCTTGATGAATTCATTAAGGGTAATACACATGCGAAGATCATGCTGGTAGATCATCATTTATTTCCAAAAGAATTTTACTACTGGAGTTTGCATGACACCAAGGCATCTTCTACCTGCGAACTCATTTACCGTTTAATAGGTTTGCTGGATAAAAATTATACCATAACAAAAGAAGTAGCGGAATGTATTTACACAGGAATATTGACGGATACGGCGAGCTTTTCAAATGGTGCAACAAATAAAAATGCACTGCTCATCACTGCGCATTTATTGGATTGCGGATTGAATATTATTTATGTGCAGGAACAGCTGAATCAAAACGGGCGCGAAGAAAAGTTGCGGTTTTTGGGAAATGCACTGAGCCGAAATATGGTCATCCGGGAAGATATTGGCATAGGAATTATTATCGTTGATAAAAAAGACGCTTATCGTTACAATCTGCAAACCGGCGATACAGAGGGTTTGGTCAATTATCCGCTGACGATCAAGAATGTAAAAGTTGCAGTGCTGCTGAAACAGGAATCAAAAATTATAAAATTGTCTTTTAGATCGAAAGGTGATATTAGTGTAGAAAAAATCTGCCGTGAAAATTTTGAAGGCGGTGGACATCGCAATGCATCCGGTGGAAAATCATATCTCTCTATAGATGAAACCATCGATAAGATCGTTTCCATTTTTGAAAAAGAAAAAATCGTTTA
Organism: Bacteroidota bacterium; assembly: GCA_028288625.1. Classification (GTDB taxonomy): domain Bacteria; phylum Bacteroidota; class Bacteroidia; order Chitinophagales; family JADIYW01; genus JADJSS01. The sequence continues at coordinate 48,269 of JAQBNI010000081.1, read as the reverse complement.
GCATTTATGACCCGCTTATCTGTAAACCTGAATAAGATCGCATTGATCAGGAATTCGCGTGGAAGCAATTATCCCGATCTTGTGGAAGTTGCTAAAGATTGTGAACGGTTCGGCGCACAAGGCGTTACAGTCCATCCGAGACCAGATGAACGCCATTGCAAATTTTCAGATCTGCAGCCCTTAAAAAATATTGTTACTACGGAATTAAATATCGAAGGATTTCCAAATGATCATTTTATGCAGGAGATCATTAAAGTGAAACCGCATCAGTGCACACTCGTTCCGGACGATCCAACACAGATGACTTCAGATCACGGCTGGGATACTGTTACTCATTTTGATTTTTTGAAAGAGCGCATTAATGAATTGAAAAAAAACGGGATACGTGTTTCATTATTTATAGATCCTGTTGCTAAATTAATTGAAGGTGTAGCAAAAACGGGCGCTGACAGAATTGAATATTATACCGGACCGTATGCAAAAAATTATAGCTCCGATCCTACAGCCGCGATAAGGGAAATTAAAGAAACCTGTGAAATTGCAATAAGTAATGGCTTAGGCATTAATGCAGGACACGACCTCAACCTTGAAAATTTAAAATACTTAAAAGAAAATTTGCCTCGACTGGATGAAGTGTCCATCGGGCACGCATTAATTTGTGATGCAATTTATTTAGGCTTGGAAAATACGATCCGCTTGTACCGGAACCGGCTTCAATAATTATTTATGCGCCTGCATAAATGAATCCATCACATGCATCATGGAATCTACATCGCATTTTAATAAAGTGGAATCATGCGATTCCATAAATTCATTTGAAATGATCTTGTAATATTCATCTTTAGTCAAATGAGCATGCGTTTGTGTATCAGCGATAAATGTATTGTTTTCATAGGGAGCAGGTTCCGTAAGATGACCTTGCGATTCATACAGCATAAAAATGATCAGAAGAATAAATAAAATGCCAACCATAATTTTTAATGCTTTAAATTCTACAATTATCCTCGTTGCCGGTCCACGCGGACGGCGGTAAGTGTACATATCAGGATATACGGAAATGTCCGGAATGCTGACAGACGTATAACCATGCAGGTAATCGTGATATTCACTGTGATATTTTACTCTTTTATTTTCGTCCGAAAGAATATCATAAGCTTCGTTGATCTCTTTAAATTTTTCTTCGAGTATGCGATTGCCAAACGTTTTATCCGGATGATATTTAAAGGCGAGCGCATAAAATGCGCGCTTAATTTCTTTTGACGGCGCGCCAAACTCCAATCCTAATATTTTGTAGTAGTCCTTCATGTGTAGATTGACCTATAAGGTTTTGAAAACCTTATAGGTCTTGTTTTGTAAACTTGTTATATTTTCATTATTTTAGTTGATGACTTCCTATTATATTCCTCTGTGTCCAAACAAAAGTTATCATGTATTTTCACGAGCAACAGGTAAAGAAAAATTATTTATAGAAGATCGAAATTATTCTTTTTTTTTAGAAAAAGTACAAAAACATATATTTCCAATAGCTGATCTTCTTTCCTGGTGTTTGTTGCCCAATCACTTCCACTTTTTGATCAAGATAAAAGATATCGATACATTGAACAAAAGGTATAATGAGATTAAAAAGAAAGAAACCGATAGCAAAACAGATATATCAGATTTCGTAATGGAACAATTCTCAAATCTTTTGAATAGTTACACGAAATCATTCAATAAAGTATATAAACGCAAGGGTTCCTTATTTATTGACTACCTGCGTAGAGTTGAAATCACAGATGATGCACAATTTGTATCAACAGTTTTTTATATTCATAAGAACTCAATACATCATTGTGTATCAAAAACTATTGAAAGTTGGAAATGGAGTTCATATCATAATTTTTTACGGTTCACATCGAATAATTTAATTAATGAAGTTTTAGATGAATTTAACGGATATGAATCCTTCATTGATTATCATAAACAATTAGTATTACCTAAAAATATAGATGATGTTGATGAATAAAACCTATAAGGTATTTGGAAACCTTATAGGTTTTCTATTGTTCAGCACTCTCCTGTCAGCTCAAGAACCTGTTGAAAAGAAATATATCAATATGAAAGCGCTTGGAGGATTTATAGAAAACGGAATCCCGTATTATCATTTACCTGAAGGCACTTTGTATCGTCCTGTGCTCTTTGTCATCAATTATCATCAGCCATTTTTTAAAGCAAAAAAGTTTTTTAATATGGGAATGGATTTTTCGCCGATGATTGGATTTGCAGCAGGAAAATATAAAGGAATGGAAGCCGGATTGAACGGGGCGATCATTCTTTGTTTCGCTGTAAAGGCTTCTAACATTCTTAGCATACAAGCCGGAAGCGGTCCGCATTATTTTTCATATCCAACTTCACGCCAGGCGAAAGGATTCATTTTTGCAAATAATTTTTTACTGGAATACAGAAGACGAATAGGTTCAAAAAAAATAGAACTGAATTTTAATTGCGGTTTCCGGCATATCTCCAATGCAAGTACAAAGCAGCCCAACGGCGGCGTCAATAATATTATTGTTGGATTTGGCGTAAGTAAATTGTGGTAAGCATTATCTTAAGAATTTATTTTACCTGCAAACGGGAAAGGCGAACGCCACATGCGGATCATCACGATCAGCGGAAATACGATCCATCCTAAATTTGCAAGATATACACGCATTAATTCAGGAGAAGGATATTCGCCAACTGTTTCTTCAAATAAAATTATAGTAACGTTTGTGAGCATTACAGATGCCCAGACAATGCTGATGAGGCGGATCCAGTTTTTCCCTGTTGTATAAGCGTAAATGGCAATTGCGTAAAACGGACCGAAGAATAACGAGTCGATCCAGATCGTTGCCCTCCACCATGCTGGTCTTGCAATCAATACAGGATCAAAAGTGCGACCATACCAATGCACGAGATCAACAAATATTTTTGGCGGAAATAAAGGATAAGTAAAATCATCTGCATTCGTAATAATCAGTTGCTCGATATCTACAACATAAGTAATAAAGAAAAGATTGATTGCAAAAAAAATAATGATGGCAATATCAACCGGGCGTTTTGAAAGCGGCAATGATAAAGGCTGCACATTTTTTTGCATTCAACAATTTTATTTACCGGAAAATTATAAAAGTGGGAAGCGTTTCGGATTCACTTCGTTCATCATGATATTTACCGTACGGAAAACATCTTCTGAATTTGGTTTTGAAAAATAATCTCCGTCTGTTCCATATGCGCCCCTGTGTTCCTTGGCAGTAATTGTTACAGGTTCGCTATCGAGGTATCTGAAAATATTTTGTTTTTCCAGCACTTGCTGAAGCATATAAGATGATGCGCCTCCCGGGAAATCCTCATCCAGGAATATAACGCGGTTTGTTTTACGGACCGATTGCCCGATGATCCCGTTAATATCAAACGGCAATAGTGTTTGCACATCTATTAACTCCACGGAGATGCCTGTCTTATTTAAATTCTTTATCGCTTCTTTTGCAATACGCACACATGATCCATAAGTGACTAAGGTTAGATCTTTCCCTTCCAATAAAATTTCCGGAACGCCCAAAGGCACCGTAAAATCTCCCGGATTCAGTGGCATTTTTTCTTTCAAACGGTAACCGTTCAAACATTCAATGACCAATGCCGGCTCATCTCCTCTTAATAACAAATTATAAAATCCCGCGGCTTGCGTCATATTTCTCGGAACGCAAATATGCATACCACGCAACGCGCCGAGTACCATTTGTATCGGCGAACCGGTATGCCATATCCCTTCGAGCCTGTGCCCTCGTGTGCGAACAATCAACGGCGCTTTTTGCCCGCCCTTTGTTCTGTATGACAAACACGCAAGATCATCTGACAAAGGCTGCAAACCATATAACAAATAATCGAGATATTGTATTTCTGCGATGGGACGAAGCCCGCGCATAGCGAGACCAATGCCCTCTCCCATTATACTTGCTTCACGGATACCCGTATCATATACACGCTCCTTGCCATATTTTGCCTGCAAGCCGGCGAATGCCTGATTCACGTCGCCGATATGTCCAACATCTTCGCCGAAGGCGAGTATCTTTTTATCTCTTGCAAGATTAGCATCGAAACAAGCATTCAATACCTGGTAGCCGCTCACCACAGAAGGTTTCTCAGCGTATTCCGCGTTGATCACCGGTAAGCGTAAAGGAGAATATAAAGAGTTTGTATGCTGGTAAGAAGAATAGCGTTCATCGTTGATCCGTATCTGTTCCGCTCTCCATCTTTTTAATTCTTCTATCTCTTCGGAAGATTCATCCTGTGTAAGCAGCAACACCTCGGCAACTGCTTTGAAAACATCTTTGCGCATCGGATCAATAGAACTTTTTATTTCGCTTTCGAGATCTTCCATCGCTTCTTTATGATGCGGAGACGAATCGCCGATCCTCTGGATAATTTCCATTGCTTCGTCCAGTTCTTCGAGTATCGGTCCGTGTAATTTTGTCCAGGCGATCTTGCGTTGTTCAGCAACATATTTTTTCGCTTCGCTTTCAATTGCTTCCACTTCTTCAAGTGTAGCCATTTTATTTTCTATGATCCAGTTTTTCAGCCTCAGATTTCCATCAAAGTCTTTTTCCCACTGCAATCTTTCAGCAGGCTTATAACGCTCGTGCGAACCACTCGTTGAATGTCCCTGCGGCTGCGTTAATTCTTCTACGTGGATGATACATGGAATATGTGTCTTGCGGGTTTTATCTGCAGCCATTTTATATGTTGCGATGAGCTGCGGATAATTCCATCCTTTTACATTATAAATATCGAGTCCTTTTTGCTGACCCTCACGCTGAAATCCTTTTAATACTTTTGAGATGCTACCCTTTGTTGTTTGCAATTCTTTCGGAACAGAAATCCCCCAGCCATCGTCCCATACAGAAACCACCAACGGAACCTGCAAAACCCCAGATGCGTTTATTACTTCCCAGAATAATCCTTCAGAAGTTGATGCGTCGCCGATATTGCAAAAACATATTTCATTGCCGTTGTTGCTGAATGTATTTTCTCCTATCTGATCTGCAAGCTCCCGGTATTTTTTGGACGCCATAGCCAGACCTAAAGCTCTGGGCATTTGTGATGCTGTTGGAGAATTGTCTGCTGCTGAATTCTTTTGTTGGATTAAAGGCTTCCAACTGCCATCAGGATGTAAATTTCTGGTTGCGAAGTGATTATTCATTTGCCTTCCGCCGGAATGCGGATCTTCTTCCAGGGAGGGATTAGCATACAACTGACCGAATAACTGCTCTACCGTAACGATGCCTGTTGCGAGGGCAAACGTCTGATCTCTGTAATATCCTGCACGGAAATCACCATTCTCAAATACTTTAGCCAGTGCAATTTGCGGGAGTTCCTTTCCATCACCAAAAATGCCAAATTTAGCCTTACCTGTTAATACTTCCTTCCTTCCTGTTAAGCTGGCTTCCCTGCTGATGCATGCCAGGCGGAAATCATTTATGATCTCGATTTTAAATTCATCGAAGGAAACGGGTTGTGTTACTCCCTTGGTTACTAATGGATTTGCGAGTACAGTCATATTGTCAATTCAAAATCTAAAATACGAAAAAATTGCACTAAATTCGTTAAAAATTTACCGGTTTATTCACACCATAACAAGGTTGTTAATGTGACGTTAAAACAAAACCACAACCGGGCAAATTGGTATATTTTTTGACATATTTACAAGACGAAATTTATTATTTATGAAGCAATTTCTTTTTTTATTCTCCTTTATAATGGTCAGTACATTTTTAAAAGCTGATCCTCCTGCTGCTCCAACCGGTTCTAAATTAAAGTTTATGACGACCGAACATGACTTTGGCACACAGGCGCAGGGAAAACCGGTAACGTATGAATTTGAATTCGCCAATACATCGTCCGACCCCATCGTACTTGAAAATGTAAAAGCGTCTTGCGGTTGTACTACTCCAACGTGGACAAAGGAACCGGTGATGCCGGGCAAGAAAGGCTCTATTAAAGCACAGTATAATATGGCTCGTGAAGGTGCGTTCCGGAAATCTATTACGGTGACCACGAAGGATGGCGAAAATATTGTGTTGTATATTTCAGGAAATGCAGTGGCGCAAAAACAAGGCGTGGATGATGCAGAAGGAAATATGCTCGGCGGTCAGGATCACTAAAAAACAATAAGATATAATCTATAGAACTCCGTGCAATTACGACGGAGTTTTTTAATTTTGTCAGAATAGTATATGCCAAAAATTTCTGAAAAAGGCAAGTCGATGCCCGCGTCTCCTATCCGAAAGTTAGCCCCGTTTGCGGAGCAAGCTAAGAGAAACGGCATTCATATCTATCACTTAAATATCGGGCAACCGGATATTGAAACGCCCGCACAATTTTGGAATACCATAAAAGATATTGATCGTAAAGTTTTGGAATATAGTCCATCTAATGGATTTGAAGAAGTACGGCAAGGCTATGCAGGTTTCTTCCAGACAAGATATGGGTTATCACAATTATTACCTGAAGATATTTTAATTACAACAGGCGGATCAGAAGCTTTATTATTTACGCTATTCTCGATATTAGATGCGGATGATGAGATCATTATTCCTGAGCCGCTTTATGCAAATTATATCGGTTTTTCAAAAAGCGGAAATATAAAAGTACGACCGATAGAAACATGTATTGAAGATGGTTTTGCGCTGCCGTCTATTGATGAATTTGAAAAAGTGATCAATGAAAAAACAAAGGCTATACTGATCTGTAATCCAAATAATCCTACGGGTTATGCCTACCGTGATGATGAATTAAAAAGGTTAAGAGAAATTGTTTTAAAGCATGATCTGTTTTTGATCAGTGATGAAGTTTACCGGGATTTTATTTATGGTGATCAAAAAAAATATACTTCAGTTTTAGAATTTCCTGAATTATCTCAGCATGCAATACTGGTGGATTCTGTATCGAAGCGTTTCAGCGCGTGCGGCGCACGCATTGGGATGGTAGCAACAAAAAATAAATCTGTATTGGAAACCGTGCTGAAATTTGCACAGCAGCGTTTGAGTCCGCCAACTGTAGAACAACTAGGTGTGTTGGGAATGTTTGATGTAGAAGAAAATTATTTTACGAAGGTGAATGTTGAGTACAGGAAAAGGCGCGATGTGCTGGTAGAAGGGTTGAATAGCATACCTGGTGTTTTTTGCCCGGTTCCAGGCGGTGCTTTTTATTGTATAGTGAAATTGCCTGTTGAAGACAGCGACCATTTTTGCCAGTGGATGCTAAGCGATTTTAATTACAACGGTGAAACGGTGATGATGGCTCCGGCGAGTGGATTCTATTCTACTGAAGGAAAAGGAAAAAATGAAGTTCGTATTGCTTATGTATTAAATATCAATGATTTAAAAAAGGCAATAAAATGCCTTGAAGAAGGGTTGAAAGTGTATAATGCACGATAAAAATTGCTTATTTTTGTGGAACTTTTAGATGGCTTTAGAGGTTTTATAAAGGTTCTGAATATAGATAGTACTTTGACATATTGGGGTTGACAGGAATTGACGGCAGGATAGTTGATGAGTAAGCATGCCGAGCATTGTGCGATTTGGCTCGTTAAATTTAATGCACAAAACATTTTCACATGGCGAGAATACTTTCGCTTTAGCTGCTTAATACAGGTTATTAAGCTTGGCTTTTGCTTCCCGGAATAGTTTTTCCGATACTATCCGACGGAGCATCATCGAATCGGGATAAGTGCGTATTGGTTCCGGCTACGCATCGAAAAATAAAGGAAATAAGATTGTGATCGGTTGGCAGTAACGCCTGTCGCAATACGAAAATCAAGTTATCGCTAAGCGTGTAGAAAGCTTATGAACGTTTTGTCCGGACGCGAGTTCAAATCTCGCCAGCTCCACTACTAAGACCTCCCCGTGAGGTCTTTTTTTATATTTTCATTATTCGTTTGTTGTATGTTCTCCCTTCTTTCGTCCGGATGAGTAGAATATATTCTCCTGAGGGATACAACGACAAATCAATTTGCCATTCATTACCATCCAATATTATTTCATCCATCCTATTTCCTTTCATATCTAAAACTTCGAGTTTAGCATTTAAAATATTTTGAGTAAACTCTACAACAAAATTTCCGTGTGTTGGATTGGGATAAATATTCTTTAATTCAGCAACATCACCTAAATTAAACTTTTCGGTTGGAATTTCCGGCAGTATGATCGGGTTATCCAATGCTGCCTGGTATAAGGAATTTGTCACTGCAGCATTTATACTATCTGCTTTAACAGACCTGCATGTCGGGCAGGTTAACAAACTATATACCCGCTGTATACGGTTGCCTGTAGCATCATATTTGTATACGTAATTGCGCTTGTGCGTTTGTGAGAATCCGTTAAGACAATACATGCTTAAGAGGAATACAATGATTCGTGTATTATTTTTCATGTTGTTATATTTTAAGATGAATTATTTTTTGATGTTCGCCTTGAAGAAGAGATACATGGTGTACAAAAATTTCAGCGCGAGGAATATTCCAACCAAGACTATAATAATGTATAATAAAAAAAATACATTTTCTGGATATGCCCTTCTACTTAACAGATCAACGTTGTATACTTTATTAAGAGTATCTACTTTTGTAATGTTGTTCAATATTATCATTAAAGCGAATAAAATTTTCATGTTGAATAATTTTAAGGTGAGAAAATATAATCAACTATCCCGGTTCTATCTATTGTAAATGTACCTTCGATAGTTTTTGAATATCCAAATGCACCCAACCCTGTATGTATTGTTCCTTCTGCCTTCACAATTGTGCGACCATCTTTTGTATATGCAACTTCAGACTTTCCTTTAGTCCATGGTGTTTGCTGCCAGCGAAAAGGAGGATCAACCCCTTCAAAAGTGCTTGTAATATCTTCAATTTCAATATTATCTTCCTTATCTATTGTATAAGTAATTTCAAAGGTAATTTTAACTATATTGATGTTCAGAAAGGAATGGTCATATTCTACCTGTTGAGAATGAATATCTCTTTCATCTCTATCATCTCTTTCTTCACCCAATACAAAATGGTCATATTCTATTGCTTCCTGTTGAAAATCATTCCAGTTCCTGTCATCTTCTCCATTATCACCATTCCATGAACCAACTTCAATATCGTGATAAACAGTTCCATCTAATGCTTCAAATACATCCTGGTATAAAATGCCATCCTCTACGTGATAACCTTCCGGAATATCTTCATCGGTCTCATCCCTGTTATCATCACGGTCCTCTCTATCCCAATCTTCGTAATCACTCCATCCATCTTGTCCACCGGGATCAGTAAATTTTACAGGATTATTCCATACATAACTATACCGGTTAAAATGCTGGGAGTTATAAGCATCATGAACGAAATTATCCGGGCTTAGCATCCGTCCCACAACAGGATCATACATTCGTCCATTCATATTAACCAGATCAAACTGCGGCACGTGCTCATGACCTGTAAAACCTCTGTATAACCATTTATTTGTTGTCCCTGTACTAATTGGTGTAAACCCACTGTAAGACCAGTTATAAGGATTGCGTTGTTTACCCCATGCATCAAAACTTTGCTCTGCCACTTTATTTCCTGCTTCATCCGTTACCGTTACAATGGAGCCTGCATGATCTTTATATGGAATAAAATATTTGTCAGCAATTCCGGATTCTCGAACCAACATAGCAATTAACCCGGTTGGTCCATTTACATAATGAACCTGGCGTACAATGTTACCTGCAGCATCTTTCTCATATTCCATATTGCCAAAGTAATACCTGGTATATTTTATCGTAGCACCTTCTTTATATGTTGCTTTAATGCGCTGATTATTTAAATCATAAGTATAAGTAAGCTGTTTTGTTGCAATTGGAACATCAGGCGATGGTGCAGAAGATTGCGTTATCACCCAAGGCTGGTTAAATGCGGTATAAGTAATGTCCTGCTGCTCTCTGTTGATATCACAGGATTCGGTGAGCGGATCATTTAATCCGGGTCCGTTATAAACCTTGCTTTTTATTGTTGTAACAGCATGTACATGCAGAGGATCTGCATAAATATATTCGCTGCCTGCGTCAGATTTATTTGTAATATTTCCTGTCGCGGAATATCCTGTTAGTTTGGGCGCTGCAGTACCCAATTGTGTACTGACGATCCTTCCAAAAACATCATAGTCAAATGTCTCCGTTAAACTTACAGGTTTTTGCGGACTAATTACTGCATCTGTATGCGTCGATAAATTAAAATTCTTAGATGCATCATAATATTGCATGGATAGATTTTGAACAGGAGGATTAAATAATTTCCATGTAGTAAATAATGTTGGACTACCGAAATCATTATAAGTAGCATTGCTTAATAATCCATTACCCTATGTATATTGTTTTATTTCATCGTATGCGTTGTAATTTGACGCTGATGCAGTGAACAATGTTTTTGTAACGCCATTATTAATCCCATCTATTTTAGTAATGTAGCCGTCAGCACTATAAGTGTATACTGCTTTAAATGCAGATTGTGCCGGCGCAGCGGGATAAAGGATCCAATTGATGCGATTAAAATTTCCGTAATCCACAGTAGTAGTATAATTATTGCCCTCAAATGTTTTTTTCAAAGAATTGACTCTGTCAAAAGCATCATAACTGTATTCATCTATAATTCCTCCTGTACTGCTGATCTTCCATAATTTATCAGCCCCATTAGCTATTCCCAAAGGTATATAAGTATAGGTATTTGTGGTGATCGCATTAGCATTAGCCGCATCGGTTATCTTCTTTTGTGTGATACGGTTGCCAGTTGATTCATATGTCAGCTCTGTGATATTATTTCTTGCATCTGTTTGTTTTGTTAAAAGACCAAATCCATTATATTCATAATTATTAATACCGGCATCCTTATCCGTTAATTGTGTCTGGTTTCCATATGCATCATACGCGCAAGTTGCAACATCTACTCCATTTTGAGTTACTTTTAATAGATTTCCATTAGCATGATATGTGTAAAGGTTAGTAGTCACCTGGCTTCCACCATTCTGTTGCAACAAAATTATTTTACCTGTTGCATCAATAGTAGATATTTTTACAGGCTGACCAGTAGTTGTATTAACTGTTTTCAAATTTCCACCAGCTGATGAAAGCGTTATACTTGTGCTGGAATTTTTTGCAGGAGTACTGCTACCCGTAAAGCGATGAAAGATATCATAAACATTATTAGTAATAATAGACCCACCGTTAGCATTGTCTACTTTTTCCGTTATCAGATCTCCTTTGTTATCATAAGTTTTTTCATCAAATCTTAAAGTGCCGTTCACTGTTTTTTCCGATCTTACCAATCTGTCAAACGCATCATAATACTCTATTGAAGACGCAAGACCGGTTGTGGATGTCGTAACCTGGTATTTAGAATTTGCCAACGAGCTCCATGTGTAAGTCTTGGAAACCGAATATGGAGATTGTCCTGCTGCAACAGTTGGAGTTACAGTGGATATCCTGCCTAATGCATCATAAACGTAAATGGTTTTGTGTCTTCCTGTAAAATCGGATATCATTGTTGGAGTTGCCCATCTTGCATCATACGAATTTACAACCGTAGTTTCACCTAGAGGATTTTTATAGGAAGTTATCATTCGTCCGTTGGTGGTATATAGATATACTTCCGTACGGCTATCTGCTCCTGCCGTGATTTTATTTGTTAATAGATTTCCAAAATTATTGTATGTTCTGTCTGTTATAACCGGTTTTGAAGTATTATTGAATTCTGTTTTCCTGGTTACTCTTCCTTTCCCATCATAGACATACAGTATACTGTTTACAAAATTTGCAGGCGAGCCTGTGCGTGTAACAGTAATTGTAATGTTCTGGGGCTTTGACGGTATTGATGTTCCGCATGCAGAACAGAAATTCGAATAATCACTTGTAGTGGTTTCAATGTCATTTTTATTTACAACACTTTTTATCGTATTGCCTGTATTGTCGTCAATGGTATTTGCAGTTACAGTGTTTGCCCCGTTAATATCGAGCTCTGTTACTTGAGTGGTTTTTAATAAATAGCGTTTATTCGAAGTCAATGCTGGTGTGAGATCTACAGGAACGCTGGTATACGTTTTACTTGCTCTTATCATACCTGAAGCATCCTGGAGTGAAACTTTGGTTAATAGTTTTAAGTAAAAAGGTGATGCAGTAAAAGTATTTTCTTTTACAGTTTTTAAAGTTGTTATGTTATTCGTTTCTATGATCTGCGAAAAACCAAGAAATCCCAAACCTTGCTTATGATATCTTGCCAAAGAATAGGAAATGCTCTTATCTTGATATAGTACTCCTCCTATTAACTGTTTAAATGTTGCTGCAACATATTTTGGCGGTGTCACATCTGATAATGGATATGTTGTTGTAATGACAGGATTACTCTTTAATACTTCGTATTCAAATGCAGAATTTTTACCGTACCCGTCACTTACATTATGCAGCAACCTATAAGCTCCCGGGTTCTGAAAATTAAATGTAACTATGTTAACATTATCTGTACATACTAATACATCATATCCTTCACTATTCAGATCAGCAACGCTGTTCACATATAAGTATTCCTGTGTGGGAGAGACATCATTATAAACATTGTATTTTGTAAAACCCATGCCGTTTGAAATATAAATATCGATTCCAATAGCAGTTGAATTATAAGCCTTGTAATAATGGAGTATATCACTTTTTCCATCTCCGTTAAAATCACCCAATTTTATTATCTGATAATCTTTTAAATAAGTAGCCGTTGGTGCAAGCGAAAAATTCTTTTGTACATAAGAATTTCCCGTAGAATATGCGACGTTCAAAACTGTACTATAATCTCCAAGTAAAATATCCTTTTTGCCATCTCCGTTAAAATCTGCGAACCTGGTAACATCACCCTGATAAAACTGCTGTTCAAGATAATTAAGATAAACAGGCTGGTATCCGGAACCGTTTTTTATAATCTGATAGACATCTCCCACATCATCCGTCAGTTCATTCTTTCCATCACCATCTATATCAGTTACTTTAGCGCTATAAGTGCAAACCTGCGCTATTGCCCAAGCATTGACATTATCCTGCAATACATAATTAAATTCGTTCTTCCCGATCAAATGTAAATTCAATACCGATGCAGACAATCTTGTAATAATATCGCTTCTTCCATCTCCATCAAAATCACCTATTACAGCATCACTCTCAGGAAATAGCATGGAAGGGTTTATTGCATAGTCTGTAATTGTAAATACGCCCCAGTTCAGATTCGGATAAAAAATCCGTATGGAATTCATTTTGTCAGGAGATGAGGAAGTCGCAGATTTGGTTCGCTTAAACATGACTATATCAGTCCTGCCATCTCCATTAAAATCTCCTATATTGAAGCTTGCATAAATTGGAACTGAATTTTCAACTGCTGGTAAACTTCCATTAGTCATCAGATCATTAAATACACCGGAATTATTTTTGTACACTTCATACTTATAATAAACTTTTAAAGGTGCCGTTCCGGAATAATATGCCATAAATAAATCTTTCAAACCATCACCATCAAAATCCCCGAACAACAAATCTACTTTTGGATCTCTGAAAATATAATTAATGTCATAGGAAAAACCTAAGCTAAACTCATTAGGCTGACCATAAGTAAACGTAGTAGGATTTAATGCCACGCCATCACTTCCTTTTTCCGTGACAGCTGACAACAAAGAATACCGGCCATTAAAAGTATAAGCACATTGATAAGTCTTTACCGCAACTCCTCCTTCACTTGTGATCACAATATTATCAAGTATATATTTAGTGTTTAGCGGTGTAGAAACTATGCCCGTTCCAAAAGCATAAGATGTATTTTGATCAGATCGTGTTACATAATTAAATTTTATTTTATTGTAAGGCAAAATATTATTTGTAATATTTCCGGTATAATTGATCTCATCGATCCTGGATTGCCCTCCCGTGATAATGTATTTGTACTCCATATAATTCCCGTTGTTATCACTCATTTTATTTATACGCCACATGATTGGTGTCGAGCCGTTTGCAGCTAATACCTTTGAGTCTGCGGTATTTCCATATTCCAGTGTCAAACCATTTTTAGTTTTAACTGTAAAGTACTGGGGGCATCCGGTACAGCCCGCGACTGATCCATTAGAAGTAAGTATAGAAAAGTTCTCTGATTCTAAACCATATGTAGCTCCGGCTGCACCATATGTACCTGTCTTTAATGACAACCGCACTCCATCCAATACAAAGGGTGTTCCTTGTGTAATATCCGCAGGAGCAACAATACCATCATGATAAATATCTTTATTGTCCCTTGCAATGACAGATAACCCGGAGATATTCCATCCATATCCAACCAAACCATTCCCGCGCTGGGAATTATAATTTATAGAAATGGAAGGCTCTAAATTACCCGTCCCTTGCGGCACTTTTACAGGTATAGTATATGTGGCAGCGCCAAAATCATTTACATCAGCATTCCCTATAGTAAGACCAACAGTTTGAGCATTTGCAGTAAAACAAAAAATTCCGGAAATGATCAGAGAGAGAGATTTTTTAAAACTAAGCATACGTATAATTTTTTTTGTTAGAAAAATTTATACAGTTAGTTCGATACAATTTTATACAAAATATATTTCACCTGCATCAAATTAGCTTCGGGAAATACGAACAAAATTAATTGCCGAATATATTTTAAATATGTAGAAGGTTAGTACCTTAAGGTTCATCTATTACTTAAAGATTATGCAGATGAACACATAAAAAAAAGTCCTGCGTTTAATGCAGGACTTTTTTTATTATAATTTTATGGAAATTAAATTCCGGTAACTTTAACATCATCAATCTCAAATGTAGTCGTTTGGTTACCTGTTCCGCTTCCCGTATATTTAAAGCCTATATGAACGCTTCCTGAATAGCCGCTGATATCAACGGGACCGGAGCTTGTGAAGGGAGTAAACGTATTCCCTGAAGGTGGCGTGGTATTAATGCTTGGAATAATTGCAGATAAAGGTGCCCATGTCGCAGTTGTCGGATCACCTGAATAATTTGTGGAGATGAACACTTCAAAATTTGTTCCCGATCGGTAAAATCCGGCTGCTGACCTGAAAGACAAGATCTCATTTGTGGATGCATCTAAATTTATCGAAGGCGAAACCAACCATGTAATATTGCTGGGCTCAGAAGTGCCGCCGAATGCACTCATTTGCACATACTGATTGTTTTGGCTCGATGGTGCATTATTGACCTTAAATACTTTACTACCTGCTACAGCTATATTATCCCAGTTTGTTATCGTGGTACTTAAGTAAGTCATCGCTTCAAAATTCTCACTAAAGATAGGTCTCGCATTCGGATCAGATCCGTCGCAACGGAATCCTGTCAAATGCAGATCCGTAGTATCCCTGATCACTAATTGTTTTGTGGAATTATAAACGGTATAGATCGCCAGCAAGGTTCCCTTTCCGCGCGGCACATTCGAAAAAGCGAATTTTGCAAAATTACTTGTGCGTGCATCGATCGAATTATTTGAACAATCATGCAGGTAACGGTCTCCCGAAGCAGGGATAGCTTTGTAGACATCAGCATACGGCTTATCTAAACTGCCGTCTTCAAACTCTACACTGTCCAGCTCCACCAATCTTGAATTCATCGAATTGTTTAAGCCCTGAATTGTAGTATGCTGAATTAACGACGTAATATCATTATTGAGCGATCCTTTTGTAAAAACGGTTTTGATCAACGCCTGCGGAATATTGCCGACGGCGGTAAGATCGATAAAACCTCCAAGTTGTGTATTTCCTGCATACGTACCTAATACCAAACCTTTACAATTTATATTGATCTTTCTTCCCACAGGAAAATCAGGGTATAAAGAACCGTTATCGATTAGCACCTGCAAGCCTGCAGTTCCGTCATCTATAACAATAGTTTTATAAAAGTTGCCGCTCTTGTCGTCCGCAATTACAATTGCCGTAATATTCAAATCTGCAGTAATAGTGATCGGTGATCCTCCTGTATACAAACTTTTTAAAGAGTCTATCGTAATATTTCCCGCTGCCAGATCCGGGTAGTCATGTGGCGGCGAATCGAAATTATTTTTTTTGCATGATGAGATACTTATCAATGAAACAAGAACTGCTGTGATCATTAATAACCTGCTGAATTTTACTGTCATTTTATTTAGTTTATATTTTAATTATCTGTTTGTCGATCTTATTTTACATTCTGAACGTCAGGTTCATAAAGAAGTTGATGCCATATGCATAAGAGTATTTTGCAGGATAGGTAGTTGCATCCCTGTTCGCATAATCAAACCGCAACTGCTCTCTTCCGTTTACTAGAAATTTTTTATTGTTCGTAACATTACTAATTCCTGCATTTAATACGAGGTAATATTTATTTGAATTCTTACCATCCATTTTTTTGAAAGTCGATTTTAGCTTCCACGAATAACCGCCTGACAGGTCCAGTGTCCATTGACCTTTCGGATTCATTCGCTCTTGGTTGATAATATTATTCCATTGGTCAGATTGATATACCACACCATCTACTGCACGATCCGTACGGTGTGTCGGCGCAATTTCCGCCCACATCTGATCGAAGAAATTTACTGTTGCACCAACATACCAGAATTTCTTAGAGCGATAATTTAAACCAAGTGAATATGCCTGCATCGGTGTGTTTGCTACTTTAAAGTTTTTAGTGTAGATCGTTTCCTTCACTACGAGGTCAGGCTGCGCATCTACAGTTAATGTTCCGAGCTGCCTGCTGGTGTATTTATAGTTTCCTGCAGCAACAACTAATGTAGCGCTCAATCCTTTATAGATCTGGGCTTCCGCGCCGAGTTCTCCGCCGTAATGAACTTTATTAATATGCGTGATATTGTAATTTCCCAGTCCAAAATAAAAATCATCAAAGAACACAATTGTATTTGATCCGTCTTTGAAATCAGTATAATACCCTGTGGCTTTTATTTTAATTCTCGGAGAGATAAAAATATAACCTGCTTCTACCGAACCAATCTTTTCTCCGGCAACATCACTATTCGTTTCATTACTTAAACGCGGGGAAATAAAAATTTTCGACCAGTACGGCGCCTTTGTGCCGTAAGAACCGTTTGCATATAAATAATTTCTTCCGTTTATTTTATAAGTGATGCCCGCTTTCACATTAAAGTCGTAAGACTTAAACACTTTCGATTTTCCTTCTGAATTATCCGGATTTACACCTGCTTTGTAGTGACCTACACGCCATTGTGAAGTAGTCGAAAATTCACCTGCAACAAACCAATCGATATGTTTTAAATGATCTGCCAGTTGACCCCAGACGCTTGTTTTATTGATCACTTCATCATAATTGTAACCATACTTATCTCCTACCTTCACTACACGGTTCGGATTATTCAGGTCTGCATAAGAGATGCTTGGATTGGTTAAGGAATCATTAAAAAGATAGCGATCTACATCGTGATAAAAATCTGCTCCCAACAGATCTTCAACGCGCTTGAACTGGTTTGTTTTTTGAAACTGATAAGTCAGACCTGCAGTAATATCCATTTTCTTTATAGACACATTATATACTGTATTAAAATTAACTCTCTGATGTTTGCTTACATCATCTCCTAAAATATAGTGCGCTTTTTTTCCCGTTACTCCATTTATTGTAGAAGGAGCTTCATTAAAATTTTGTTGGTATAACCTGTCCCAATCCACTTGCAGTTCGTTCGGGTTTTCTTTTAAATATTGATATGCGAGCGCTTGTTGCTGCGGATCATCAATATTACTTGGAAGGTATTTATAATAATCAGGACGCGGATCGATGTCGCTGGAAAATCCCCTGTCGAAATTGGAAACGCTTCTTTCGCCAAATGAATAACCCACAGCAGTCATCAGGTTCATATTTTCTTTTGGCTTCCATTCATGCGTTAAAATAAAAACAGGTTGATGCCTGTATTCAACTCTTGCATTTCTCACTTTCCCGTTTTGTAAACCCCAGTTGGGGTTGTAGTAAGTAGAACCCGACAAATCTATTGCTTCTTTTGTAGCGGATGATGTTTTGCCTTGTTTTGTAGGAACACCAAAAGCCGTTAAGCATAAAGACTGATTCTTAAACATTTTTTGAATAGATGCAAAATAAGAGACACTTTGTAATGGCGTTCCTTTTATATAACCGTTTTTCGCCCATCTGCCAAACAATGAAACTGCAACTGACCATCCACCTTTCATAATTCCAGAACCGTAAGTAACACCACCGCGCAAATCATATGTGCGGTTAGAAGTACCGATAGTAACGCTTAACTGCTTGCGCTGCGTTGCCGCACGCGAATCAACAGAATAAACTCCGCCGATCGAACCATAAGAAAATGTTGTTGGTCTTAAACCTAGTGAAGCCTGGCGGTTCCTGGTTACATCATTTAATGCAGACCATAAATTATAAGAAGAAAAACCGTTATCAATATATTCGGTTGGAATACCATTCATATAGGTTTCAAAATAATCGTTGTCATATCCCCTGATGCGGAAACGCGCTATGCTGAAATTAAAAGAAGCAGCGCTGGCAAACGGATCGCGACCCGCGGTTAATATTTGTGATACACCTTGGTCTGAACCGCTTTCATCATTTGTTTCTGCATCTTCCAGTGTAACGGTTGGAATTTCATCTGTGACGGCTGCGATCACAGTATCAGAAGGAGCTGCAAGCGGTGTAATCACAGTATCTTGTCCGTCGTGTTTTTTCGCCATTAAAAGAAAAGGCAACAAAATGCATAAAAAGACAAGTGATGATCTTTTAATCATAAAAATTGGCATTGAATTTGAAAAGTATATTATAAATCAGCCTTCAAAGGTAAATATAATTCTGTAATAATATATGCGGTCGGGAGTTATCTTTTCCACAATAAAGATTCGCAATAAATCCTTATTTTTGAGCTATGAAGAATACTATTTTATTATTGATATCACTGATTACTGCTACTGCAGTTTCCGGGCAACAAAAATACAAAATTGTAGCGTTCGGGTTTTATAACCTGGAGAATTTTTATGATACTATTAACCAGCCGAATGTAGATGATGATGAATTTACTCCTAACGGTTTCTATCATTATGACGGAAGAATTTTTATGGATAAAGTGGATCACCTTGCAGAAGTAATTTCGCTGATCGGTACTGATGAAACGCCGGACGGGCTGGCATTTTTCGGCTGTGCGGAAATTGAAAATCGTACTGTTTTGGAAACACTTGCGAATCACCCTAAATTAAAATCAAGAAATTACCAGATCGTACATTATGACGGTCCGGATCTTCGCGGTGTGGATTGCGGATTTTTATATAATCCAAAATATTTTAAAGTGCTGTACAGCTGCTCCAATTTAGTGAATTTAAAAATGCTGGATAAAAACAATATTCCGACCCGTGATGTACTGTATATTAAAGGTGTTTTAAACGGGACGGATACCATACATGTTTTTGTAAATCACTGGCCGTCGCGCCGCGGAAGCAGCGAAGCTACTGCGCCGAAGAGGGAATTTGCTGCACGCGTAAGTAAAAAAATAATTGATTCTTTAATGGCGATCAATCCGAATACGAAGGTGATTGACATGGGTGATTTAAATGACAATCCAACTGATGTCTCCATGACGAAAGTATTGGGTTGTGTAGATAAAAAAGAAAACTGTAAACCAGGTGGACTTTTTAATCCTTGGGTTGATTTTTATAAAAAGGGTGCAGGCACTTTAGCATTTAATGATGCATGGGGAATTTTTGACCAGGAAGTAATTTCTTCGGGATGGCTGTCGCATAGTCAATCCGGTTATTTTTACCAGGGTGCACATATTTTCCAGAGAGATTTTATGATAACGAAAACGGGAAAGTATAAAGGATACCCGAAACGCACATGGGATTTCAATATTTATAATGCGGGTTACAGCGATCACTTACCTACTTATATTACGGTGTTGAAAGCTGTGGATGCAAATAATTAAACCGCTATCATTTCATTTCACTAAATAAATAAAGGGAAAAGCATTATCTGCTTTTCCCTTTTCTCTTTTATATTAATAATTATTTTTTTATAAAAGTTGCTACATGTCCGGAGCCATTATAAATAAGATTGATAAAATATGCGCCTTCAGGGAAGTTGCTGATATCAATCAATTGAAGTTCTTCTGTTGTTACTTCCTGTGATTTTATTTTACTTCCTAAAATGTTCATCACTTCAATATAAGCTGATTGATCTGCAATTTTGTTTTTATATTTTACATACAAAATATGCTGAGCAGGATTCGGATAGAGTGAAAAATCGTCATCATTCTTTTTATTAATAATTCCTGTAGATACACAAGAAGATGAAATACCATTCACACCAAATACTTTTTCCACCCAATTCGGATGATCAATATATGGATTCCTGTTTCCCTGGATGGATTGTACTGCATCATTTCGCTGTTGTTCAAACAAACTCGGCGGATCCATCTTGCTCCACTTTACACATAACTGCAGTATCCATGAATCATAACCGGGATATTTATTTCCGGATAAAACATTACCTGATGTGCTTCTTCCTACCCATCCGGAAATTGAATCTTCATATCTTGTTACAACGTACAAGTATGCTCTTGCAAAATCTCCTTTAAAAGCATCTATAGGTTCAAAAACATTAGAGCTTGTGTAACCGAAATTCTTAGTGCCATCGGACTGTCCCACAGTAGAACCATTTCTCGAAGTGAAGTAAACATTCTTTGCATAACCTATCGGGTAATTACTTTTAAAAAGGTTGATGCGGTTATCAGCAGGCCATACATAGTGCATGTCTGAGTACATAGGGTACACGATAGTTCCGAACCATGACTTTGGAAAAACGTGCTCTTTATTATAGCACACGCATTGGTTGGTATCAGACCCCGGCAATGCACCTGAACAAAAGCTGGTGCCATAGGTGAAATTACAATAATCCAATCCGATCGGATTCTCTGCACAATAGCGATCTACGATCTCTTCCCCGGCGCCGAATTCAGAAGGCTTTGAATCTGTAGTGCTATAAAAATTATCTACCTGGCTGTAAGTAATTACAGTTGTATTGGAAGAGATCAGGTTAAAGAGCAACGTTTTCAATTGCGAGCAGCTTTGGTTAGTATCTATTGAATTGTAATAAGTACCGGGACCTGCAGCATTTACGTTTACTGTTATAATAAAGCAAAATAAAAGAATAGCGTAATTTTTACGTTTCATTTTTTGTTCAAGTTTAAGATAAAAAAGCCCCGTCTTCGTATTCACGAATGCGAATTTCGAAGACGAGGCTTTGGAAATTTTATTAAGAATTATTCTTTCATAAATGTGCTGACATTATTCGTGCCTTTGTAAACCACATTTAAGATATATGTACCTTTTGCAAGACTGCTTACATCAATGATCTGAAGATCATTTGCAGTGGTTTTTTGTGTACTCAGTTTTCTTCCGAGAATATCAACCACCTCGATCACTGCATCTTCCTTCAGCATGTTCTTGAATTTCACAAACAGCGAACTGTTGTTTACCGGGTTCGGATATATTGCAAATTCAGCTTCTGCGTTTCTTGTTTTAATTCCTGTTGCCAATGCTGTTCTTATAGTTGTAGAAGCTACACCGGAATAATTAGGACCAAACGTACAGCTCTTATTATTGAACGTAGCGATAAGGATTTTGTAAACAGTGTTTGGCGTTAAGCCTGTTAATACCACTGTAGAATCTGTTCCTCTTGCATATACTTTAGCGCCGCTTCCGGGAATAGTAGAGTTTACGGCGTAGTATACACTATCATGTATCGTTACAAAACCAATTGATCCCGTTGGACCTGCAAGTACCATTACACTATCTGCATTTGCAGGAATAGTAAAGTGAATTGAAATGGTCGTTGCAGTGGAATCCAGTTTAATAATAGATGTATTAGAAACTCCGCTCGGCTGCGCACATTCACCCGCCGCCGTTGAAGCTGTTCTTATTGTGGTAGAAGCAACTCCGGAATAGTTTGGTCCGTTTGTACAATTCTTATTATTGAATGTAGCGATAAGGATCTTGTAAACGGTATTTGCTGTAAGACCTGTTAATGTTACAACAGTATCTCTTGATCTGTTGTATACCGTTGCACCGCTTCCCGGGATCATAGAACCCACACCATAATATGTGCTGTCATGTATCGTTACAAAACCAATTGATCCTGTAGGTCCCGCAAGTACCATTATACTGTCTGCATTTGCAGGAATAGTGAATTTAATGGAAATGGTTGTCATCGTTGAATCCAATTTTATAATAGAAGTATTAGACACCCCGCTTGGCTGCGTACAATCCAATAGTGGGGCACTGCCTGTTGTTCTTACTGTATCACCCAATGGCGTTGTCCTATTATAATTCGGACCAAAAGTGCAAGAGTTATACGGTACCACTGCAACATGATATAAAGTACCCGGAGTTAATCCCGTGATCACAAAGTTTGAATCTGTTCCTACAAATGCAACTTTCGATTTAAAGCTTCCTACTTTAATCGAATCACCTACATTATAGATAACACTATCTACAGGATATCCTACATTGCTGCTCGTACTGAATACTACAACATAGCCTGATGGGGAAGGCACCGCTTTCTTAAATTTACCGATTATAGAAGTATTTGTTATAGAAGTAAATTGAAGGTTAGTGGGTTCAACTGTTGGCTCAGGACATGCATCCGTTAATGTTTTCGCAGTATCATTTCCAGGATTGGTTGTTCTGTAATTTGGTCCGCCTGTACAGCTTGTATTATTATATGGGAAAACCCATGCATGGTAAATAGTGTTCGGCGTCAATCCTAATAAAGTAAATGAATTGTTTGTGCCGTTGCTTGCTACTTTTCCTGTTCCTATACTTTGTCCTACGGAATAAGTAGTACCGTCTACAACAGTTGGAATACCGGGCGTACTGTCAATTACTACAAGGTAGCCATCCGAATTCGGAGCTGTGCCCGTGAATGAACCACTTACTGATGTTGTTGAGGTTGCATTTAAAACAACGCTTGATGCTGATGTAAGCGGTTCCACACATGGCGGAAGTACTGCGCCTGCAAATGTTACCGTTAAGCTATCTATCGCCAGACCGTCATCAGAACCGAGTACGTTTATATCCTGCCATCTTATCCAGAAATTAGCGCCGTTGGGAATACTTAAGCCTGTAATGGAATGATTATGCAATACCTTGTTTGGCGGAACATTTCCATTTTTTGCGCCTGCAACACCACTGGTGTCAGGTGTACGTGAAACACCGGCAGGATAATTTATCCATCCTGTTGCCTGTAATGAGTCTACGTTTACATTGTAAGCCAGTACCATTGAATCCAAACGTGTTGCCGGTTTCTGTCCCAATCTCCATTCTTCCACATTAAAGTGAAGGTTAATATCTGTAATGGATACGCCGGTATTATTTGTGAATTGCACGCCGAACAACGGCGAAAATGTACCCGAACCGATTGACCCTAAAGACCTTTCCGTAGTTGAAGAATCACCAAAACTATAAACGCTGCCGTTTGTCAGTGATCCGTTGCTTATCCTGTAAGAGGCTCCCTGGATGTGCCAGCCAGTGGGTAAAGCAGTACCTGTAGCACCTGTTCCTGCTAAGGAGTTAAAATCCTGGGTGTAGGTTTGCGTGATGGTCGCAACTGAGATCTGTGCTTTTGCAGAGGCAAAAAACAGGCACAAGATCGTAACGAAGAGTGTAATTCTTTTATTCATTTCCTTAAATTTAACGTGTTCTAAATAGCAAAAGTAACCTAATATTTTGAAAATTAACCCATGCCTTATAAATTAATACGATTTTGTGGAAAACCCTTTAATATAAGATCACTTTTAACACACAATCAAACAGACTGCTGTAAAAAAAGTTTTACATAAACGGGATAAGTAAAAAAATTATTCGTGCAATTTTACAAATGTTCCGGCAGACTTTGTCTCACCGTTTTCAAGGCTGATAACATAATCTCCTGCTGCTAACTTGCTGATGTCTAATTTAATTTCTCCGGTTGTACTCTTGTCAAATGTACTGGTGCTAACCAATGCTCCTAGTGTATTATAAATGGCGACAACAGATTTTTTAGACCGCCATTCCTTGCTCAATTGAATGGCAATTTCATTTTTTGCAGGATTGGGAAAAAGCTGTAAATTCTGATCCATATTTTTTTGAGTGATGATCCCTGTTGTTACTGAAGTTGTATCATAATAAAGATCGAGATAAGGACCTTCCAGCTCTGCTGTATCTCCGTTATAGAAACGAATGAAATTTTCATCCGTAATTTCTATGCGAAATTGTGTGGTGCCTGTTTTATTGATGTATTGAAGTGCATCCTCATGCAGATCAAATCTTAAAGTGTATTCGTTTCCTCTTAGATTTCCTGCCACACATGCAATATCATACGCAGATGCAGGCGCAGAGAAATCAGAAGCCTCTACGGCATCATTTCCAAATGTGCCTTTTACAATATCGAGCTTAAAGAAATTCGGAAATACATTACTTAAAGGAAATTTCTTATTGATCGTTTTGTTCCTGATAAATAATGATGCACGCTTGATCTTTTTATCAGCAGGAATAAAATCCGTATTAAAAGAAATGATGCCTTTAGTTACCGTTGTTGAATTTTTTCCTAATTGTATTTCTCCTGTACCCGTTTGGTTACCCGACGTAACCCAGCCATCTTTATCCGCACCTTGTGAATGTACAGTTGAATCTCTTTCCTTTCTTAAATAATTGCTGATATATTTTCGCATGTAGAATTCTGCAAGTTCAGTAAAACTTTTAGGTCCCAAATGATAAGTATCCAACCCGTTTAATCCCATAGCCGCCTGCGGAGATGGGTAGCGCGGATCTCCTCCCGGCAAAGGCACAGACCGTGGTGGATAAGTACCACCAGGCCAACCGCGTAATGGGGTTGGTTGTCCGTAAATCCACTGCATCAACCCTAAACAGTTGAAATAATGAATGTAGGGTTTGTTATAAGCCTGTACTACGGAATCAGTAAAATTCGTCATGTAAATCAGCATGCTATTTACCTCCCAGGGTGGCATCTGTCCGTGACTATCCCATATATCCCTATATGGATTCCATGGATAATCGATGATGGGATCCAGGAAATTCGGATAGTCATAACCTTGCCAGATAATTTGTGCATTTGGAAGTTTCAGATGAATAAAATCAAAAAGAGTGTCCATAAACAATTTATTCCTATACAAATACGGATATAATACACTTGGCGGATCATTATGACTGCCTTCAAATGCTACTCCATTGCCGCCTAAAGAAATCATTACAATGTCGATCGGTTTATCGTGATCTAAAGTTAATGCTGATTCTAATGCGTCTCTTTCAAAAGGCTCCTGCCACCAGGATTCTCCTGTAGCACCAATCACCGCAGTACCATCCCCCAAAGAATAATAATCTGCAAAACCATATTTCGCCAACGCAGAATCATATGCCTGGTAGATCACAGGGAACTGCATCCAGCTATCCCCGATCAAGCGCAAGTGCGGCGAAGTTTTATGATCGCATGCATTCTGTGCATGGCTCAAAAAAATTACAAAAAAAAGAAGAAAAAAAAGTAAAAATTTTTTCATTTTAAAATGGTTTGAATAAAAAATAAATATGCAATAAAGGTTTTTTACTCCTGCAGTTTTACAAATGTACCGACCGACCTTGAATCACTGTTTTCGATGCTGATAAAATAATTTCCCGCAGCCAGTTTGCTGATATCGATTTTTAATTCGCGGGATTCGATCTTATTAAGTGTGCTTGTAGTGATCATTGCGCCTTGTGTATTGTAAATTGTAACTGTTGATTTTTTTAAAAGCCATTCCTTATCCAGCTGAACGGTAATTTCATTTTTTGAAGGATTAGGAAACAACTGCAAATTCTGATCCGTATTCTTTTTATTGAAAACGCCGATAACGGTTGACGTATCATAATAAAGATCTAAATAGGGTCCTTCCAGTTCTGCCGTGTCGCCATTATAAAACCGTATGAAATTTTCATCCGACATTTCTAAGCGGAATTGTGTCGTGCCCGTTTTATTGATGTATTGAAGTGCATCTTCTTTCAGATCAAACCTTAATGTGTATTCATTACCTCTTAAATTTCCCGCAACACACGCAACATCATATGCGGATGCAGGCGCGGAGAAATCAGAAGCCTCTACCGCATCATTTCCAAATGCACCTTTTACAATATCCAGTTTAAAGAAATTTGGAAACACTTCGCTCAACGGATATTTTTTATCAATCGTTTTATTCTTTATAAATAACGATGCACGTTTGATCCTTTTATCATCCGGGATAAAATCAGTATTAAAAGAAATGATCCCTTTTGTAATTGTAGCAGAACTTTTTCCGAGCTGTATTTCTCCTGTACCCGTTTGGTTACCCGATGTCACCCAGCCATCTTTATCGGCACCCTGTGAATGTGCGGTTGTATCTCTCTCCTTTCTTAAATAGTTACTGATATATTTTCTAAGGTAAAAATCCGCAAGCACTGTAAAACTGCCCGGACCTAAATGATAAGTATCTACGCCGCCCAATCCCATTGCTTCATGCGGTGATGGATAATCGAGTCGTCCTCGTGGAAACGGAACAGAACGCGGAGGATAAGAACCATAAGGCGGATACCGCAAAGGTGCGGTTTGTCCGTAATGCCATTGCATCAATCCTAAATTGTTGAAAAAATGCATGTATGGTTTGTTATATGCCTGCGTCACTGAGTCATTGTAATCCGTTAGATAATTCATGAAACGATTGATCTGGTAAGGTGTAGCGTTTCCGTGACGGTCCCACAGGTCGCAATATGGATCCCACGGAAAATCCAGACAAGGATCATTAAAATTCGGATAGTCGTAACACTGCCAGATGATCTGGGCATTCGGATGTGTCTGATGAATGAAATCAAAAATACTGTCCATAAATAATTTCGCTCTGTATAAATCATCATCCAGGACATTTAGCGAATCACCGGCACTGATCTTAAAGGCAACATCATTTCCGCCAAGCGATACCATTACTATTTCAATGGGTTTATTGTAATCTGTATTCAATGCAGATCGCAGTGCATTCCGTGTGATGTCCACCTGCCACCATGATTCGGCTGTCATGCTGATCAGCGTAGTACCGTCGCTTAGTGAATAATAATCTGCAAAGCCATACTTGGCAAGCGCTGAATCATAAGCCTGGTAAATTGCGGGAAACTGCATCCAGCTGTCTCCCACCAATCGCAAATGCGGTGATGTAACGTGATTACAGGCATTTTGTGCTTGTACGTTTATTGAAAAAACGACAGCAAATAAAAATATTAGCTTTTTCATCTTAAGGAATTATAAAGCTATAAAAATATTCCTGAATATTTATACCATGTCAGGGCATTTTCCGTTTAATTAAAAATTGTTTAAATATGATGATCTCCAAATATCTGTACGCTTTAGCTTTCTTATTTTTTTGTAGCATTCCAAAAGAAGGACGGTCATCCGCAATAAAATTGAATGAAGCCATAAAAAATAAAAAGATCAGTTGTTACATTCACGGAAACGGCGCCAGCACGCATTATTTAGAACCTGTGATCGCGGAGTTTACAAACACCGGCAGCGACCCGCTGGAATTAACTGTGGAAGATGGCGACATGTTTATTCCTGCTGACAGTACACGGCAAAACATCGTGGTTACGGGATCGGCAATAATTACATTACAGCCACATCAGAAAAAAACGGTTGCGTTTAAAGGCATGTGTACGGAACAACAGGACAGAAGCGGCGATGATGAAACCGTATATACTTTCAAACCTGTAAACAATGAAAAACTAAGGAAGCTTGCGGATTTTATTTCGGAGAAAAAATACCAGACGACTGCTGCGCAATATGCAGTCTGGAGCCTGATGAACAATGACGATCTGAATTCAATTTATTCAGCGGATACAACAGAAGAAAATGACCTTCGGAAATTTATGGCAGCGTTAACGGGAAAAACATTTGTGCTGAAAAAAGATTACCGTTATAATTATTATGAGCCGCCGAAAGAAAAGGTGGGCGGTAATTTCGAATATAATTTCAGCAAGCCGCAGGATGTGCAGATCGCGATGTTTGACAAAAACGGGATCCTGGTGAGAGAATTATTCAACCGGAAAAAAGTGCCTGCGGGTATGCACACTACGAAATTTGAATTCGATTCCGCCGTGTATACCGATGATGTATATTACTTTAAATTAATTGCGATGAATGGAGTGTTGGTTAACCAAAAAGTGGATGTGAGATCCATTCGTGAAGAATTTAGAAAAAAAATTGAAAATAGAAATTAGTTAAAAGTTATCGGCTATAAATTATTTGGAAGAATTGTCAAAGTTCTATGTATGACTTACGACTTATGACTTACAACTTACGACTTACCACTATTTTCACTATTTTTATTCCCAATAACATTTAATAAATCACTTATAACTTTCCCCATGAACTATTGGTTGATGAAATCTGAGCCGGATGTTTTTTCATACGATGATCTGGTGAAAAAAGGAAGAGAACACTGGGATGGTGTGCGGAATTATACAGCGAGAAATAATTTACGCGCGATGAAAAAAGGCGACCTCGCTTTTTTTTATCACAGCAATACAGACAAAGCTGTTATAGGAATTATTGAGATCGTGAAAGAAGCCTACCAGGATCCGACAACAAACGAAGAACAGTGGGTATGCGTGGATGTTGCACCGAAAGAAAAGCTCAAACATCCTGTTTATTTAATTGATATAAAAGCAAATCCGAAACTTGCAGAAATGAAACTGGTAAAACTCGGAAGACTATCTGTAATGGATATTACGAAGAAAGAATTTGATGAGATCATGAGAATGAGTCGTAAGTCATAAGTTGTAAGTCGTAAGAAAATGAAATTCACCATCGACTATGAACCATCGACTATGGACTAATTTACTCATACTTATGACTTACGACTTACGACTCCATAATCCCTGTACTTCCTCATCACAAAAAACCCCACCACACTTATCAACACGCAAGCAATTGCTACACTTCTCACCCCTATGCTGTGTTGCGGCGTATTTCCCAAAAGCAATAAAGAGGGAAAAACAAGGTTGGTTACGGAAACGCCGATCTTCATCATAAAAGATTTCATACCATAAAATGCAGCGTTCTTATACACGCCTGTCTTTTCACCATCTTTTTGTGCAATTTCGCCGACAATATCCATTGGAAGTATGCTGAATATTGCAACCGGGACAGCATTCAACAAAACAAAAATGGCAACTACGATATAAATATTTATGGGAAATAATCCCAGTGTTGCAGTGAAGGAAAAAGAAACCATCGTCAGCACAAATGCAATCAATATCAATTTTCTTTTACCGTATTTTTTTACCCATTTCCCGATTAATCCATACAATAAAAAAGAACCCAATCCCGCGGCATACAAAATATAAGATGCATAAGCTTTATCAATTTGCAGCAAGATCGTAACAAAATAAGGAAGTGCGATCGTGAGGATCGTATTCGGAAACCAATACAGCATTTCCACAAAAGCAAAAACTTTAAAATTCGGATTCGCAAAAACATGACGAAGCATTTCACTAAGCGGTACATTCTCCGCAGGTTCATCCGCCACTTTATCTTTATCATTTACAAATAAAACCGGAATGAGCATAAACACGGTAGACAAAATTCCGAACAGCAAAATCACGAATTTAAATGCCTGCTCGCTTCCATATTTATGCTGCAGCAGCGACATCGTAGAATATACACCATAACCCAGTCCAATGCCAATCGCATAAGTGATCGACATGATCATCACCAGTTGCAATCTATCATCATCATCTGTACTTAATTCATTTATCCATGCGTTGTAAGAAGTAGTATAAAGCGAGATAAAAAAATACAAACTCACAATACAAAACAACAGCCACACAATATTTAAATTGCTGGCATGCGGAACAACAGGAGAAAAAATCAGCACAGAAAAAATTGCCGCCGGAACAATTGATATTGCAAGCAGCAATTTTCTTGTTCCGTATTTTGCTTTAACACGTTCGGAAATATTTGCAGTAAGCGGATCGAGAAATGCCCATAAAAAAATGCCGAGAAATGCAATTAACCCGACATATGTAAAAATTCTTCCTACGGAACCTTGAGGCATATACTGTCCGAAAAGTCGTTCGCCGTTTTCCGGAGCAGCATAAAAAAAGATAAGGCATTGCGTTACCCCAAAGGAAGCCAGGCACCAGCCGGTTTGCCCTAATGCAAAAGCGATCTTTTTAGAAACGGGAACTTTGTGAAGCGTGATGATTTGCACATCTGGAAGTTGATCCATCCGGCTAAGATAATTTAAATTATAAGTTCTTACAACGGGATATTCTTCCCGCGGTTAACGCGCTCAAACGATATCTGAACATTCCGGCTGTTTTTATATTTATTATAGTATACTGGGTGCCAGAAAATCTAAATCATGTACAAAGTATTATCGTTACAAATTTCAGACAGTATTGATATAAAAGCATTCAAGTCTGTCTTTACTGCGGAGCTGCTCTTTTCAGATTCGGAAGAATTATTTTACAAAGTAGATGCAGAAAAATTTATTTATGTTTTTAAATACGGTGTTGTTTGTTTTTTAAACCATGACGACATTAAGATCTCCGGGTTTATAAAACTGATATCGCCTTATTGCAAAAACTTTTTTGAATATAAATTGCGGGAAGAATTTGATATCGATACGAATGCTACCGAAAATAAGATCGGCTATAATAAAATTGAAATTGTAAGAGCTGATAAAGAAACCTTAAGGTTGATCATGCTGAATGTATCGCAATCTGTAGCGCTCGACTACTATTCGCAGCAAACCAATGTATTGCTCGAGGAAACAAATCTTCATACTTCGCACCTGGAGATTACGGGAAACCTGAATATGTCCGGCAAAAACCTCAAACGCTTTATCGGGAAAACATTAAACCTGATGAACAGGATCAGGGAAAATTTATACATCTTCGATTCACCCGAAAGTACCTGGGAAGATGAAAGCCTGAACCGCATTGATACGGGTCTTAAAAAAACTTTCGACCTTCAAAGCAGGTACCGCAGCATTCATGAAGAACTGCAGATCATCAAAGAAAATCTCGGGTTGTTTAAAGATATTATGCACCACCGTAAAAGCAGCGTGCTGGAATGGATCATTATCGTTCTTATTCTCGTAGAAGTGCTTAATATTATTCTTTCTAAAATATTCTGAATTGGCAGCTCTTTCCAATCAACACTCCAAAACAGTTTTCAACATACAATTTCTTAAAATGGAAATCGTTGCTAACTGTCGTATATTTACGCATTCTAAAACCAAGCTTTTAATAGATGAAGAACGAATTTCAAGAACGACATATCGGTCCGGCGGACGCTGATTTACCTGCGATGTTGCAAACGGTCGGCGTTGCTACACTGGATGATTTGATCAACGAAACCGTACCTGAAAATATTCGCTTAAAACACGAATTGACGATCGGTGCACCTCAGACAGAATATGAATATTTGCAGACCCTGAAAGAAAAGGCGAAGAAAAATAAAGTATGTAAAAATTATATCGGGCTGGGATATAACGGCACCATTACGCCAGGCGTTATCCAACGCAATATTTTTGAAAACCCGGGATGGTATACGCAATACACACCTTACCAGGCAGAAATTTCACAGGGAAGGCTGGAAGCATTATTAAATTACCAGACGATGATCGCAGATCTTACAGGATTGCCGGTAGCGAATGCTTCTTTGCTGGATGAAGGGACCGCTGCTGCTGAAGCGATGCATGTTTTTTTTGATGTGAGAAATAGATCAAAAGGAAAACCGCACGCCAATAAAATATTTATTGATAAAAATACTTTCCCTCAAACCATTGATGTTATAAAAGGAAGAGCATTGCCATTAAATATTGATGTGGTTGTAGAAGATTATAAAAATTTTATTCCGACGGAAGAATATTTTGCGATCGTTCTTCAATACCCGAATTCAAATGGCTCTGTGGAAGATTATAAAAACGTGATCGAAGCATGTAAGCAAAAAGAAATTTATTCTGTTTTAGCTTGTGATATTTTGAGTCTTGCATTACTGACTCCTCCAGGAGAATTAGGCGCAGATATTGCAGTGGGAAATTCGCAGCGCTTTGGCGTTCCTATGGGATTTGGCGGACCTCACGCCGCATTTTTTGCGTGTAAGGATGAATTCGTAAGACTTATTCCGGGTCGCCTGATTGGCGTATCTGTTGACAAGCACGGCAACCGCGCATTGCGCATGGCTTTGCAAACACGCGAGCAGCATATCAAGAGAGAAAAAGCAACTTCTAATATTTGCACAGCGCAGGCATTGCTGGCAATTATGGCAAGCATGTATGCAGTGTATCACGGAAAAGAAGGCATAAAAAATATCGCTTTAAATGTACACAACAAAACGGTTGCACTCGCAAACGAGTTGAAAAAGCTGGGCTTCCTGAACAGGAATTCTTTTTTCTTCGACACATTAAAGATCGATGTAAAAAATAAATCTGCGGAAATAAAACAACTTGCAGAAAAAGAGAGTTACAATTTCCGGTATCATGAAGATGGAAGTGTGCAGATCACTTTGGATGAAACAACTTTCAAAGAAGATGTAGAAAAGATCGCAGAAATATTTTCAAAAGTATTAGCTGCAAAATATTCCTCCACTTACCTGGAAGATCCTGCGATGCAGATACCGGAAAATTTACTGCGCACGAGCGAATTTTTAACGCATGAAGTTTTCAATACACATCATTCGGAAACGGAAATGCTGAGATATATCAAACGATTGGAAGCAAAAGATCTGTCGCTTGCATTTTCCATGATCCCGCTGGGAAGCTGTACGATGAAACTAAATGCAACTTCGGAATTAATTCCTTTGAGCTGGGCAGAATTTTCACAAATGCATCCGTTCCAGCCGGAAGATCAGACTGCAGGATATCGCGAGATCATTACAGAACTGGAAGAACAGCTCGCAGATATTTCGGGATTTGCCGCTACTTCTCTGCAGCCGAATTCCGGCGCGCAAGGCGAATACGCAGGCTTAATGGTGATACGTGCGTATCATTATTCGCGAGGAGATACACAAAGAAATGTTGCGTTAATTCCTACTTCTGCGCATGGTACAAACCCGGCAAGCGCTGCGATGGCAGGCATGGATATTGTTTTAGTGAAATGTGACGAGTTGGGAAATATCGATGTTGCCGATCTTCGGGCGAAAGCTACCCAATACAGCGAAAAATTGTCCTGCCTGATGGTTACGTATCCTTCTACGCATGGCGTATTCGAATCTTCCATAGTAGAAATTTGTGAGACCATCCACGAGCATGGAGGAAAAGTGTACATGGACGGCGCAAATATGAATGCACAGGTAGGACTTACTTCTCCGTCTTCCATTGGGGCAGATGTAAACCATATCAATCTTCATAAAACATTTGCAATTCCTCACGGCGGCGGCGGACCCGGAATGGGACCGATCTGCTGTACGGCGGAACTCGCCCCGTTTTTACCTTCGAACCCATTAATTAAAACCGGCGGTAAAAACGCCATACCGGCTATTTCAGCGGCTCCATTCGGAAGTGCGTCTATTTTACTGATCTCTTACGGATACAACAAAATGCTGGGCAGTGAAGGCATTACAAATGCAACCAAGTATGCCATCTTAAATGCAAATTACCTGAAAGCGCGATTGGAGAAATATTATCCGATACTTTATACGGCAAAAAATGGAAGAGTGGCGCATGAATTTATTATGGATCTTCGTCCGTTTAAAAAAGATACCGGTATTGACGCGGTTGATGTGGCGAAGCGCCTTATGGACTATGGCTACCACGCGCCTACTGTAGCTTTCCCTGTGCCCGGAACGTTAATGATAGAGCCCACGGAAAGCGAAAACAAGGAAGAACTGGATAAATTCTGTGATGCGCTGATAGAGATCAGGAAAGAGATCTCTGATATTGCTAACGGCGTTACAACGACTCAGGATAACCCGATCATTAATGCGCCGCACATTATGACAGAGGTAATTTCAGATAGTTGGGCGCATTCCTATACAAGGGAAAAGGCTGCATTTCCTTTAGAGTATGTTAAACAAGCCAAATTCTGGCCTGGAGTGGCTAAAATTGATAATACCTACGGCGATAGAAATTTGATTTGTACCTGCCTTGCAGTGGAAGCTTATGCTAAATAGGCAAAATCATTGATCTTGAACAAGCCTTTTTTATCATTACGCATTGATTTTCTATCAATTGTTGACAATAGTCACGATAACTATAGCGCCTAATATGGCATGGTCACTAAACTATACAAATAACAAACATAACTTACTAATTATCAATTAAATTTTGTAAAGACTTCAATTTTTGTTAAGTCACAGAGTAATTAAATACGTAAAGGTTATTGGCATTATTCAATGCATATTTGTAGTAGGTAAAAAGTAAGAACGTTTACCACAGGGAACTAAACTAACATTGATCACTTAAAAATCGAACTAACTATTTTTTCACTAAAAATATTCAATTAAAAAATTTACGGAAGATCTTTTGTATTTTATTTTATATAAGGTATAAAAAAAATCGGGTTTTGCATTGCACAAAACCCGAAAGACCCTAAAGTCTAGAAACATAAAAACCCTATCACAAAGTTAAACAATTTCTTGTATTCCGCAAGTGGTTGTTTAACTTTTTTTTACATTTGGAATCACATTTCTTATATTGCATTTATAATCCATTCATTTTCAAATGATTTTAATGTAACCAAATGGAAAAAAAATTCTCGCCATATTCATTTTTATTGTTTCTCTTCACCATTTCTCTTCTTCTCCTCTTCTATTTTTTCCTTTTTGCAGATAATATAAACAATGACCCGCTTTCGAAAAGCCGGGTTTTATACATTCATACAGGTTCGAACTACGATAGTGTGAGCTCCACCTTAAAAAGAGAGCATATCCTTAAGAACAGGTCGACCTTCACTTTCTTAGCTAAAACATTCCATTACAGGCAGCATATATTACCAGGCAGGTATCTTATTCCAAATAATTCAGGGAATTTATACTTAATCAGAAAACTTCGCTCAGGAAGGCAGGATCCGGTGAAGATCACTTTTAATAATATACAGAACAAGTCGGAATTGATAGAAAAAGTGTCATCAAAGCTGGAAGCCACTAAGGAAGATCTGCTCAATGAATTCAATGATCAGCATGTTTTAGACTCGCTGCATCTCACTGAAGAAAGCTTTCCCACCATATTCCTGGCGAATACTTACGAATTTTACTGGAATACGTCAGCAGGGCAGTTTATTAATCGTATGCTCAAAGAATACGACCGTTTCTGGACGGCAGCCCGGAAAGCGAAAGCGCAATCGCACGGCTTGTCCCCTGCTGAAATTACCATCCTGGCATCCATTATACAGAAGGAATCCAACCAGTATTCAGAATACCCGGTGATTGCTGGCGTATACCTGAACCGCCTCAAAAGAGGAATGCCATTGCAGGCGGATCCGACCGTAGTTTTTGCACTAAATGAAATGGGACAAAAACACAGGATCTACAAGAACGATCTGAAGATACAATCACCTTATAATACCTACATTAACAGGGGCTTGCCTCCAGGACCAATATGCCTGCCGGAATTAAAGAGCATCGACAAAACTTTAGATGCCCAAAATCATAATTATATGTATTTTTGTGCCAGAGACGATTTTTCCGGTTATAGCGTTTTTGCGGCAACATGGGAACAGCACCTTGAGAATGCACGGCGTTACCAAAAAGCATTAAATCAACACAATATCCATTAATGTTCGAAGAAACCATACAACTGCGCGTACGTTATCACGATTGTGATCCGTTAGGCATTGTATATCACGGGCATTATGCCAAATTTTTTGAAATCGGAAGGACGGAAGCTATGCGTAAGCACGACTTCTCGTACACAAAACTTGAAGAGCTTGGTTTTGCCATGCCGGTTGTGGAGATGAATGTAAAATTTTTCAGACCTGCCCGGTATGATGAATTGATGGATATTAAAACCATTATCCGCGACTGGCCCGAAAAAAAGATCGTTTTTATCAGCGAGATCTATAACCAGCATGAGCAGTTGCTCACCAGTTGCGAAACTACATTCGTCTATGTAAAAAAAGATTCTTTAAGAAGATGTCATATCCCGGAAATTGTACTGGATCATTTAAAACCATTCTTTGCCGAGGAGTTTAAAAAAATAAAAGAAGAAAGAAAGGCAAAGGATAAAGCCGGCAAAGGTATCCATAAGATTTAAGCGCCATAATTATTACCGCAGTAGCATTGAACACGTGTCCATTCAACATCAAAAAAATAAATACCAACGGCTCATTCGCTCGGAGCGCTTCCAGGACAGGCTTAA
This sequence comes from Bacteroidota bacterium, assembly GCA_028288625.1. GTDB lineage: Bacteria > Bacteroidota > Bacteroidia > Chitinophagales > JADIYW01 > JADJSS01. The sequence goes on along the minus strand of JAQBNI010000081.1, from coordinate 11,824 downwards.
GGAGATGACGCTTCCGGGATTTGAAGGCATTCCGATCTATGATGTCATCCTCCGTTTCCGGGAAGAAGTAAAAAAAGACGATCTTTCGATCCGCGCCTCATCGATCTCTTTTTATTTTATCCTTGCGTTATTTCCGAGTATCATTTTTTTCTTTTCATTAATTCCTTACATACCTATTAAGCATTTTGACCAGACTGTGATGAAAGCGTTGAAAGATATTTTACCATTGGGCGCATTTTTAATTTTAAAGGCTACCATACAGGATATTGTAAGTGTGCAGCGCGGGGGGCTTGTTTCCATTAACTTTTTCCTGGCATTATTTGTTGCATCAAACGGTGTAAACTCTATGATGAAAACATTTGATAAAATGAATGACACGTTTAAATCAAGAAGCTTCTGGCAAAAACGTGTCACTGCAATCCGTATCCTGCTTTTGATAAGCTTACAGATCATTATTGCACTGTTGCTAATCGTAAAAGGAAAAGAATTTTTAGTGCTGATGCTGAAAATGATGCACACAAAAAGCCAAATTACATTTTATATTTTACGTATGCTGAAAACCCTGCTGATCTTATTCAGCTTTTTCAATATCATTGCGTTAGTCTATTATTATGGTCCTTCCGTAAAACAGAGATACAGATATTTTTCTGCAGGAGCGACATTTGCAACGTTATTTTCTATTTCTATGTCGATCATTTTTAAATTTTATACTTCCTATTTAAATAATTTCAACCGCTTGTACGGCTCATTGGGAATTATGATCGTGCTCATGCTGCTGATCTACCTGAACGCATTGGTTTTGCTGTTCGGGTTTGAATTGAACAACAGTATTGCGCTGAACAAAGCCATGCGTAATTCATCAAAGCACGCTGCTGAATAATGAAACTATTTCTTCAATTTATATTTTCTCTTTTTTTCTCGATAGCTATCGGAATTCATATTTATTATGTAATCCATCCTGATCACAAACCATTATGGTGGCATGCTATTTATTTTGCAACTTATGGAATTTGCTGGGCAATGATGTTTTCAAAAAATAAAAAAAGAAGCGCGATATATTTATTGATGAGTATTTTTCCTTTCGTTACACACTTGTATTACGGAATGCAGCATGTAAAAAAACTGGATGGAATTTTCTGGGTTTGTGTATTAGTTTGTGTATTGCTACCGGCTGGTTTCTTCCTGATGAAGAAAGAAATTATTTAGTGATGATAAAGCTGTTGAAGAATATCTCTATATCCGCAAGCTTAATGTGATCGTTCTTCTTTATGGAATTGAGATGATAGGTTTTAATGTCTTCCGTATATACTATTGATTCTGATAAATATTCTGTCTTATCTTTTACAAACGTACACGAAAAATATTTTACATTTTTTTTATTGACCTTTCTGTTCTCTTTTTTAATCAGCGTAGCTTTATTTTTTTCAATATATGATCTTATAAATTCTTCATAAGATCTGCTGATCGCTGCGGAATCATTTTTCTCTTCATTCTTAAAACTCTGCAATTGAAAATCGATCTGCGTAGTGTGTCCGCTGTAAACTTCCGTATCGCCGCTTTTTTCGGGACCTTTTGCGAGACAAGGAAAAGTAAGAATAATATTTCCGGTGTGTAATTCGGTTGCGCGCATTTGCATAGCGGAAATAAACAGGAAAATAAATAAAATGATCTGCTTCATAAATTAATCTTCAAAACGGAGATGCTTAATGGTGCTGCTCCTGTTCATCAATTGTTTTAAAGAATCGATGCCGATGCGGAGGTGGGATTCCACATAACTCGTTGTCACTTTCTTATCGCTTTCCTCTGTTTTAACGCCTTCCGGTATCATCGGCTGATCTGATACCAGCAGCAACGCGCCGACAGGAATCGAATTTGCAAAAGCCACGGAAAATAATGTTGCAGTTTCCATATCTATTGCCATAACTCGGATCTTCCTCAGGTATTCTTTAAATTCTTCGTCATGTTCCCATACACGGCGGTTCGTGGTATATACCGTTCCCGTCCAGTAATCCTGATTGTGCTCGCGGATGGTCGTTGAAATTGCTTTTTGCAAAGCGAAGGACGGCAGCGCAGGCACTTCCGCAGGAAAGTAATCATTAGACGTTCCTTCGCCTCGAATGGCTGCAATGGGCAAAATAAAATCTCCTAATTCATTCTTTCTTTTCAATCCACCGCATTTCCCGAGAAATAATGCTGCTTTGGGGGTTATCGCCGACAACAAATCCATCATGGTAGCTGCTAACGCACTTCCCATTCCGAAATTTATAATGGTAATATTATTTGCAGTAGCACTTGGCATCGGTTTATCTGCACCGATCACTTCCACATTATTCCATTCGGCAAAAAGCTGAACGTATTTTGAAAAATTCGTGAGTAAAATGTATTCTCCGAAATCACTTAAATTTTTTCCTGTGTACCTTGGCAGCCAGTTTTGTACTATATCTTCTTTTGTTTTCAATGGTATTCCTAGTATTGTATATTCTTTCTCGTCAGGTCAAACATTATAGGCAAAACTACCATTTCTTTTTTGTTCATTCCATTTTCTGTTGCGGGAATCCATTTAGGCATATTTTTTACTACGCGCAAAGCTTCGTTATCCAGTATCATCCAGGAAGATTTTAATACTCTTGCATTTGTGATCGTTCCGTCTTCATTTACACTGAAAGCCACCAGTGTTTTTCCTTCCCATCTTTGTTTTTGCGCTTCCTCGGGATATTTAACCGAATTGCTTAAATAATCGACGAGAGCTTTGTCGCCACCTGGGAATTGCGGCTTGGTTATTGCTATTCCATCGGTTTTGGAAAATAAGGGTGCGCTGAAGCATACTATTGCTAAAACGAATAATTTCATCTTTTTCATGTTACTAATTTTAATACCAGAAATCCTCTATTTGTGTATTATAGAGCTTAGCAAAGTAAAATTAGGGAAATGAAAGGCGTGGGACACCTGTATTCTATTCATACTTGTGGATAACTGCAACCTAATTAAGGGAATACGCCCAATTCCATGTAGGCAGCGCCGATCTTATTCAGAGCATTTACATATGCGGCAGTCCTGAAACTCATTTTTTTGCTTTTATGCTGTTTCCATATTTCATGGATATTTTCATAAGCATTGATCATCGTGTCTTCCAAACCTGAACGAACAAGGTCTAGTTCACTTGCTCCATGAACGATCTTACGGTCCTGATCGGATATTTTTCTTCCTGTATTTCTTTCGATCATATTCATCAAAGAATTAAATGAAAATTCCTGGAAGCGATGATCAAGCCTGCCGAAGCTTACGTGCGATAAATTTTTCAGCCACTCAAAATAAGAAACCGTAACACCACCCGCATTTAAGTATAAATCTGCTACGATAAGGGATCCGTTTTTTAAAAGGATTTGTTCAGCATCCGGTGTGATCGGACCATTTGCACCCTCACCGATTATTTTTGCTTTTATGCGCGGTGCATTTTCTTTTGTGATCTGGTTTTCCAAAGCTGCAGGCACAAGAATATCGCACTCGTGTTCCATCAGCACATTCGACTGTTTTACAAATTTCGCTTTCGGATAATTCCGGATCGTATTATTCTGTAACTGAAAGGTTTTCAGATCTTCAATATCAATTCCTTTCGCATTATACAAACCCCCTTCATATTCAGCAATACCAACAATGATCGCGCCATTTTCTGCCATCACCCGCGCGGTATGATAGCCCACATTTCCAAAGCCCTGCACGATCACTTTTTTTCCTTCGATGCCTGTTGACAAGCCTATTTTTTTCATATCGTCTGCATGACTGCAGGCTTGCTTTAAACCATAATAAACACCTCTTCCTGTAGCTTCCGTTCTGCCTTGTACACCGCCTTGTGAGATCGGTTTTCCGGTAACGCATCCGGCAGCATCGATCTGTGTTGGATTGAACTGAATATAAGTATCAACGATCCAGCTCATTTCGCGTTCGCCTGTTCCATAATCGGGAGCAGGCACATCCTGCGACGGCCCGATAAATCCTTTCTTAATTAATTCAAAAGTATAACGACGCGTAATTTTTTCGAGTTGTTCTTCCGTGTAATTTTTCGGGTTGATCTTAATTCCCCCCTTTGCACCGCCGAACGGAACATCCACCACGGAACATTTATAGGTCATCAATGCAGCGAGTGCCATTACTTCATCCTGGTTCACCATATCGCTGTAACGGATACCGCCCTTCGTTGGCAATTTATGGTGACTATGCTGCACACGATATGCTTCTATCACCTGGATATCATTCCCAATTTTTACAGGAAAGTTGATCTGGTAAACAGCATTGCATGCCTTGATCTGATCTATTAATCCTTTAGGAAATTGTGTGAAGCTTGCTGCCTGGTCGACGTAGGTTTGTACGTTCTGAAAAAATTTAATGTCATCCATAATTAATTTTTTACTTCTTCTTCCAGCTTTTTTATTTTTCTCTCGAGATAAAACAGGAAGATGAAAATACCCAGCATAATTACTGCCAGTACTGCAATAACAGCATATAATTTATTTTGTTCCATGAGTTTATCTGCAACTGTAGTTGTTTTTGCATCCAGCATTTTATAAAAGCACGCGAAAAGTAGAATTAAAAAAGCAGATTTTTTAGACATGTCTGTAATTTATATCGATAATAATTATTCTATATCCAGCTGATGAATTTTTCTGAATATTTTTTGCATCCTTATAATCAGTGATGTGATCCATGCAGATAATAATATCCAGCCCATCACTGCGGGATAAAATACCATACGCAGGTTGCTGTCGAGATCGTAGCTGTTGAAGCCCGGATTTCCGCCATTGCCGGGATGCAGGGATGAATTACTGATGCGTGGGATCACATTGATCAGGACCATAAACATCACAAATGCAAAAATGGAGTACACTGCTGAAAAGCGCGCTTTCTTTTCTTCATCATCAAAAGAGCCGCGCAAAATAAAATAAGCAGCATACACTAATAATGCGGCTGCAGCTCCATTCAATTTTATTTCCTGGAAAACCCACCACGCGCCCCATGTTACGCGTGCCCATAATGAGCCTGTAATAATTCCGAGTATGCCGAAAACAAATCCAACCTGCGCGCATGCAGAAGCTTTGATGTCATCTTCAATTTTTTGCCGGCTTAAATAGCGAATGCTGAATATAGTAGATGCCAGCATCAACGCCATCATGCTGAACCACATCGGAACATGAAAATATAAATTGCGAATGGATTGCTCGAGAATATTCAATGGAGGAATAGGTCCTGCAAAACCCATCACGATTGTATACAACAACAGGATCACACAAACATATTTCCACCAGTTCTTCATACTTCTCTTCAATTAATCGCGCCAAATATACGGAAACAAAATGACTGAAAGAATGAGGGTAATCACATCTAACAATCCTATTGCTCCAAGGCTTAAATAAATATCTTTTTGCTGAATGGCAAAATCAGATAAGCCGCTCAACTTTACAATTAACAATAATAAAGGGAGTATGATCGGAAAACCTAAAATGGCAAGCAGCACAAAATTTTGCGTGCGCGCAGTGATTGCAGATAATAAAGTAAATAAATTTGAAAAGCCGATCGATCCTAAAATAATTGTAACCAGGAATAATATTTTATCATTTATATTTTCATTGAAGAATAAGATCATCACCAGATAAATTACCAGGGAAAGTATGGTTATTAAAAGTGCATTATAAATAATTTTTGAAAAGATGATCTCCAGCGGCGTTGCAATCGACCTTAAATAATAAAATTGTTCGTTGGCATCTTTTACAAACGATTTGGAAACTGCATTTACTGTTGTAAATAATGCAATGATCCAGAACAATGCGATCCATGTGGGTATGGTAATATTTCCCTGGAAAACGAGGTAAATCAAAAAGCTTGTTCCTATCACATAAATAAAAATTGTACCGAGCGCAGTTTTCTGCCGCCATTCCAGCTGAACTTCTTTTTTTACAAGTCGAAAAATATTACTGAGCATTCTTGATTTGCATTTGTGTGTAAATATCAGGTATCCGGATCTCCATGTTATTGCAGGCATTATCCGGTTCGCGGAAACCAAACTTCCTGTACAGCTCGTGCGCATCGCGAGTACCCAGCATAAAGCGCCGTAAATTCTGAAGCTCCGGGTGCTGCATCACTTTTTCCATTAACCATTTCGACAACCCCTTTCCGCGATACTCTTCCAAAATAAAAACATCACATAAATATGCAAACGTGGCATAGTCGGAAATCACACGGGCGAAGCCAACCTGTACATCTTCTTTATAAACGCCGAAACACAAAGAATTTGAAATTCCTTTTTCTACAATATTTTTTGGTACGTCTTTTGCCCAATAAGATTTATGTGATAAAAAAGAATGAATAATTTCCACCTGCAACAAATTTTTATCTGTTGAGAGGATATACCCATCCTGTTGAAATTCATAGGCTGCCATGCCTGCAAAATTAAACTATTTTTACCCATAATAATATTTGAGCTAAACCTTTTATATGAAAACGAAGAAGATCATCCATCCTATTATACTATTTAGCGTCGTATTGCTTTTTCCATGTTGCACCGGTGCAAAAAAAACCACGACCAAAACGAAATATAAATCCGTTGCGCGAACGGAAACGAAAAGAGAAACACCATCACCGGCACGTAAGGGAAATTTCGACATTGACGGTTTACTTTATTTTGCAAAACAGCAACTGGGAACGCCTTATAAATATGCTTCCGCAGATCCAAAAAACGGCGGACTCGATTGCTCCGGTTTTGTATATTATGTATTTCAGCATTTCAAAGTTCCGGTGCCACGTTCTTCCCGGGATTATATGAATTACGGCGAACAGGTAAACGAACATGATGCGCAAAAAGGAGACGTCATTGTATTTACCGGTACGGATGCTACGCAAAAAACAGGCGGGCATGTTGGAATTATTTTAGATAAAAACCGTGATGATATCACCTTTATCCATGGTTCTTCCGGAAAAGCGAAGGGTGTGACCATCTCAAAGCTTTCCGATGCATATTATTCCCAGCGCTTTTTAAAGATCGTAAGAGTGGTTGATTAGAAGATAAACTTTATCTTTGCTCGATGAAGAAAATTCTGATAGCAAATCGCGGGGAGATCGCATTGCGCGTAATGCGCACGTGTAAACAAATGGGCATTGCTACAGTGGCTATTTATTCTGAAGCAGACCGAAACTCACCGCATGTGCGCTTTGCAGATGAAGCTGTTTGTGTTGGTCCACCTCCCTCCAGGGATTCTTATTTAAAAATTGATACGATCATCTATGTGTGTAAAAAATTGCATGTCGACGGCGTTCATCCGGGTTATGGCTTTTTGAGTGAGAATGCTGTGTTTGCGAAAGCGTGCGAACAAAACAAAATTATTTTTATCGGTCCTTCCGTAAATGCCATTGAAGTGATGGGCAGTAAGCTGGCTGCAAAACAAGCCGTATCGAAATTCGACGTACCGCTTGTGCCTGGAACTGATCAGCCGGTTACAGACATCAGCAAGGCAAAAAAATTAGCTAATGAAATTGGTTTCCCTGTTTTAATAAAAGCTTCTGCAGGCGGCGGCGGAAAAGGTATGCGCGTCGTAAATAACACGGAAGAATTTGAACAGCAGATGAAGTCGGCAATATCAGAAGCAACTTCTGCATTTGGAGACGGAAGTGTGTTCATTGAAAAATTTGTCACTTCACCGAAACATATAGAAATACAAGTGTTGGGCGACAGTCACGGCAATATCGTTTATCTTTTTGAAAGAGATTGTTCGGTTCAGCGCCGCCATCAGAAAGTAGTGGAAGAAGCGCCGAGTGCTGTATTAACACAGCAGCTGAGAAAGAAGATGGGCGAAGCCGCAGTGAAGGTAGCTCAAGCAGTGAATTATCTCGGTGCGGGCACTGTTGAGTTTATTGTGAACGATAAACTTGAATTTTATTTTTTGGAAATGAATACTCGCTTGCAGGTTGAACATCCTGTAACGGAAATGATCACAGGTGTCGACCTTGTACGCGAGCAAATTAATATTGCGCGTGGTGAAAAAATATCTTTCACGCAAAATGATTTGAAAATTAAAGGGCATGCAATTGAGCTTCGTGTGTATGCGGAAGATCCGGAGAATACTTTTTTACCTGATATCGGTAGGCTGGAAATATACGAGACACCAAAAGGTGAAGGCATTCGTGTTGATGACGGATTTGAACAAGGCATGGATATCCCGATCTATTATGATCCGATGATCGCTAAACTTGTAGCGCATGGAAAGGACAGGACGGAAGCAATTGAAAAACTTAAATCAGCTATTGAAGATTATAAGATCGTTGGTGTAAAAACCACATTGCCGTTTGGAACATTTGTCCTGAACCACCCGGCTTTCGTAAGTGGAAATTTTGATACAGGCTTTGTAGAAAAGTATTTTCATCCTGAAAAAGCAGATGAAGAAGAGCTTATGCTTGCAGCCGTTGTGGCAGCTAAATTATTCGATGAAAAAGATCATACTTTCAGGGTTTCTGAGAGTGGAAACTTCGAAAAAAGATCGGATTGGCGGACAAACAGATTAGAATAAGTTGGTATATATGTATTCAAGACACAAGGGGAAATATAAAAATAGCTAAATTGCCGCTATTTTGTCTTCTAAATTATACCACTATTTTTTAACCCTTTAATTTGATGTGGTTCTTGAATCTTATTGATATATCTGTGAGATATACATAAAACTTTTGAAAGCTCATCGGGTGAATAAATGTCAAATAACTTTATAAAAATGACTTTCGAAGGCTTTTGGTCACAATTGAAAAGAACTATCAAAAAGGAACTCATATACAAGTGTCTACAACTCATTTGCAAAAATATGTTGATGAATGTGCGTTTAGATATGCACCGCAATAGTCAGGATAAAATGTTTGATACTATTTTGAATCGGGTTGTTGTTGCTTAGTAACAGTTTTTTTTATTACTTCCTCAAACGACTGTTTACCATCTTTATTTAATTTCTTTCCCTTTATGAACTTCTCATAACCAGCAGTCAATTTTTCCATTGAAGTTTTTTCTTTTTTAGGCATACTATTGATCTTTGGGTTTGTTAGTGTTCCGTGTAATTAAGATACCAATAATTGCTATAACAAATCCGCCACTAAAAATACTTCCAGTAATTATTTCGCCTTTACAAATAAGCAGGAAAGACAATCCTGCAATCAATAGGAGAAAGGTATAGGCGAAAGATAGCCCAAAGAAATTAAGCCAAAATTCACCCTTTCTTGTGCTATCAAAAACACGAACTCTTTCAGTATTATAAGTATGCCGAAAGTCTTGTTCTTTTTCTGCGCGTGCCTTTAGCCAATTCATAATATCAGGATCGATATTACTAAGTCTTTCTATTTCTTCTGCTTCGGGGAGTAAACTACTATCGTCTATTTCTTCTGTGCGCTCTAATTGATGACCAACGGCACCCTGTCTGGAAACCTGAGTTTGCTTAGTAGTCTTTTTGTGTTTGGTCATTAGATACTAAAATGAGCGCTTTGACTTGTAGTCGTCAAGAGATATACTCATATCTTGGCAGATATTTCTACCATCATTTCTCATATTATTTCTATCATCAGCATATCCACCAGTATAAGGAAGTCCTTTCATTTGGTTTGAACTATCCATGTCCTTCTGAGAATAAACTCCTGATAAAAGAGTTGGGAAATTGCCAATAAAGTGCAGTATTTTTTCCATGAGTTTCATACTATTTAAACGAGTGAACGTTTGAGTATGTTGCAAATATACACCTTTCAATTCCAAAATAATGTTAAATCCAGGTGTAAAATACAGTTCATTAGCATTTTTTTTAATATAAGTAGCTCAAAATGGGGTGTGTTCTGTACACATATACCAATAAATTAGCATTTGTTATTTTATTTGCATAAATTGTCATGTAAATTGACATTATGGAAGAAAGAATACAAACCTTTCTCGATTTAAATGTCTGGAAAAAAGCACACCAGCTGGTATTGAATATTTATAAAATCACAGCTGACTTTCCTTCTCAAGAACATTCTTTAGCTGACCAATTAAAACGCACTTCTTCTGCAGTTGCTGCCGCTATTTGTGAAGGATTTCAAAAGCGCAATAAACAGGATAAGGTGAGGCTGTACAATGATGCACAATCCGCGTTGAACGATGTTTATTATTTACTGCTGCTGACGCGGGATCTCAAATATTATGATACTACCGTATTTATGGAAAATGCGCATGAGATACAGAAAATGATCAGCGGTTTGGTACGGTCTGTCATGGGTCTTGCAAAATCTGTTGGTTTTAAATCATCAGATCACTCCGAGGTGCAGCAATTTACACCTTCTCTTTCTTCCGAGGTTGATGAGAATGAACTGCTGTAAATTTATTTCTCTTCTAATTTCTTCTTCCCTAGTATTATTATGGTCGGGTTACATTATTTCCCATTTGCAATAATTCGAGTTTCGTTACTTTTTTTCTTAGTCAAAAAAAGTAACCAAAAAAGACAAGGCAAAAACAATTGCTCCGCTGTTTTTGCCATGCCGCGCTTCTTCCATTGTACTATCTTCAACATTATCATCTAATAGAACATTTTAATCCCAGCCGTTATCGAACAGATTTTTCACGGTGCTCAGAATGACGGCGTGATATGAGAACTCATATTTTAGCCGTACTGACCACCTGCCAGTCTATTCCCAATCTTAGTAGTCAGACGGCTACCAAACTTTTTAAATTCCAAAGCATTCTGAATACCTGCGATGCCTGCCGTGTTATTAAAATACACAAATGCCTCTTTCAATTTTTTCTTTTTCTTCAGCGTATCATATAAGCTTTTTAAGTTGTCAGTTTCATAGTTTGAATAAAACATGTCGGGAGTTCCGTGAAGCCGCACATAGGCAGTCGAAGAATTTACAACAACTTCCTCAGGTAATTTCGGGTGGCTGGCGCTGCAAAAAATAATGTTTTTTTCACCCAAGGTTTTATATACTTTTTTATTCCACCAGCTTTCATGCCTGAACTCAACCACGTTCTTAAAATCCGGATAAAGCACTTCTGTGATCAGCTGTAATACTTCATCGCTGTATGGTATGCCCGGCGGCAGCTGGAAGAGTGTACAGCAGAGTTTATGTTTCAATCCGGCTTCACAAGCTGTATAAAAATCGTTCAACAGCCGTTCGCAATCTTTTAATTTTTTAAAATGCGTGATGAGTCGCGGCGCTTTTACAGAGATTAGAAAATCATCGGGACTTTTTTTGAACCATGGCTTTAAGCGCTCAGGCGTTGGGAACTTATAAAATGTAGTATTTAATTCCAGCGTCTGAAAATGTTCGCAGTAATGCTCAAACCATTTACTTTGCGGAATACCTTCAGGATAAAATACACCTTTCCAGTGCCTGTTATAAAACCCCGAGCATCCTGTGCGAATGTTGATCATTACTTATAAAGCTTTTGACAGTTCGTGCAAAAAAAACTACGGCGTTTATTGACGCCTGTATATTTTTTTATCAATGGAAGCTTGCATCTCTCACATGTTTTCTTGGTGTGTGCGAGCCAATGCTTACGGAGAACATATTGCTTTTTCCATTCTAAAAATTCAAAACTATAAATGCGTGATTCTTTCGCAAGGGTTTTGATCTTAGCGGCAGGAATTTTCTCTACAACACTTTCGGGATGAACCTTCACACGATATAATACTTCATTCTTAATAATATTTCCTACTCCGGCAAAAATATCCTGATCGAGCAAGGCATCACAGATTAGTGTTTTCTTTTTTACTTTTAATTTTGAAATTGCTTTTTTCTGATCCCATGCATCATTCATTATATCCCCGGTCCAGTCATA
>JAQBNI010000079.1 GCA_028288625.1 Bacteroidota bacterium | reverse complement strand
ATAGAAGAAGAAAGCAAGTTGAAAATGATCATGGATGAAACTCATCCCTGTGTAAATAAAATCATTCCTGATCCTTATTTTGACAACAAATGTTTTATTATTGTTTATGTAATGCTGGATAAAGCTTGTGATGAAATTATAAAAAAATATGCTAAATAGTAATGGCAATATTTAATCTTACAATTACTTACCTTCATTTTACAATATAGATTTATGAAACACTTAGTGAAAAAATTTATTAGATCTCAAAATGTAGGACAGAAGGTTGTGGATATAATTTCGTCGGTACCCTATAATGAAGAAGCAATGACAAATTTAATTAAATCTGACTTTGATAATCATTATGCTTTTATACAAACAAATGAGAATGAATTAATACAAGCATTTCCTTATAAAAGAAACGGTAAAAACTATATCATACCAGAGGCTAATCCTATAGTTATATATTTTGAATGTGCAAGGCGACACATTAGAGAAATTAAATCTTCTAACGAAAGGCTATTTTCAGAATTAGAAAAGATATGTCCCGAAGAATTTGGCAAACAAGCAAAAGATGCTAATGCCAATATAATGCTTAATTTATTTTATAGCTACTACACTTTAGTTAGTATAAGCGCATCGTTTCTTTTTAATTCCATTGAGGCATTTATAAATAATATAATTCCTAAAGATTTTACATATTCAAAGGAATCAAATAAACATACTATAACCTATAGCAAATATCAAATTCAAAAAGAAATCTCTTTTGAAGAAAAGATAAAAAACGTTGTGCCACAGATCACAAACAAATCTTTCTGTCAGGATTATAGCCAAAAATGGGACAGCATAAAAAAATTAAAGGAATTTAGAGATGAAATAATTCATACGAAATCATATGATAAAGAAACTCCCAATATTTATATTAATCTTTATACAACTGCCCTAAATTTTGATTTTGAAACAACATTAATTCACGTAAAGGATTACTTAAATTATTATGAAAATAATTTAATAGAAGAATGTGATTGTGGCAAAGATTTTTGACTCACAATCCTGTATAATTATTCCGGAATATATTTCTGCAGCGTAAAGCTAAATGTCGTTCCTTTATCGATCTCACTGCGGACATTGATCGTTTGCTCATGCGCTTCAATAATGTTTTTTACGATCGATAATCCTAAACCAGTGCCGCCAACCTTCTTGCTGCGACTTTTATCTGCCCTGTAGAAGCGCTCAAATATCCGCGTGATATCTTCTTCCCGGATGCCCGGTCCGTTGTCGGCAATTTCTACTAAGAACTGTTCATCGAGATCGTAAAAATTAATATCGATCTTGCCTCCTTCCCTTCCATATTTAATGGAATTCGAGATCAGGTTTTCCAGTACCTGCATAATTCTTTTCTGATCTGCGAAAACAAATATTGTATTCTCTTCGCTATGAATAGTGATCGCTACATCATCCTGTTGCGCGATATGCTGATATTGAAAGATGACTTTCTTGAATAATTTCACGAGATCAAAAGGCTCTTTTTCCAATTGAATTCTTCCCGTTTCAAACTTTGATATTTCCAGAAGATCATTTACAATCGTCTCCAGTCTTTCAATATTGCTGTTTGCTTTTTCAAGATATTGTTTAATAAAATTGTGGTCTGTCAGATCGCTTTCCAGTACAGTTTCAATATATCCCTGCGCATTAAAGATCGGCGTCTTCAGTTCATGCGATACATTTCCTACAAACTCTTTCCGGTATTGTTCCATCTTTCTCAACTCCCGTATCTGCTTGTTTTTGTTGATCGCCCATTCCGCCACATCGCGCTCAACGGTTTTCATTACGTTATTACTTCCATCGCGCATTTCAGTTTGAAATTTCAAAGGCTTACCTATCGTTTTATAAATGATCTTGATCTTGCTGTAAATAAAGCGCACCAGCACAAAACGGAAAAGAAAAAATGTTACGGAAAATATCGTGAGTGGAAAGACGACATAATCCATAATGTTGATCCGCGAAAAAAAGATAAAACTGATCGACAAAAAAATGGCAGTAGAAAAAATTGCTACTGCCAGACTGCTATAAAGTGAAATTATATTCGGAGAAGGTGTTCTTCTCATTGTTCTTCAAATTTGTACCCGATGCCTTTAACCGTTTTGATCAATTCCTCACCTAATTTCTCGCGCAATTTGCGGATATGAACATCTATAGTTCTGTCGCCCACAATAATATCTCTTCCCCATATTTCATTCAGAATCTCATCTCTCTTAAATACTTTTCCAGGCTTGGAAGCTAACAGGTAGATCAATTCAAATTCTTTGCGTGGAACAGCCATCTCTTTACCATTAAAGATGATCAGGTAACGCTCCCTGTCGATCTGGATATTTCCTACGTCGAGAAATGTTGATTTTGATTCTTTCGCTTCATATCTTCTCAATAAAGCTTTCAAACGACTTACCAAGACCCGTGGCTTGATCGGTTTGCTGATATAATCATCTGCACCTGTTTCAAAACCTGCGATCTGGGAATAATCTTCCGTTCTCGCCGTTAAAAATGCAATGATCGTGTGCTCAAACTGTGGCATTTCGCGCATCGTTCGGCAAGTCTCGATACCATCCATCTCCGGCATCATTACATCCAAAAGAACGATATCAGGTTGGTTCTTTTTAGCCTTTTCCAGCGCTTGTTTTCCGTTTTCCGCAGTCTCTACTAAAAAGCCTTCTTTTTCTAAATTATAACTTAGGAATTCAAGGATATCCGGCTCATCATCTACAACCAGGACTTTAAAAATTTTTTCAGCCATATCTCAATACTTTTAATGTGTTAACTCAAAATTAACGCAAATAATTCAATGCACCAATTTTATACTGCCAAACATAGTTAATTTTATCGTTTTTTAGTGTGTATTTTTACGCATAATTATTAACAATCAAGTATTTAATCAAGAGAATCTAATATAAAATAAATGAAGGGAATTATTCTTGCCGGAGGCTCCGGAACGCGACTTTACCCGATCACTTACGCGATCAGCAAACAGATCATGCCGATTTATGACAAGCCGATGATCTATTACCCGCTTTCGGTTTTGATGCAGGCTGCGATCAATGAAATATTGATCATTTCCACGCCGCATGATATCGATCATTTTAAAAGATTATTGGGTGATGGAAAAAAATACGGCTGTACTTTTCAGTATGCGGTACAGGAAGTTCCGAACGGACTGGCACAAGCCTTTGTGATCGGGAAAGAATTTATCGGGAATGATAAAGTTGCGCTGATCCTGGGTGATAATATTTTTTACGGATCCGGATTGATGGATTTATTGACAAAAAATAATGATCCTGATGGCGGCATGATCTATGCTTATCATGTTTCCGATCCGGAAAGATATGGCGTTGTCGAATTTGATAAAAACTTTAAAGCGGTTTCAATAGAAGAGAAACCGGAAAAGCCAAAATCAAATTACGCTGTGCCTGGATTATATTTTTATGATAATGATGTGATCCGCATTGCAGAAAATTTGAAACCAAGTCCACGCGGAGAATATGAAATTACTGACATCAATAGAGAATATTTGCAACAGGGCAAATTGAAAGTGAGCATACTGGACCGTGGCACTGCATGGCTCGATACCGGAACTTTTGATTCGCTGATGCAGGCATCACAGTTTGTGCAGGTCATAGAGCAACGACAAGGTTTAAAGGTGGGCTGTATTGAAGAAGTAGCATACCGGAAAGGATTTATTTCGGCACAGGAATTGAGTGATATTGCACAGCCGCTTTTAAAAAGTGGATACGGACAATATTTGTTGGATATTTTAAAATCTTAAAGTGAAAAAGAGCATTGGATTTATTCTGATCGCCAGCTGCCTTGCTGTCTTTTCTTTAAATCCTTCCCGAAAATATGCTGCGTTACCGGAGTCACTTGGATTGAAATATTCAAGATCATTTATCGGCACACCGGACGCCATGCAATTAAATACGTGGATCTTCCGTACAGCAGAAGATTCTTTTAAAAAAAACATTACGATAATTATTGCAGGCGGGGACGCGGGAAATATGTCGTCTCAATTATTGCTGGCTGAAGGCTTACAGAAAAAAGGATTTGATGTTGTTACCTTTGATTACAGGGGTTTTGGTGAAAGCAGCAATTTTAAAATCGATTCATCCTATTTATATTATTCGGAATTTGTTACAGACCTTGTAAGTGTGATGAGAAAAACAAAAAGCATCTTCCCGGATAATAAAACAGCTATTTTAGCCAGATCGATGGGAAGTATTATTACCGCAATTGCTTTTAAAGATGAACGATCAGATTATGTTATCGGCGATGGATTTGTAAAAAGCTTAACCGATATGAAAAAGAGATTAGAGGATTATAAAAAAACAAGTATAAAATTGCCAAAGGATTCCATGCGGTTTTCAAATGCGATCTCAGGTATTAATGCAAAAATGCTGATCTTTGCAGGACAGCAGGATTGGCTGACAACAGTAGATGATGCAAAAAAAATTACTGAAAAAAATTACAACCGGAAACTTGTCATTCATCCGCTTGGTCATTTGGAAACCGCCAAAGCATTCACAAATGAAACGTATGCGGATGGAATGATCAACGAGATGATCTCTTTTTTCACAGGATATAAAAATTAATATGCAAAAAGTAATTGTTACGGGAGGTACAGGTTATATTGGTTCTCACACGATCGTTGACCTGATGCAAAACGGTTATGAAGTGATCTGTCTCGACAATTTATCGCGTTCAAAAGAATATGCATTAACCGGAATTGAAAATATCACCGGGAAGAAACCTGTTTTCTATCACGTCAACTTATGTGATAAGAATGAAACTTTCCGCGTAATTAACGAGCATAAAGATGCCATCGGCGTTATTCATTTTGCTGCACTGAAATCAGTTCCGGAATCTGTTGAAAAACCATTGCTGTATTATGCGAATAATATTGACTCGTTACTGAATATATTGATGTCGGTAAAAACATTCAACATTCCGAATTTTGTTTTTTCTTCTTCGTGCTCTGTGTATGGAAATGCAGATGAACTACCGGTGACCGAAAATACACCTGTGAAAGATGCAGAAAGCCCATATGCACATACCAAACAAATTGGTGAAGACATCATCCGCAATTATGAAAAAACAAATGACACACAAAGTATTTTACTGCGCTACTTCAACCCGATTGGCGCGCATCCTTCCGCGGAGATTGGTGAGATACCAATAGATACGCCGAATAACCTCGTGCCCTATATTACACAAACAGCTATTGGAAAATTAGAACAGGTTGTAGTTTTCGGAGATGATTATTCAACGCGCGATGGCAGTTGCATTCGCGACTATATACATGTGTGCGACATAGCAC
The DNA here is from genome assembly GCA_028288625.1 of Bacteroidota bacterium. GTDB lineage: Bacteria > Bacteroidota > Bacteroidia > Chitinophagales > JADIYW01 > JADJSS01. The sequence continues at coordinate 4,621 of JAQBNI010000079.1, read as the reverse complement.
ATGCACATACACTCGCGCTGCAATACCTCGCGGAAAAAAGAAATGCTAATAATTGCGAAGTGTTTAATTTAGGAACCGGAAATGGTGTAAGTGTTTTGGAAGTGATCCACGCATTTGAAAAAGTAACGGGCATAAAATTAAATTATAAAATTGGACCGAGACGCGCGGGAGATGTTGTTGCTGTGTTTGCAGATAATAAAAAAGCTGCATCCGAATTGAAATGGGAATGTAAATATTTTTTGGAAGATGCGATGGAGAGCGCGTGGAAATGGGAGTTAAAGATGAAGGAGCTGGGATTGTAGTGAGTAGTTAGTACAGCGTATTGAGTATTGCGATGTGAGAAGAGAAATATGAGAGATGAGAAACAGGAATCAGGACTATGTACACAAGATAATCAACTGTAGAATTTAGTAGAATGCCTTCCCCCTTATCAAGGGGGAGTAACGGGGATGAGATGAATTAGTAAATTGTAACGTAATAAATCTACCAGTCTCTGACCGGAAAAGTAATCTTACGCTTTATTTTTTGCATACGCGTGAGGGATTGCAGCGGAAATACTTGTGGAATTGCAGCGAGATCCCTCGCTTCGCTCGGGACAAGGATTGAAGCGGAAAGCCCGACCCGAAACAAACAAATTCGCGAAAGCGATTTGATTGTGAGGGGCACGCCCTCAAAAAATTTCTTATTTTTGATTTCTTCATTATATTTATTGCAAAAAAACGATCATGGCGCAGTACACCTACCCTCATACCATCGAAAACGGCGGCGGCGAGCGCCTCACGTTCCTTCGAAGGGTAACCGATGAAAACGGCGAATACCTCGAAGTGGAAAACCTGGTGCAGCCCAACTCCGGTCCACCCATGCATGTGCATTTTAAGCAGGCTGAAAGCCTGACGGTGGTGAAAGGAAAGATAGGGATACAGCTGCCCGGAGGAAGGCAAGAATTTTTTGGCGAAGGGCAAACCTTGACGTTCGAAGCAGGCGAAGCGCATCGGTTCTGGAATGCGGGTACGGAACCGCTGATTTGTACGGGATGGGTAAGACCCGCTCATAACATCGAATATTTCCTGACAGAAATTTATAAGTCGACGAAAGAAAACAACGGAAAAGGACCCAGCAAATTTGACGGTGCTTATTTAATGAGCCGCTATAGGTCGGAATTTGATATGCCTGAAATTCCCTCCTTTGTAAAGCGTATTATCTTCCCGCTAACCATATTGGTCGGAAAAATTTCGGGCAAACATAAAAAATTCCGGGACGCTCCTGAGGCGGTAAGATAGTATTGACCACCACTGGCGCGAGCATGCGGAATTGCAATTAGCACTGTGTGCTTGTGCCTAAGATTCTGAATGAGTGCTAACATTTGTATTTTACACATCCTACTCAATCCCCTTGATAAGGGGAAGACATTCTACTAAATTCAACACCACATTTCTCATTCCCTTCTCACAAAATCTTATCTCGCATTTCTTATCCCATCGCATACGTTGTACGAAATACGCAATACTAATTACGCAATACAAATAAATTCTACAACAACCTTGCATAAAATATGCAGAGTGTTATATTTGACCTACTAAAAAAAATCAGATGTCAGATAACAGCGTAAAATTACACAGAGTCCTTAAAGCAAAACCCGAAAAAGTATACCGTGCATTTACTGAAGCCAATGCTATGGCATGCTGGCTTCCTCCTTACGGATACTTATGTGTTGTACATGAAATGGATGTACGGGTGGGAGGGAGTTTCAAAATGTCGTTTATCAATTTTTCCACGGGGAATGGTCATTCATTTGGAGGAGAATACCTGGAAATCAAACCCAATGAATTTATAAAGTACACAGATAAATTTGACGACCCGAATTTGCCCGGAGAAATGGTTACTTCGGTTTCACTTAAGAAAGTTTCTGTAGGTACTGACATTACAGTTGTCCAGGAAAATATTCCCGTTCAAATCCCCGCAGAAATGTGTTATTTAGGATGGCAGGAGTCATTAGAAAAACTGGCAAAATTAGTAGAGCCGGAAATTCCGGATGCTTAATAAGCATTTAATATTTTTTCCCATCGTCTTTATATTCTATTTTTTCCAAACCTAAGTCATGGATTTGTGCATGAATGGAAAATAATCCTATTTGAGCTCTTATTCTGTCTATATTATTTTCATCTTCCAGCGGATACAAGTAATATGTATTAGTGGTTGAATCCTTCCAATATTGAGTTCCATATCTTTGCGGGCAATTTGAATAAATCAATTGGATGTCTATACTTCGGGCATATCCCTGTGGATCTATGCGCCCATTTTTAAAATTCTCTTCCAACAAATTCTGTACATCAAACCTGATCTTAGGAGACTTTGGCAACTTGAAAAAATCGTATTTGCTGTTATCTTTTAATGAGTCTGTTAAAACGGGATAGCCATATTTTTCTATCAATGAATCTATTTTGAAAAACATATCGTCCTTAAAATACTTTAATACAATGGATAACTTATCCCTGTATAATGGAGGAAGTATGGGAGAATAAAATCCTATTTCAGATATGTATAACCCGGGTTCATAGAATGCTCTCATTGCTTCTATAAAAAAAGATTTATCCATATGCGGGTACAACTCCTTAATGGTGTTGTAAGATGGTTCATAGTATTTATAATACCGTATGTCAGAAACCAACGGTTCAAATTCTTTCGCATAAAAAAATTCCGGGACCGGTAAATAATTTTTTAATAAACTGTCTATCCATAAAAATGCAGAATCGGGTTGATTCAGATAAGCATAACACCGAATAATATTCCCATACAGGATGCCGGCGGTATATTGTTTGAGATCTCCATCTTCAGTTTGTATTGTAATATAATCTGTATCACCGGGGTATAATTTCAAACTATTAAAAGACATTATTAAACTTCTTCTAAAATCACCATTAATAAAAAGTGTATCAATATTCAACTGCCGGTAATCTCTTGCAGTGTATACAATGTCTTTAGAAAAAGAAGTTTGTATTATCAAAGAGAATAAGGAGAAAAATAAAAATTTCATAGAACTAACTTTATCTCCAATTAAGATTAATAATGTGTCCCATCGTCCTTCATTTCTACTTTATCTAAACCTATCCGCTTCGCTTCAATAGGTTCCAATCCAATTAATTTTCTTCTTTCATCTACATTGTTTACGTCGCTAATGGGATAAAAGTTATACTTGCGTTCAGTAGTATCATACCAATATTGTGTTCCATATTCCTGTGAGCAATTAGAAATTATATTATGGTGATCCGCATTCTCCGCATAATTCAAATTGCTTACTATTCCCGCTTTAAATGCAGCGTCATAAATTGCGCTATACCTGCTTTCCTCCTGTTCTTTATTAATAGCAGTTAATTGTTCAACTAACAGAAATGATATTTCTACACCTTCTAAACCCACATTCTTTGTTGTTGGATATGCATATTTTGCGATCATTTTATCCAAAATTGAAAAGCTGTTTATAATACTTTGTTTATACAAATCATCTACCGCCGCTTTAAATGAAACAGATAATAACTTTTTATAATCCGCTTTCATTTTTAAATACATCCAGCCGGAATTCTTAATTTGTAATAATTGCGTATAATATTCTTCATTAAGTGCCGGATATTTTTCTTTTATTGAATCTATAACAGACTTATAATATTCGTTGAATTTTTTTGTATGAAATAAAGGATTGAACTCTCCAAAAAAATAGAAATCTATTCCGGGATGAACCTTTGTCAGTAAACTGTCTGTCCAAATTAGTGCTGAATCTGTTTTTCCTAAACCTGCATAAGATCTGATGATCCTGGCAAACACATCTTCAGCTTCTTCATCATGAGGATCTTTTATATTCTCTAATGCTAATGCTAAACTATTTTGATAATCACCGGCAATAAACAGGGAGTCTGTTTTATAATTACGGATCTCTTCTGCTGTAACAACCAGGTCATTCTTACAATAAACCTGGGCTGACAAATTATTTGTAAGTGATACACTGAATAATAACAGCAGACTTATTTTCATGGCTCTATTGCGGTGTTACTACAATATAACGATTCAATACGTGCATAAATTGTTGTTGGATCAATTCAATCAGGATTTGGATATTTGAACAATTCAACTCGTCCCCCTTTTATCCCCCTTGATAAGGGGGAAGGCATTCTACTAAATTCAACATCTGTTATCTCTTCGATCATTTCTCAAATCTCACATCGCAATACGCAATACTAACTACTCAATACCATCAATAAAAAACCCATTTCCCAATTTCTCTGAAAGAGATCTTCTTTCCCTGTATCAAAATACCGATGCGGTAAATTTTTGCAGCAACATATATCATCAGCAGCGAAGAAACCAACAGGATTGCCATAGACAGTATTTGCTGCCACCACGGAACATGGAAGGGTATCCGTGTGATCATAATAATTGGCGAAGAAAATGGCAGCATAGAGCCCCAGAATGCCGCTGAAGAAAACGGCTGCTGCAATGTCACCGACATCAGCACCATCGAAATAATAATTGGTATCGTGATCGGGAATGTAAAAGATTGCGCATCGCTGTCATCTGTCATCGCTGCACCGATAGCGGCAAACTGCGACGCATAAAACAAGTAGCCGAA
>JAQBNI010000053.1 GCA_028288625.1 Bacteroidota bacterium | reverse complement strand
TACAAGGATGAGGTTGTAGTGATGGCTGGAATTACGCATTATGAATTAAAATTGAAAGACGCGGCGCATGGGATGTACATTCTCGATATGGATGACGAAATTGTTCGCATAGAAAAATAATAAGATGAATCCGGAGCAGATCATGATGGATAGGAACGTACAGACTGCGGGAATAATCGTCGGGATTACTTTTGTTGCGGGGAATATTCTCGAATTTCTTTATGATCGCTACAAGAAAAAAAAATACTATTCGTTTCATTCCTTAGTTACTAATTTTTCCATTGCTTTACTGCAGCAGTTATCCGATGTTTTTAATAAGCTGATCTTCTTTCTTGGTTTTATTTACGTGCAGCAAAATTTTTCTATTCAGAAGTTATTGCACCTGCATGAAATAAAAATTGATTTTCCTTTTACATTTTCTTTTTCATTCCCGTTTATCGGTATTAATTTTTTTATACTGTTTATTTGGTTATTTATTTTAGTGATCGCAGATCTTTGCCAGTACTGGCTGCACAGGTTATCCCATGAGGTGAATATTATGTGGGCTGGACATATCGTGCACCATTCTATGGAAGAATACAATTATGGCGTTGCATTGCGGCAATCATTTATTGAAAGCTTGTACACCTGGATATTTTATCTGCCTCTGGCATTCTTCGGCATTCCATGGCAGCTGTTCATCATGGCTTATACGATCAGTCTGATCTGGCAGTTTTTTGTTCATACCCGTTTTATAAATAAGCTTGGAGTATTGGAATGGATATTTTCCACACCTTCGCATCATCGTGTGCATCACGGAAAAAATGAGCAATACATCGATAAAAATTACGGAGCATTCCTGATCATTTGGGACCGAATATTCGGCACATTTGAACCGGAAATTGAAGCCGTGAATTATGGTATAAAAGTACCGTTGCAATCGGATAATCCGGTTTGGGCAAATGTGCATCATCATCTCCACATTTTAAAAATGGCTAACAAAACAAAAGGAATAATGAATAAGCTGAAAATCGTTTTCAGTAAACCCGCATTTATTCCGGCAGATATTGAAAGCGAATACCACATACTAAAACAATTGCAGAAACCTATTCATAAAAAGCCGGCGGTTATCAAGCAGTTCTATATTTTCATCAATTTTCTGTTCACTGCTTCGTCGGGATATTTATTGGTGAATTATTATGAGGAGACAAAAAATTTAAAGGTCTTTCTTCCGCTTGCAATATTCATAGCGTGTAGTTTTTCAATCAATATTTCATTGCTGGAAAATAAAAAATGGGCGGATTATGCTGAGGTCATAAAGCTGCTCGTTGTTATTGTTGCCGGAATTATGTTTGCAAATTTCACCCTCAACAGAATGGCGGCGATCGTTGCTGCAGGAACAGCAGCTTCCATGTTGCTTTATACGTATATAATAGCAAGAAACGATCACCAAAGCATAAATGCTAATGTATAAATGTTACCACCAGAAATAATGTGATCATCACAATATAATAGGTAGCTACGAAATACTGATGCAGATTTATTTTTTCTCTTTTGGACATAGGGTTAATTATGTTACTTAAATATAAGCGAAATTCAGAGAAAGCGCAAGGCTTTCAAGCGTTAAGATTGGTTAGGGAACCGCTACTGCATAAATGTAACTATGACAAACAACGCAATCATTACCATTAAAAAAATAGCTACAAAATACTTGTGCAAGTCTATATCTACTCTTCTATTAGACATTTTTCTCTTTTAGTTCACTTAAATTTAACATCAATATTTGATAAAAACGAATTCACTTATACACAAATCTTGATTATGTGAAATGTTAAGTATTCCGTTTAGGAAGTTCATAAAGATTCATTATTTTGGACATCAATTCGTGTAAATGGAGGAATTAAATAAATATAGTAAAACAATCACTCAGGACCCTACGCAACCTGCCGCACAAGCGATGCTGCATGCTGCAGGATTGAGCAAGGAGGACTTTAAAAAAGCCCAGGTTGGGATTGCCAGCACCGGATGGGACGGAAATCCCTGCAACATGCACCTTAACGCATTGGCTGCACAATTAAAAGGTTTGGTCAATAAGGAAGATCTGATCGGTTTGAATTTTTATACCATAGGCGTCAGCGACGGAATTTCCATGGGGACGTCAGGAATGCGATACTCACTGGTTTCACGCGAAGTAATTGCAGATTCCATTGAAACAAATGCAGGCGCGCAGTTTTATGATGGAATTATTTCCATTGCAGGCTGCGATAAAAATATGCCCGGAGTGATCATGGGCATGGCAAGGTTGAATCGACCTTCACTGATGATATATGGCGGCACAATTGCGCCGGGAAAATATAAGGGAGAAACATTGGATGTAGTTTCGGCTTTTGAAGCGCTCGGAAAGAAATTTGCCGGTACGATTTCAGATGAGGATTTCCAGGGCGTAATAGAAAATGCTTGTCCGGGTGCAGGCGCATGCGGCGGAATGTACACGGCAAATACCATGGCGTCCGCCATAGAAACACTAGGCATGAGTTTACCTTATTCAGCAACAAATCCTGCGGTAAGTGATGATAAAAAGAGAGAATTGAAAGAAGCTGCAAGTGCAATTAAAAATCTTCTTAAGGAGGATATAAAGCCTTCGGATATCATGACCTTCAAAGCATTTGAAAATGCGATAAGAATGGTGATTGTTTTAGGCGGAAGTACGAATGCAGTGATGCACCTGATCGCAATGGCAAAAACAGTAGGCGTAAAATTATCGCTGGATGATTTTATAAGATTATCCGAATCGACGCCGATGCTGGCGGATTTTCGTCCTAGCGGAAAATATGTAATGGAAGATCTTCACAAGATCGGAGGTGTGCCGGGAGTGATGAAATTAATGGCGAGAGAAGGTATGCTGCATGGAGAATGTATGACGGTAACCGGTAAATCAATAAATGAAAATATAAAGGATTTACCTGATCTGAACGCCGGACAGGATATTATTCATCCCTTGGATAATCCAATAAAAAAAACCGGTCATATTCGCATTTTATTTGGTAACCTCGCAAGCGAAGGCGCAGTGGCGAAAATTACCGGCAAAGAAGGAGAGCGCTTTGAAGGACCAGCAAAATGTTTTGATACCGAACAGCAATCCATAGATGCGATGCAGCAAAAGAAAGTGAAAGCGGGAGATGTGGTGGTGATCCGTTTTATCGGACCTCGAGGTGCGCCTGGCATGCCGGAAATGCTGAAGCCGACAGCAGTGTTGATCGGCGAAGGTTTAGGAAAAGATGTGGCGCTGATCACTGATGGAAGGTTCAGCGGTGGCTCGCATGGCTTTGTAGTGGGGCATGTTACCCCGGAAGCTCAAAACGGCGGAAATATCGCACTGGTAAAAGATGGAGATATCATCCTTATCGATGCTGTTAAAAATACGATCGATGTTCTGATAAGCGATGAAGAATTAAAAACGAGAAGAGATAAGTGGACAGCGCCGCCGTTAAAAGTAACAAGCGGAGTTTTGTACAAATATGCAAAAACGGTTTCCTCCGCAAGTGAGGGATGTGTAACCGATGAGTTTTAAAGGGCATTTAGTTCAGTTGGTTTAGAGCACTACCTCGACAAGGTAGAAGTCACTGGTTCGAATCCAGTAATGCCCACAGTTAGCATAGAGATTCCATCGCTTAAAGCGATGGAATCTCTACAGATCAAGCTTCTTTTAGAATTCTTATATCCGGTTTGCCTACCACGCCCGCTTTTTCCATAGTTTCCTTCAATTCCGGGCTATTCATGAATCCGTGTACTGCTTCTTCATTCGGGAATTCGCCGATAACAGTTACGTGGTTCGGATTGTCTGTGGCAGTGTAAGCGGTTGCGTTCATGCCTGACTGGTCACGGTCTGCAGACGATTCATCGAATGCTTTTTTCCATGTTGCGAAATCTTTCACTTCATGGGATACAATTACTTTTACCATTTTTATTTTTTTTAATTGTGAATAATAAAAATAAGACAACTGGTGAATTATTAGTTGATTTTCTGAACTTTTTATCATTGATAATTATTAAATTGAATAGGGGTAAATCGCGCATATGCTTTGAATGCTACATTCAGACCGGCAGATATCTTCCTCAAAACAAATAAAAATATTTGAAGGCATAAATACAGTTTCCCTTCCGGTTCATTCTCTTTCAAAAGAAATAAAAGTTTATCCATACAATGCGGCAGCATGTACTGGGTAAAAAAACTATTTTAGCTTTTAATTGTATTTTAAGGGCAAATAGCAGGAATGAAAAATATCGCAGTTTTTACTTCAGGAGGTGATGCCTCTGGCATGAATGCCTGCATTCGCGCAGTTGTCCGTGCCGGTTTACAAAAAGGATTAAAAGTTTTTGGGATCATGCATGGATATGAAGGAATGATTAACGGAGAGTTTATCGAAATGGATTCCCGTTCAGTTGGAAATATTATTCATCGCGGAGGCACCATATTGAAGTCAAGCAGGAGCGAGCGTTTTATGACACCTGAAGGCAGGAAGCTAGCTTATGAGGAAGTGAAAAAACACAATATAGATGGCATTATAGCCATTGGCGGCGATGGCACATTTAAAGGCGCGCAGGCATTTACCTCGGAACACGGAATTCCTTTTATTGGCTTACCCGGCACCATAGACAATGATCTTTACGGCACAGATTGCACAATCGGTTACGACACTGCTATTAACACGGCTATGGAATGTATAGATAAAGTGCGGGATACTGCCACTTCGCATGGACGCTTGTTTTTTGTGGAAGTGATGGGAAGAGATGTGGGCTACATTGCACTCGGCAGCGGAATAGCCGCAGGCGCTGAAGATATTTTTATTCCGGAAACACAAACAGATCTACAAGCAGTATCTGATAAGTTGAAGCAGTCCGCACATAAAGAATCTTACATTATCGTCGTTTCTGAAGGAGATGATGCCGGACATGTAAAAGAGATCTCTGAAAAATTTAAAGAGATGCACCCGGAGTACGATATTCGTTTTCTTGTATTGGGACATCTTTTGCGCGGTGGAAATCCTACAGCCGGCGACCGGATACTTGCCAGCCGTCTTGGTATTGCTGCAGTGAATGCACTGATAGAAGGTAACCATAATGTGATGCTCGGGTGGCGACACAATAAACTGGCGCAAACGCCTTTGGAAAAAGCTGTAAAGCACCATATAGAAGTAAACCGCGATCTGCTGGAGATCCTGCAATTGTTGTCGTACTAACTGTTTTAAGTCCAAAGCTGTTAAGAAATTACTATTAATCGGAAGCTTTACTTAGAGCATGTTCAATAAAATCTCAATTTTGTTAGTTTTGTAAGTAGTAAGTAAGAGATGTCAGAAGAAAATAAAAATCAGATCTCAGGATCAGAAGCCGTTATCCGTTCGTTGGTAGAAGAAGGTATAGAAGTGATCTTCGGTTATCCCGGCGGCGCTATCATGCCGATCTATGATGCGTTATGGCATTACCAGGAAAAAATCCATCACGTATTGGTGCGGCACGAACAGGGCGCGGTGCACGCTGCGGAAGGCTGGGCACGCATCCGCAATAAAGCGGCTGTGTGTTTTGCAACGTCCGGTCCAGGAGCAACAAATTTGATCACCGGTATTGCAGATGCCATTATGGACAGTACGCCGATGGTATGCATTACAGGGCAAGTGCCTCACCATTTGTTGGGCACGGATGCATTCCAGGAAACAGATGTTGTAGGCATTAGTATGCCGATCACGAAATGGAACTACCAGGTGACGCGCGCCGCAGAGATCCCCGACATAATTGCAAAGGCATTTTATATTGCGAATACCGGGAAGCCCGGACCTGTGCTTGTAGATATTACGAAGAATGCGCAGTTTGAATTTATGGAATGGAAAGGTTACACAAAGTGTGGCAGCGTGCGAAGCTACAATGCCAGACCTGTGATAGAAAAAGATAAGATCAGTAAAGCAGCAGAGATCATTAATGCAGCTAAGAAACCATTGATCATTTCAGGACAAGGTGTTGTAATTTCCGATGCGCGAACAGAGCTGGAAATATTTTCACAAAAGACCGGAATACCGGTAACAACAACAATGCAAGGCTTGGGTGGATTTTCACCGGAACATGAAAATTATGTTGGCTTGCCCGGCATGCACGGAAATTATTCCGTGAATAAAAAAATGAATGAATGTGATGTGCTGATTGCTATCGGAATGCGTTTCGATGATAGGGTAACAGGTGATGTGAAAAAATTTGCAAAGCAGGCAAAGATCATTCATATAGAAATTGATGCTGTTGAGATAGATAAAGTATTGAAAACGGAAGTGGGTATTCATGCAGATGCAAAAGAAGCATTGGAAGCATTAGTACCTCTGGTAAATGAAACCAGGCACGATGAATGGATTTCAAGCTTCAGGGAATTAGATAAACTGGAAGATGAAATTGTGATACAAGATGCGATTCATCCCAAAGAAGGTGGTATTAAAATGGGAGAGATCATGCACCTGATCGATAAAAAAACAAATGGCGAAGCGATCATTGTTCCCGATGTTGGTCAGCACCAGATGTATGCTATGCGCTATTATCATTACAAGCTGCCGAACTCCTGGGTTTCCAGTGGAGGCTTAGGTACGATGGGTTTTGCATTGCCTGCAGCGATAGGCGCGCAGATGGCAGCGCCAGCAAGGACAGTGGTTGCGATCATCGGCGATGGATGTTTTCAAATGACGTTGCAGGAATTAGGTACGATCTGGCAACAGGAGTTAAATGTAAAAATCGTCATCTTCAATAATAATTATTTAGGCATGGTGCGTCAGTGGCAGCAATTGTTTTTTGAAAAAAGATATTCTCATGTTGAATTAAAAAATCCTGATTTTGTAGCTATTTCAAAGGGCTTTAAAATAGAAGCTGCAAAAGTTGAAAAACGCGAAGAGCTCAGTGCCGCGTTGGATAAAATGTTTGCGCATCTCGGCGCGTATGTGCTGGAAGTAGTTTGCGAAAAAGAAGAAAATTTATTCCCGATGGTGCCCAGTGGTATGGCTTGCAGCGATGTAATTTTAAAACCTGCTGAATAATATTCAGCCTGTCGTTTATCAAAACAATTCATGAAGAAATATTTCATCATTATTCCGCTGCTTATAATTATTGTTTTTTTTATCTCGTATTTTCTCAAGCCTTCGACTCAACAGCATCCCATCGAACAAAAATTATCTCTTAACTCATATGCCGGGAAATGGTATATCAACAAGAGTACTTTTCCGATGTGGTTAAAAGGAGATAAGAAAAATCCGACTTTTAATTATACCATAGAAACAAAGGATAGCACACAGGTACTTCACGGAGATGTACAATATTTTAAAGATGGAAAATTAAAACATATCGAAGGGATAGATCAACCGTTAAATGAATTCAACACGGCTTTTATATGGAGAGGAAATGGCTTATTGAAATTATTTAAGAGCAAATGGGAAATTGTAGCGTATAATGAACAGGAACAATGGGCGATCATGCATTTTCAAAAAACAATTTTTACGCCTGAAGGTTATGATGTTTTCTCTAAGGAAAAGCAATTGAATAAAGACGCAAGGCTGGATGTACAAGCCAGACTGGATGAGCTCGGAATTAACCGCGAATTGAAGGTTATTCCACAGGAATAACAGCTTCGCCTAAAGATTATATTATATTAATGCAAATGCTTTTTGATTATACTATATTGTTTTTATTTTTATCGCCTGTTTAATAAAATGCAGAACAAACACTATAAGATCGAATTTCTTTCCCACAACCAGCCGGTGATGATCGGAAGGTTTATGCTTATTTTTTCCAGGAGAAGAATAGATGTCACAAATTTCTCTTTTAAAAAAGTGGATGAGGATGACGGTTTGTTTACCATTGAATTCAATGCGGAAGAATGGGCAGCAGAAAATTTATTAAAGCAAATGAATAAGCAAATAGATATCTTTGAAGCTAAATTGATAAGCTCTCATTAAGCATTCAACATTCAACATTTAAAATTTTAAAAAGTATGGCAGTAATGAATTTTGGCGGAACAGATGAAAACGTAGTAACACGTGAAGAGTTTCCGCTCGCAAAAGCAAAAGAAGTTTTAAAAGATGAAGTGATCGCGATCATCGGCTACGGCGTACAAGGACCGGGACAGGCATTGAATTTACGCGATAATGGATTTAATGTGATCGTCGGTCAACGCAAGCCTTCTAAATCCTGGGATAAAGCGGAAAGAGATGGTTTCGTTCCGGGAAAAACTTTATTCGAACCGGAAGAAGCATTGCAAAAAGGAACGATCCTCATGTATTTATTATCAGATGCTGCGCAGATAGAAATGTGGCCCACTGTGAAAAAACATCTCACCGCAGGAAAAGCTTTATATTTTTCTCATGGTTTCGGGATCACTTATAAAGAAAGAACCGGAATTATTCCACCCGCGGATGTAGATGTCATCTTAACAGCGCCAAAAGGCTCCGGCACATCTTTGAGAAGATTATTTTTGGAAGGAAAAGGATTAAATTCATCCTATGCCATCTTCCAGGATGCTACAGGAAAAGCGTACAACCGCACTATTGCTTTAGGGATTGGTATCGGTTCTGGATATTTATTTGAAACTACTTTTGAAAAAGAAGTTTTTTCAGATCTCACAGGAGAGCGTGGCGTGTTAATGGGTGCACTCGAAGGCATCATGGAAGCGCAATACCAGGTGCTGCGCAAGAATGGTCATTCACCGTCGGAAGCATTTAATGAAACGGTAGAAGAACTCACAGAGTCATTGATCAAATTAGTTTCTGAAAATGGTATGGATTGGATGTACGGCAATTGTTCCACAACGGCACAACGAGGCGCATTAGATTGGAAAGGTCCCTTCCGCGAAGCAGTGCTTCCGGTGTTTGAAGAACTTTACAAAAAAGTAGCGGCAGGTGAAGAAGCACAGCGTTCTATCGATACAAATTCACAACCGGATTACCGCGAAAAGCTGGATGCTGAATTAACTGAATTGCGCAATTCCGAAATGTGGCAGGCAGGCAAAGTAGTAAGAGGTCTTCGTCCCGGAAAATAATAATAAAAAACTTTTAGAGTGAAGTGAAATATATCCCGGTGAGCATTGATCACCGGTTTTTTTATGGTTAGATTTCTAACAACAATAACTTATTTTTAAGGTTTGATATATTATAAATTCGGCTCATGCAGAAATTAATTTCCATTTTTTTTATTTTTTTATTTAGTTACTCTTTTTCACAAACAAAGAAATTGTTGATCATAGGAATTGACGGTTGCCGCGCAGATGTAATTACAAAGCAGTTTGCTCCGGAAATGGACAGCATCATTCATTTAAATAATACCGCATATTCTTATAAGATGAAAAATGAAAGGTTTACCATGAGCGCTGCGAACTGGACAAGCATGCTAACCGGTGTGCATTGTAACAAGACATGTGCCAGGAAAAATAATTTCAAGCACAACAAGATTGCAAAGTATCCGCATTTTTTTAAATACCTCGAACAAAAAGATTCAACCCTTCAAACTGCGTCGTTTCCACATTGGATGCAAATCAATAAATACATTGTGAACGGCAATGCGGATTATGCACCTTATACAAAGGAAGAACCCAGCGATGAAAGAGTAAAGAACAAAGCAGTTGAATGGCTACAGTCTTCAAATATGCCGGATGCAATGTTTATTCATTTTGATGATGTTGATCATAATGGACATGCACATGGTTTTTCTCCCAAAAGAAAAGAATATACCGATGCGGTTTCACAGGTGGATAAATATGTACACGATATTTTTTTAAAACTTCGCGAGCGTAAGCAGAAATATAAGGAAGATTGGCTGGTCATTATTTCCACAGATCATGGCGGTCGAATACACCACCAGGTGGGTGGACATGCGATTGGAATATTCAATAAACATATCCGGAATGTTTTTGTGATCATGAATGGCGATGATACAAAGGCGGGTGAAATACTAAAGCCGCATATCGTGGACATTGCATGCACCGCGCTTAAATTCTTTGATGTTCCCGTAAAAAAGGAGTGGAAGTTGCAGGGAAAAGCAATTGGGTTAAAAAAATAGCTGCTTCACTTCAACTTTACCACTGATAAGTTTTATAATTGTAACTGTTTAATGCTGAATGATGAATTGAGTATAATGAATTCTAATTACTAGTCCGTGGACTGTCGACCGTGGACCGTGGACCGTGGACCGTGGACAGCAAAACACTCTCCACAAAAGTGCATAACCTTCTTTTTTTTAACACCCGGAATTATTTCAACTTTATACTCGAATAATTGTTGACTTTATTCGTTATCCATCAATAATAAAAAATAAATATGCGGAAGATCGCGTCGTACTATATTCTTACCTTTTGTATTTTTCAAATTACATTCTCACAAGCTACTTATAAGCAGACTGATATTTTAAAACAATATAAAGAAGCGGAAGAACTGATCAATCTCGGGAAATACGCTGTGGCATATCCGTTACTTCAGGAGTTTGTAAAAAATTATGAAAATAAGACGCTGGATAAATCAAACCTGATTTTTGCAGATGCGGTTTTTTATAAAGCGCTGTGTGAAAAAGAAACCGGTTCGCCGGAAGCAAGAAAAGATCTCCAGGATTTTGCAAATAATTTTAAAGGTCATCCCAAAACAAACAACGCATATTTTCATTTAGGAGATCTTGCCTATGTTGCATCAGATTATAAAGGTGCGCTCGAATATTTTGATAAAGTAGATGAAAACTCTTTAAGCGGTAAGGATGTAGCGGAGTTTCAATTCAAGCGCGCATTTTCAAATTTCGCATTAAAGAAATTCAGTGTAGCGCGTGGATACTTCAACCAGATCGCTGCGAATAAAAAACATCCTTATAATGAAGAAGGATATTATTACGGTGGGTTGTCAAGTTATTACCTGAAGGATTATAAATCCGCAATTAAAAGTTTTCTTGTACTTGAGAATTCTAAAAAATATGGAAAAGTAGTTCCTTATTATATTGCTGCCATCAAATTTAACGATAAGGATTACAAAGGAGTTGTGGATTATGCAGAGCCTAAGCTCAATCAGAATGTCAGTTATAGCAACGATCTTGCTCACTTGGTCGGAAGATCGTATTATGAATTGCAGAATTATGATAAAGCATTAATATATCTCGAGCAATACACACAAAATGCTTCGAAGGTTTCCCCGGAAGATTATTATGAATTAGGTTACGTGCAGGCACAAAAAGGTATGTGTGATAAAGCGATCGCTAATCTCGTACAATTATCTCCGTTACAAACCGCCTTGGGACAAAACGCAATGTTTCTGTTAGGACAGTGCTATCAGAAAACAGGAGATAAGACAAATGCACGTACTGCATTTCTCCAGGCAGCGCGCATGAATTTTGATAAAAATATCCAGGAAGAATCCTGGTTTCAATACGGAAAATTATCCTACGAACTGGAATATACAAATGATGCACTGGTATCGCTCAAAAATTTTATACAGACTTATCCAAAATCAAAATACTTTATAGAAGCAAATGAATTGCTCGCAGATATTTTCCTGATGACACGCAATTATGAAGAAGCGATGTCCACCATAGATAATCTTCCGACAAAATCACAGAAGCTGTTGGATGCTTATCAGAAAATGGCATATTATCGTGGAGTTGAAAATTACAATGATTATAAATTTGACCAGGCGGAATTATTTTTCGACAAATCACTTAAATATCCAAATTCAAAAAGTATTGAAGCGCTGTGTTATTACTGGAAAGCCGATATCGCGCACCAAAAGGCAAATTATGACAGATCCATATCTCTGTTAAATAAATTTTTACCGTTGTCATCTTCTGTGAGCCCGGAACATTCCGATAAAGTAAATACAGGCACCGGAAATTATTTACAGGGTTATAATTATTTCAAGAAGAAGGATTACAACAATGCGGATAATTATTTTCATAAGGCTGTGGCTGCTTTAAAAAATGATGCAAATATCACGAACCGCCAAAATGTTTACCCGGATGCTGTGATAAGATTGGCGGATTGCTACTTTATGCAAAAAGAATACAAGTTATCCTCTCAGTATTACGATGAAGTAATCAAGGCAAATGCATTAGGTGCTGATTATGCTTTATATCAAAGATCGATCATAGATGGTCTTGACGGGAATTACAACAATAAGATTGCGGGAATGAAATCGCTGGTGGCGCGTTTCCCGAATTCAGCATTTGCAGATGATGCGATCATGCAGGTTGGAAATACGTATATGGCGCAGGATAAAAATGATGAGGCAATTGAAACTTTCAAATCTCTGTTTGTAAAAAGCCCGCGTTCAGACCAGATCCCTGAAGCTTATTTAAAATTAGGGTTGATCTATTTTAACCGTGATAGCTATGACGAATCGCTGAACTGGTATCAGCGCGTACTGCAGTATTATTCGAACACACCGGCATCCAACGAAGCGATGTTGGCGATCAAGGAGATCTATATTGCCAAAGGGGATCCGAACGGTTACATAACTTATGCCAATAAATACCCGAACTCAAAAGTTACAGCATCAGAAGCTGATTCGATTCTTTACCTCGCAGCGGAAAACCAGTTCTTTAAAGGAAATATGGATAAAGCGCTTGCAGGTTTTACAGAATACCTGCAAAAATTCCCTAACGGCTTTTTTGCATTGCAGGCGAATTTCTACCGCGCGGAATGTTTGTTCACTAAACAGGATTTCACTAATGCTTTAAAAGGGTACGAGTATGTTTTCGGTCAATCGCAAAACAGGTTTACGGAAAGGGCATTGGCGCGTGCAGCTAACATTAATTATTACGACCTGAGAAATTATGCACGTTCTTACGAATTGTATGTTAAGCTGCAGTCGGTAGCAACACTGGATGAAAATAAAAGAGAATCTCTTATCGGTTTAATGCGCACTTCTTTCTTCCTGAATAAATACCAGGAATCTTCGGATTATGTAACCAAGGTTGCGGCATTGCCAGGGCTGCCCGAGTTTTATAAAGCGGAAATGGCATATTACAAAGGTATGAGCTTATACAACCTCAAAGATTATGACAAGGCTTTGAAAGAATTGGAATTCGTCACCAAGACTGCAAACAACGAGCAGGCGGCAGAGTCAAAATATACGACGGCTAAAATTTATTACCTCAAAGGAAATAAAAAACAGGCGGAGAAAGAAAGCAACGAGTATTTGGATAAGTATCCGTCTTATCAATATTATTTAGGAAAGACATTTATTTTATTGAGTGACATTTATTCGGATGATAAAAAATTCCTTCAGGCAAAAGCAACGCTGCAAAGTTTGCTGGATAATTACACGGAAGATGATGATGTGAAAGCGGAAGCTAAGAAAAAGTTAGAAGTCATTATGCAGAGCGAAATGGATAATTCTAAATTAAAATTACAGGATAACGGTCAGCAAATGCAATTTGAAGGCAGCAAATAGAATTAAAAATGAAAAAAATAATGAGATATATAAAAAATATATTACCTGTTTGTTTTTGCATGATAGCTTTCCCGCTATTAGCGCAAAGACCATTAGATACATTACAGGGATTGGATGAAGTGGATATTGTCAAAGCATACGAACCAATATTGATCACTTCAAATAAAGTGCCTTTTGCACCGAATTTACCAACTCTCGTCAAAGCAAAACCTGATGCGCAATCGTATATATTTTCTGATGTGAAAGGCAAGGTAGATTATCGCCCGGAAGATATTAGACCGATCAAAGCTGCAACACAAAAAGCGGAGAAGAATCAATTCTTTTATGCGAAGATCGGGATGGGTTACCCCTTGACGCCGCTCGTGCAGCTGATCATTACAAATCCTGTCCAGACAAAATACCGCGCGGGACTTGATGCAGATTTCATATACACAAAAAGCAATAAGATCAGATACCAACAATACACAGACCTTAAGTTGCGCGGCTTCGGAGAAGTTTTTATAAAGAAAGCCGCGTCAGTAGGAGCAGAGATATATTACAGGATGGATCGCCATTTTTTTTATGGTTATTCGGATGTGATCTCTACAAAAGATTCTTTGCAAACGAATTACAGCCGCTTTGGCGCAGCTTTTAAAATAAGAGGAATTAAGGACGCACCTTATTATTATAATGTAGATATCGGTTTCAATTCTGCTATTAACAAAAATGTGTTTCATCACCCGAAAGAATTTTCGGTGAATGTAAACGCCGAATCCGGTTATACCATTAAAGAGCATTATACATTCGGCGCAAGATTAATGATTAACAATACTTCTTTTACGGATGATACGGTGCATGGAGGAAATCAGAATCACTTTACAGTACAGGCAATTCCATACGGAAAAATAAAATTCAAAATATGGCAACTAATGGCAGGACCAAATATTATTATTACGAACCGTCATTTTTATATACTGCCGGAAATCGTGAATCAGTTGCAGATATACAAGGATTATTTCGTGATGTACAATGAGTGGAAAACACAAGTGAAGATCAACAGCATGAATAATCTTTCCCTCGAAAATCCATTTTTGTTAACTTCAAATTATAATAACACAATTGATGAAACGCGTACATTCGGAGGCTTTCGCGGTACGTTTAAAGGATTTGGTTATGATGTGCGTTTCAGCCAGTTAGTGTCTACAACAAGTGCAGAATTTTTTACAAATACTTACTCAACGCTTCAGCCAACTGATGCCACCTTTGATGTGCGAAGTGTAAATATAAAAGCATGGAACCCTCACTTTTCCCTTTCCTATAACAAGGGAAATATGTTTGGAATAAAAGCCTGGTTTGATTATTTTATTTACAATAAAAGTTTGCCCGAAGAACTTTCATACCTGCCAACTTTAAAAGCAGGCGCATCAGCATTCTATAACTGGAAGGACAGGCTGTATATCAATTTGGATATTTACGGACAAAATAAGGTGACAGCATTACAAATAAATCATCAACCATTTAGTGATCCCCGGGTCTATATTCCGCTGAATGGTTTAATAGATCTCAACTTATCAGCCACTTATTATATTACAAAGAACATTGGAGTTTTTGCAGATTTCAACAATCTCGCCATACAGAAATGGCAGCGTTTTTACCGTTACCCGACCTATGGATACCAGGTAATTGCGGGTGTGAAACTGAGCTTTTAATGTGTTAGTTACTTTTTTCACGAAAAATCCCGAAAAAAATTAACTTTGCTTTAATGCTGGAAGTTATTCAGGATTTATTACTCACTAACAACTGCGTCATCCTACCGGAATTCGGCGCGTTCATAGGAAATTATAGTCCTGCAGAAATAAGATTATCCGACCATAAAATTTTTCCTCCAACTAAAACGATTGCTTTCAACCGTTCCTTACAATCCAACGATGGTTTGCTGATCAATGCGGTTGCTGAAAGTTTATCGTTGACTTACAAAGAAGCAGAAGAAAAGGTATTTGCATTTTCGAAACAGTGTAATGAAACATTGCTGAATAATAAAAGCCTCATTCTCAAAAATCTTGGAAGATTAGAAACGGATGACAAAGAAAAAATTCAATTTCAGCCATACCTCAATAAAAATTATTTATTGAAAAGCTTTGGTTTGCAAACTTTGTCATTAACGCCAATTCAGCGGTTGAAGGATAATGCGGAAAGCGTTAAAGAAGATTACCAGCGTGCTTTGCATCCGGAACTGATCCATATTGATACTCCGCAAAGAACTTCTACCATTCCATATTGGATCGCTGCGGTTCTGGCGATCGCATTTTTAACTTCCACGTTAACCTGGAACATTCATCAAAGCACATTAAATCAAAGCTATTCTTCGCTGTTGCCGGTTTTCGAAAAGAATTCAAAACCTGTAATAAATAAACAAATTGTTGCAACAGAAGCAGAGGTAATAGAGCCAATTACCATTATTCCTAAAGTGAAAGCTCCTGCTATTACAGTTCCTGTGGCGAGTACGCCTGTTGCTTCAGTGGGACAGCCTGTGAATAAAGCAGAACCTGAAATTGTACAACCCCAAAAGATCAGCTCTAAATCTTATATTGTTATTGGTGCATTTTTTGATGATGTGCATGCCAATAAAGTTAAAGCGGAAGCGGAAACTATGGGGTATGTAGTACAAATGACCACAGATTATAACAATACGCTTTTCCGTTTAAGTATTGAAGTGGAAAGTAAGGACGTGAATGCCACATTAGAAAAAATAAAATCCGATTATAACCAGCGTGCATGGTTATATTGCTCCAATTGCAGCCTGATCAAATGATTTCCTGTCAAAACATCCATAAATCCTACGACCAGCTGCGTGTGCTGAAAGGCGTTTCTCTGGAGATCAGCAAGGGCGAGTTGGTTTGTATTGTCGGACCTTCGGGTGCAGGAAAATCCACGCTGTTGCACATTATTGGCACGCTCGATAAGGCAGATCAGGGAGCGATTACCATTAACGGACAGGATATTTCAAAATTGAAAGACAATGAGCTTTCAGATTTCAGGAACCGCCATTTAGGATTTGTCTTCCAGTTTCATCATTTATTGCCGGAATTTACAGCATTGGAAAATGTGTGTATTCCTGCACTGATCGGGAAAAAGAGTGAAACGGAAGCAAGAAAGCGTGCTGTTGAGTTACTTGATTTTATGGGTTTGAAAGACCGGATGAAGCATAAGCCAAATGAGCTTTCCGGTGGAGAGCAGCAGCGTGTTTCGGTAGCAAGAGCATTGATGAATCACCCCTTGGTAGTACTCGCTGATGAACCTACAGGCAACCTGGACACTAGTCGTTCCGAGGAGCTGCATCAGCTATTCTTCGATCTCAAAAAAGAATTTAACCAGACTTTTATTATCGTCACCCACAACGATCAGCTGGCAGAAAAAGCAGATAAAAAACTGGTGATGAGAGACGGTTTGATTGTTTCCTAGTACAAACCTATAAGGTTTTGGAAACCTTATAGGTTTTAACCAAAACAGTGAACCTGAAGGGAGTCGAACCCCTAACCTTCTCATCCGTAGTGAGATGCTCTATCCAATTAAGCTACAGGTCCATTGAATTTGGAGTGCAAATATAGAATTTAATTTGGAAAAGCCTTCTCCCGCAAACACCATTAAATTAGAATTAATATTGAGTAAATTCTGGTGAAAATCTCCTTAGAACCCCTTATTTTAATGACTGTTTCAAGATGACTAACATTTGTGGATTTTTCGCTTGGAATTACGAATAAATATTCCTATTTTTGCACCTCTTAAATAGAATTTATGGCAAGGTTTTGTGATTTATCAGGTAAAGGTCCTATGTCGGGACACAGCGTTTCGCATTCGAATATAAAAACGAAAAGGAAATTCTATCCGAATTTACAGAAAAAAACGTTTTTCATTCCGGAAGTAGACCGTTGGATCGAGTTGAAGGTTTCGACTTCTACGATCAGGACGATCAATAAAAAAGGTATTTATACTTACCTGAAGGAATTAGAGAAAAAAGGCGAAATCCAGTTAGGTTTTTAAAATTTAGAAAATGGCAAAGAAGAAAGGCAATAGGATACAGGTAATATTAGAGTGCACGGAGCATAAAACATCCGGCTTGCCGGGCGTTTCCCGTTATATTACTACTAAAAACAGGAAGAATACACCTGAAAGGATCGAATTGAAAAAATTCAACCCGATCATGAAAAAAGTAACAGTTCATAAAGAAATAAAATAATACGTCATGGCAAAAGTATCGAAAAACGCAAAAGTTGACCGCGGTAAGAATGTTGGTGAATCCAAGAATATGGTGAAGATCATCAAAGCTGTTAGATCTGATAAATCAGGCGCTTACTCGTTCAGAGAAAAAGTAGTACACAAAGATCTCTTACAACAAACATTGAAAGATCTGTAACAGATTTGATGTTTTAAATACAAAGCTTCTCGTGTTAAAGAGAGGCTTTTTTTGTTTAATTTGAATATTATTTCATCTTTTATACATGGGAATTTTCGATAAAATATTTGGAAGCACAAAAACTGCGGAAGAGATACAGGTAGAGGAAAAGCAACTCAATGAAGGTTTGGAAAAAACCAAGCAGGGTTTTTTCTCCAAGATATCAAAAGCAGTTGCCGGTAAATCTACTGTTGATATTGAATTCTTGGATGAACTGGAATCTATCCTGATTTCCTCAGACGTAGGTTTGCCCACAACAATAAAGATCATTGACAGACTGGAAGCGCGTGTTTCAAGAGATAAATATTTGAATACAAGCGAATTAAATAAAATAATTAAAGATGAAATAGGAGAGATCCTGGCTGAAAATAACACCAGGGATCTTGTAGGTTTTACGGATGAAACAGGTAAAAAGCCCTATGTGATCATGGTGGTAGGTGTGAATGGCGTTGGTAAAACAACCACGATCGGAAAACTGGCATATCAATTCAAAAAAGCAGGTAAAAATGTACTGTTAGGCGCAGGAGATACTTTCCGTGCAGCAGCTATAGATCAATTAGTGATCTGGAGTGAGCGTGTTGGCGTTCCCGTTGTGAAGCAATCCATGGGAAGCGATCCCGCTGCAGTGGCTTTTGATACTATTCAATCCGGCGTGGCAAAAGGTGTGGATGTGATTATCCTCGACACCGCCGGGCGTTTGCACAACAAGCAGGGGCTCATGGATGAATTATCGAAAATAAAAAAAGTGATGTCCAAAGTGATTCCCGATGCGCCACATGAGGTATTGCTGGTACTTGATGCAAGCACAGGGCAAAATGCAATGGAACAGGCGAGGCAGTTTTCCGCTGCTACGCAGGTAACAGCACTGGCTTTAACTAAACTCGACGGCACTGCAAAAGGCGGCGTTGTACTTAGTATAGCGGATGAGTTTAAGATTCCGATCAAGTATATCGGCTTGGGAGAAAAAGTGGAGCAGTTACAGGTATTTAACCGACAGGCATTTATTGAAACTTTATTTGAATAGAATTATGGAATTTGACGGGTTTCTGTATCTCAATAGTAAAATAGAAATCAAATGGAATTACAGGTTATTCATAATAAAATATACGAGCTAAGAGGCATGAAAGTGATGCTTGATTACGATCTGGCAGAACTGTACGAGGTAATGACGAAGAATCTCAACTTAGCCGTTAAGCGGAATATTTCTCGTTTCCCGGAAGATTTTCGGTTTCAGTTAACGAAGGAAGAATACGCTTTTTTAAGGTTGCAATTTGTAACCTTAAAAGAAACCGGTTCTGGCAGGCATAGTAAATATTTGCCGTATGCCTTTACAGAACAAGGCGTTGCAATGCTGAGCGGTATATTAAATAGTCCAAAGGCAATTGCCGTGAATATTGCGATCATGCGGACGTTTATAAAGATCAGGCAGTATTCATTGAACTATAAAGATCTTGCGGATAAGCTGAAGCAGCACGACAAGAAATTTAAAGATGTTTACCAGGCATTGGATTATTTGGTAAATAAAGACAAAATAGAAGTCGCACAAAAAGAGCGCAAGAAGATTGGGTTTAAAAAATAAGATTGAAAACTAAATCACATACAAAGGATAAATACAATGTCATCACGCTTGGCTGCTCTAAGAATTTAGTGGATTCTGAAGTATTGGTTGCCCAATTAAAGCATAATGATTTTGATGTGGAACACCAGTCTTCTAAAAAAGATGCAAATATTATTATTGTGAATACCTGTGGTTTTATTGATCGCGCAAAGGAAGAATCTATTAATACAATACTTGAATATGCGCATCAAAAAGAAAAAGGGAAAATAGAAAAATTATATGTGACAGGCTGTCTTTCCCAACGATATAAAGATGACCTCGAAGTGGAAATTCCCCAGGTAGATGCATATTTCGGTACACTGGAGTTGCCGCAATTACTTGAAAAATTAAACGCAGATTACAAGCATGAATTGATCGGAGAGCGATTTTTAACTACACCTCAGCACTATGCATATTTAAAAATTTCAGAAGGCTGCAATCGTACATGTACGTTCTGCGCTATTCCGCTGATGCGTGGGAAGCATATTTCTAAAACAATAGAAGATATTATCGCGGAAGCAAAAAATCTTGCGAAACAAGGTGTGAAGGAAATCATGCTGATCGCTCAGGAATTAACTTACTACGGTTTGGATATTTATAAAGAGCGTGCACTTTCAAAATTATTATATCAACTGAACGAAGTGGAAGGCATTGAGTGGATCCGTCTGCATTATGCGTATCCCAGTAAATTTCCATTGGATATTATCGATGCGATCAAAAATTGTGATAAAGTTTGTAATTATCTCGACCTGCCTTTACAGCATGCGAACAATAATGTTTTAAAGCGAATGCAGCGGCAGATCACGAAGGAAGAAACCGCAGAATTAATTCAAAATATTCGTGCTAAAATTCCCGACATTGCAATAAGAACGACAATGCTTGTTGGGTTTCCCGGTGAAACGGAAGAAGATTTTGAAGACCTCTGCGATTTTGTAAAAGAAATGGAATTTGAACGTTTGGGTGTTTTTCAATATTCACATGAAGATGATACGGCAGCACATCAATTTGATGATGATATTCCACAGGACATTAAGGAAGAAAGGGCGAGCCGGTTAATGGCGATACAGCAGGAAATTTCTTTGAAAAAAAATGATGAAAAAATTGATAAGATTTTTAAAGTGCTTATTGATCGCAAAGAAGGCGGCTATTTCGTTGGTCGCACAGAATTCGATTCTCCTGAAGTTGATAATGAAGTACTCATCGATGCAAAGAAAAATTATTGCAGGATCGGTGACTTTTGTAACGTCAATATTATAGATGCTACTGATTTTGATCTTTACGGAGAAGTTCTTGCGCAAACAATATATTCTCAAACGGATTAATCTTATATTGTTTTCAATTTTAAATGAAAATAACCAATTTTCCATTCAGTGAAACGCATCAGTTCAGCAAGCTGATGATGGACTATCTCGACAAGCATTCCGCTGTAAGAGAGTTTTATAAATATGATACGGGTATTGATGAAATTGAGAAAGTTATACAGGATAAGATCCAGCTTACTCCTGTAGATGCGGATAAATATATTAACCGCGAGCTGTTAGTTGAAACCATCAAGAAACAATACCAATCGCTCTCTTCAATTCCGGATAAAGTTTCCGAAAACATCCAGGCGCTTGAAAACTCAATTACCTTTTGTATCGTCACTGCACACCAGCTGAATATTTTCGGCGGACCGCTGTATTACATTTATAAGATCGCTCAAACGATAAGTACGTGCAGACAACTCAGAGAGAAATATCAGAATAATAATTTTGTACCGGTGTACTGGATGGGCAGTGAAGACCACGATTTTGAGGAGATCAATCACATTTATCTTTACAATAAAAAAATTGAATGGACGGATAAACAGCGTGGGGCAACAGGTGATTATTCGACAGAGTCTCTTTTACCATTAATTGATGACCTCGAAAAGATTTTAGGTGATGGAGAATACAGCAAAACATTGATCAATATTTTTAAAAGAGCGTATACCCAGCCAACGCTTTCAGCCGCCGCACGGTTTCTCGTCAATGAATTATTTGGAGAATATGGATTGGTTATTGTTGATGGCAATGATAAAAATTTTAAGCATGAATTCTCTGGAATCATGAAGGATGAATTGCTGAACAGGAATTCTTTCCGTTTAGTTAATGAACAGGTAGAAAAATTAGTATTGAAAGGACACGAAGCGCAGGCATTTCCGCGAGAGATCAATCTCTTCTATTTATCAGGGAACAGCAGGGAAAGAATAGAATATAACACGTCCCGCTCAAAATATGAGATCCGAAATACTGATCTTTCTTTTACTGTAGAAGAAATTATCGCTGAGCTGGAAAAACATGCTGAACGGTTTTCACCTAATGTTATTCTCCGTCCTTTATTCCAACAAAAAATATTGCCTTCGCTCGCATATATCGGCGGCGCGGGAGAGTTGTGTTACTGGCTGCAGCTCAAAACTGTTTTTGATTTTTATGAAATAAATTTTCCGCAATTGTTATTGCGCAATTCAGCTATGCTGGTCAATGAAAATTTATCAAGAAAAATAGAAAAGATGGGATTTTCAGTGATGGATTTTTTTAAAGAAACTGAACAGCTTAAAAAAGATTTTATCTCTAAGAATACCGAACAAGATATTGATCTGTCCGGATTAAAGAAAAATATAGAAACAGAATTTAGCAAATTGCAGGACATTGTAAAAAGTGTGGATGCGAGTCTTATACAGGCGGTAGGAGCGGAGATGCAAAAAAGTCTGCAGAGTATTGAAGGGATAGAGAAAAGAATTTTAAAATCATTGAAGCAAAGAAATGAAACGGAATTGAACCAGATTGAAAAAATTAAAAATCTGTTGTTTCCTGAAAATTCCATGCAGGAAAGAACAGATAATTTCTCTACTTATTATGCAAAATACGGTCAGCAATTTATAGATGATTTGATCACTAATTTTGATGTGTATAATAAGCAGTTCCTTGTGATTGAGCTTATTTAGCTTTGTTAACAAGCCTCATAAAATATTGGCATTACTTTTGCATTAGTCTTACAAATGAAAATTTTACTGCTTTTTAATATCTTCTTTTTTACACTCATCGTCGCGAACGCCTTGCCACCTGCAGGTTCAGATGGATATAAAGAATACATGACCTGGAGTCCCAACAGAAAGTTAACCTGGAGCGATTTCCAGGGGAAATATATTCCCAATACAAGCGAAGCTGCCTTAACTGCTTCTTCTGTGGAGTATTCTTTTTCTTCCCGGGGAAGTGAATTCAGCTGGAATGTTACCGCGAAATATTTTCCTAAATTATCCTGGAGTCGCAAGTCCGATCAGTCCTCTTATATTTTACAGCATGAACAATTGCACTTCGATATTACAGAGCTTTACGCGCGCATATTCAGGAAACAATTGACGGAAAATATAAAAAGCGTAAAAGATCTGTCGAAGATAAAAGGCATGGGAAAACAGATCTTAAGTGAATGGGATAAGGAAGAAGATCAATACGACAGGGAATCGGAGCATAGCATAAATGAAATAAAACAGAAAGAGTGGATATTGAATATTCACCAGCGTTTAGACAAGCTAAAGGATTTCGCAAGTAAATAATTTCATTCAATAAATATAGGCTTGCTTATAGCCGGTATGATCTTTTTTTCTGCTGCTATTTTATATAACATGTTTACTGCGGCTTTTCCTTCATCTCCTAATTTAACACTGTATTTATTTACATACAATTCAATATGCCGGCGGCAAACTTCTTCGCTCATTTCCTGCGAATGTTCCTGAACAAATTCTGAGGATGATTGCGGATTTTCAAATGCAAATTCTATACTCTTTTTAATGATACGTTCAACAGCAGTCTGCAATTCACCGGCAATCCTTCGTTTTATAGCAATGCCGCCTAAAGGGATCGGCGCGTGATAAGTTTGTTCCCAGAATTCTCCCAGGTCAACAATTTTCTTTAATCCTTTTTGCTCAAAAGTAAAACGGTTCTCATGAATGATCACGCCTGTATCAAATGTTCCATCCAGTATTTTGTTTTCAATGTCTGAAAATAAAACTGAGGTCTTATTCCTTGCATCAGGATACCTCAATGAAAATAATAAATTTGCCGTGGTATATTTTCCGGGAATGCAGATGCTAGCCTCTGTGATTTCATTATCTGATAAAATATTTCTTCCGATTAAAAGTGGTCCGCAGTTATTTCCTAATGCGCTTCCCGAATGCAGCAAGGCATAATACTCCGAAACATGGGGAAATGCAGCATAGCTTAATTTCGTGATATCATATTGTTGTTGAAATGCAGCTTCGTTAAGCTGTTCAACATCCGCAAAAACTAAATTAAATATGATTCCTTCCGTATCTACTTTATTGTGCAATAAAGCATCAAAAATAAATGTATCATTTGGACAAGGAGATATTGCAAGTGTGAGCTGCATAAACAAATGTAGGATATTTTTGATCTCCGGTTAATTTGAAAAGGTTATTTTTGTTTTAAAGAAGCAAGTGCAGGAAAAAAATCAGTATATCTGGCTGTATGTATTGGGGGTTATTCTCGCGCTGGGTATTAATATCTATTCATGGCATCTTCCATTCTTCTGGGATACGCTGTTAACCTCTACGATCACACAGCATTTTTATAAATCTGGGTTTCATAATTTTATTACCCCGCAGCAATTCGACGCCGGACATCCGCCATTGTTTTATATGTATGTAACCATGTTTTATAAATTATTTGGAAGGAGTTTATTTGCCGCACATCTTTCCATGTTGCCATTTGTTTTAATCGGAATTATTTCATTTATCCGCATTATGCAGGATTTTAATTTTATCGGAAAGCAGCAATTGGCAGGCATAATTTTATTTTTTTCTATCCCGGCAGTTATTACGCAATATACACTTGTGAGCTATGATGCTGTTTTATTAAGTTTATATCTTGCAGGTTTAGTTTCTTTTTTTACAAACAGGAGATTTCTATTTGTGATCATTGCTATTGCAATGACAGGAATTTCACTTCGCGGGTTATTTTGTATTCTTTCTTTATCGCTCACTATTTTCTTTTTGATTTATGGAAAAAGAAAAGAATGGATAAGGTGGAATTTATTATTGTTACCCGCAATCGTTATTGCATTCGGATGGTATATTTTTCACTACTCTCAAACGGGATGGTTTTTCGTCAGCAGATCCGAAGGATGGAGTAATCAACGAAGCATGGTAAATAACATAGGATTTTTTAAGAATAGTTTTTCTATTTTCCGCTGTTTTATCGATCTCGGAATGGTGATCATATCATTTCTGAGTTTATTTTATATTGTGGAACAGAAAAAAATACACTTGTATACCCTACTATGGCTAATTCCTGCAATTACATTTTGTATTTTATTTTTGCAGTTATCGAATCCTGTCAATCATCGTTATTTTTTAATTGTGTATGTATTAATGTTATTGCCCGTTATCCAATTTTTATCAGGCAGAAGAACAATATATTTATTATTGACATGCTTTATATTGATATCCGGAAACTTTCAGATCTATCCGGGGAAAATATCAAATGGCTGGGATTGCACGCTGGTACATGAATTTTATTTTCCACTTAATAAAGAGTTTAATTCCTTTATGGATGAAATGAAACTTGATAAAGAACGAACAGGTACAGTGTTTCCGATGAATGTAAGCCGCTATCAATCGAACATGGAAGATGATAAAAGGCGAATGGTTAATATTAATGGCAGCAAAATAGATACACTCCCGTATGTATTATATTCTAATGTGGGAAATGATTTTTCAGACGATCAGCTCGATGCATTACGAAAATGGAAAATAGTAAAACAAAATTCCTCCGGACTGGTTACAATGATACTCTTTCAGAACCCTGATTCTAATATAAAATAATTCGTAATTCGTAAATCCTAATTCGTAAATTTGTCTATGGATATTTCAGTCGTGATCCCGGTTTTTAATGAAGAAGGCAATCTTATTGTTTTGTATGAAAGACTATTAAATGCATTAACTGCAATTACGAATAATTATGAGATGATCTTTGTAAATGACGGCAGTAAGGATAAATCGATTAGCCTGATAAAGGGATTGTCAGAAAAAAATCAGCAGGTAAAATATATTGATTTCAGTAAAAACTTTGGACACCAGACTGCGATATTTGCCGGGCTCGATCATGCAAAAGGAAATGCAATTGTGATAATCGACAGCGATCTCCAGGATCCTCCGGAACTAATAGGAGAGTTATACGATAAATTTTTATTGGGCTATGATGTTGTTTTTGCAAAAAGGGAGGAAAGGGCAGGAGAGTCGTGGCATAAGCTCATCACCGCAAAATTATTTTACAAGTTTATCAATCGGTTTTCAGAAGTGGAAATTCCGTTGGATACAGGTGACTTCCGCATCATTTCAAAAAAGATAAAAGATATTATTTTATCCATGCCGGAAAGAAATAAATTTCTGCGCGGACAAATCGCATGGGTGGGATTCAGCCAGTCATTTATTTTATATAAGAGGGATGAGCGTTATCGCGGAAAAACAAATTATTCCTATTCAAGAATGTTTTCGTTTGCATTCGATGGCATCACGGCATTTTCAAATTTTCCGCTTCGCCTGTCTACATATATGGGTTTTCTGGTTTCCTTTGTTTCTTTTTTAGTGATCTTGTATACGTTGTATCAGAAGTATGTTAAGATGGATG
>JAQBNI010000033.1 GCA_028288625.1 Bacteroidota bacterium | reverse complement strand
TGCCTTCCTGCACTTTCACGCCGAATTGTTTCAGCAATTCCTTTCCCTGGTATTCATGTAAATTCATTTCGTAAGTATTTTATATGGAGAGAGAGTTCTGAGCTCTTTCTGAAAGCAACAAATGTATAATCAATAACCCAAAATGCAAAATGTAGTTTTTAAAATGTAAATAAAAAACCTATTATTGCGTAAATTTAGCCATCAACACTTCTCTCGACATATTAAAGCGATCTCAGAACCTGGAACTGCTGGTTCACCTTCATCCTTATTGTTTTTCTTATGCGGTTATTGATAAAGATCTTGATAAAGTAGTTGCGTTTGAAGCGAAAGTGCTGGGACAATCTCCCGGGAAGTTTTTATTATTGGATTCAATTGCGATCTGGTTTAAGCTGCATAAAGAACTTTTCAGCCTTCCTTTTAAAACAAGTAAGGTGGCTATTTATTCGCCGGAATTTACGGTTTTACCGGATAAAACGGATAATGCAAGAGAGGTTTTTCAACTGCTGGGTTTTTCTGATAATGAGAATATCACTTATCTTAAAAATAAATTAAGTGATTCTTTTTATGTGTATTATTCATTGCCTGACCGGACAATCAATTTTATTGAAAACCATTTACTGAATGTTGAATTTTATTGCGGCGATTTTGGTTTACTGAGTTTTTATAACAGCAAGCTTTCTTTTAAAAATTATCTCGCAGCAAATTTATATGGTGAAGAGCTGACGCTTTGTTATAAGAAGGATGCGACTAATTTTTACTACAACAAATTTCCTGTAAAAGCAAAGGAAGATCTTTTATATTATTTGCGGCTTGCGTATGAACATCTCGGTTTGGACTTAAATGAGTTTGCATCTTACCTGTATGGGTTCATTGAAGAAAAATCGCCGATGTATTCCACTTCGTATGGATATATCCGCAATTTCGAGATCGACAGAACGTTAAAAAATACATTGCCTTTTATGTATTCCATTGAAGACATTCCGTTACATTACTACATTAACCTTTTGGGCTTAGGCTTAAATTAAATTATTTCTTATGAGAATAATCGGCGGAAGCTTAAGAGGAAAAAGATTTTATCCTCCAAAAAATATTCCTGCGCGACCGACCACCGATTTTGCCAAAGAAGCGCTTTTCAATATTCTTAACAACACTTTTGATTTTACGGAAGTAAAATTTTTAGATCTGTTTGCCGGTACCGGCAGTTTGGATATGGAAATATTTTCACGCGGATGTACCGATATTACTTCTGTTGATATGAGCAAGATCAGCATTGGTTTTATCAGGAAGATGAGTGAAGAAGTAAAGATCCCGAATCACAAAATCGTTACGGGCGATGCGATACAATTCATAAAAAACTGCAGTGAAAAATTCGACCTTATTTTTGCTGGTCCGCCGTATGCACTGGAAAATATTAATGATATACCAAATCTCATCTTTGAAAAGAATTTATTAAAAGAAGATGGATGGTTTATTTTAGAAACTTCACCGAGACACGATTTCACAGAACATCCCAAATTACTCGAAGTGAGAAATTACGGGCAAACACATTTCTGGTTTTTCGGTGATGAACCGGAAAATTAATAATAAGTGTAACTCTCTGCGTTTACTGCACCTGAAGAACCTGTTGTCTTTGTAATTTTTGTCACTCTTCCCGCAGAATTATATTCATAAGTATAACTGTATGTTTCATCAACAGTGTTTGTTGAAGGGAATGGAATAATGGTAGTAGTAACCGAATGAAATATTTCTGTGCTTATAGGATTTGTATTTGATTTACCGAAGAACGGCATTCCGCGCGATGCATTATTAACGCTGTTGGTTTTATCTGTAATAAAAGTATAGGTTTGCTTTTGTGTGAAGCTGAGAAAAACATTCGTACCCTGTGAACGATGCTCACTTATATTTCCCGATGAAATTACAAATGTATCTGTTGCACTACCAAGTGATGATGTAGTGAACACATATAACGGGTAACCATTCGCATCATAAGTGTATGAAGATGATGAATTGCTTGTATTATAATAAATGACAGAAACCAATCCTGCGGAATTTATTTTATAGGTAGTCGATCGTGATGAGTCAGTAGTACTGGCAACTGCATACACGATCACAGAATCAGAACCCTTGTAGACATAGGAAGTATAACCGGCATTCCCGATCTGTTTGCTTCGGGAGATCCTGTTCAGTGAATCATAATAAAACGAATCTACAATTCCACTCGGATTAAACGTAAGCGTACTCACCAGTGTAGGCGGCGTATTTGTAACATTTGTTGTACTTGTTTTTTTGCAACCAAAAAACAATAAAGTAAATACAAATAGCATAATAAATTTATTTCCTGATTTCATCATCTTGACATTTAATTTTAAAAATGATTTTCACAACTAAGATAAAAAAAACGGATGTGCTTTCACACATCCGTTTCATAAATGGAATATCACATTAATAATAAGTATAATTTTCAACTATAGGCGTTCCTGTAGAAACAGCAGTCTGTGTCCTTTTAGTTACCCTGCTGTTAGAATCATATTCATACGTATAGTTGTATGTTTCATCAGAGGTAGTAGTAGACGGCGGGATAATGGTAGTGGAAGAATAATGATAGGCTTCCGTATTAATAAGATTTGAACTGCTCTTTCCTAAGAACGACATTCCCTTATTTGCATTTCCTATTGTATTTGTTTTATCGGTAAGAAAAGTATACACCTGTTTAACACGAATGGTATTAGTGGTGAGTACATTTGAAGTGCTTCCGCGATGCTCAGTGATATTGTTTCCCGAGATCAGAAAAGTATCTGCAGAAGAACCCGCAACCGTATTGGCTGTACTATAAGTCTGGAATCCGTTAACGTCGTAAGTATAAGTAAACGTAGTCGGTCCGGCGCTTGACGTGTTGTTTACCGCCAATCCTACTCCATTCAGCTTATAGGCATTCACACTGCCGGAGTCAGTTCCGTTGGAAGAGAACACTATAACGGAATCGCTTCCTTTATAAACGAATGATTGGTAAAAAACTGTACCGCTTGTTGTAACTTTTGAAATGCGGTTTAACGAATCATAATAAAAAGTAGTAACACTACCTGATGGCAGCATTGTTACCGTTTTTAGCTTTGCTCCGGTAGGTGTAACCGTAGTGTTAGTCGAATCCGTTTTTTTACATCCTGTGATAGACAATACTGCTGCAAAAGCGAACAGTATCGTATATTTGATTTTACTTTTGATAAACATGTTTTTAAATTTTAGTTAGTAATGTGTTTGATTAACAACGTATAAACTCATAAAATGTTTAAACCAAATGCGATTTTATTGTAAAAATATTTCTTCTATATGTGTTTTAACGGGAGATCAGGCAACACATTGTACGAAAGTATTGAGATACAAAACAAATGATATTGTCGAATTAATGAATGGGAAGGGTGAGTTAGCCTCTGCAAAGATCACAGGATTTTCAAAAACAGAAGTGTTTCTCAAAATTGAAAAAGTTTTAAAACATATTTCCCAAAATCCAAATAAATTATCTGTTGCGATTTGTTTGACGAAAAATCCCGCACGAATAGAATGGTTCTTGGAAAAAGCAACAGAGATCGGCATTCAAAATATTTATCCGCTTACCTCACACAGAACAGAAAAAGCAACGATGAAGGAAGACCGCTTTCAACAGATCCTGATTTCAGCGGCACGCCAAAGCGGACAATTACATTTTCCTGAATTGCACCCCGTACAAAAATTTAATTCATTCATTCAACAGTCATCTTCTCAACAAAAATTTATCGCATATTGTGAGGATGAAAAAAAACACCTGATGGAAGTTTATAAAAAAAATGAACCTGCACTGCTGCTGATCGGACCTGAAGGAGATTTTACAAAGGAAGAAGTTGAGCTTGCCGTTAACAATAATTATATTCCCGTTTCTTTAGGAAATTCTATTTTGCGTGTGGAAACTGCAGGCGTTGTGGCATGCAGTATAGTTAATGCTATAAATTTTAAGAGTGATGGTCAATAGTCGATGGTCAATAGTCAATAGAAGCTTTTGCATAATGCTTACGGCTTTGTGTATTTTATTTTCTTATCCTTCTTTCTCTCAAAACAAAACAACTGCGAAAATTGGTTTGATGAAATACAAGGGCGGCGGTGACTGGTATGCGAACCCGACATCGTTACCTAATCTTGCAAAATTCTGCAACCAGAACCTCAACTTAAATTTGAATTTTCAAATTGAAGAAGTTGAACCGGGCAGCGCAGAATTATTCAACTATTCGTTTGTGCATATTACCGGTCATGGCAATATTGTGTTTACCGATCAGGAAGCAGAAAACCTCCGCACCTATTTAATTGCCGGCGGATTTTTACACGTCTCGGATAATTTCGGCATCGATCCTTTTATCCGCAAAGCGATGAAAAAAGTTTTTCCCGAACTCGATTTCGTAGAGCTTCCTTTTACGCATCCGATCTATCATCAGAAGTATGATTTCTCAAACGGCTTGCCGAAAATTCATGAGCATAACGGAAAGCCTGCGCAAGGCTTTGGAATTATTTACCAGGGAAGACTCGTTTGCTTTTATGATTATGAATGCGATCTCGGTGATGGATGGGAAGATCAATCGGTACACAAAGATCCGGAAGAAACGCGTTTAAAGGCTCTGAAGATGGGCGCTAATTTGGTGATGTATGCTTTTACGAAGTAGAGGTTAGTCGATGGTCGATGGACGATAGTCAATAGTTAGGCGCAGTTATATCGGTAACAATTTCTAATTTTATTTATTTATATTTATAATAAATTCCATACTATGAAAAACCTATTCGTATTTATTTTGTTAGGAGTAATTTTCACTTCTAATTCCTGTAAAAAACACGATACATCGTTTAATGATATTCCCGCGGCAAAGTCAACTTTTGACAATAGCAATTATGGAATTTACAAGGGTGTATTTGTAGGATCAAGTGGTATTATTATTATTGATGTTAATAATGGTAATACTATTTCAGCAACATTAAAAATAGATGGTACAACGTACAATTTCACAACCACTCAAACCATTTCTCAGAATCAAAGTACAACAATTAATTTTACCAATGGCAACAATTCATTTACATTTACTGTCTATGCAAATGGCTCAAATCCGACAATAACGAATTTAGATATTGATGGTCATCCAAACGCTGCAATATTAGTTGTAAAAGAAACTTCAACTGTATTAGTTAAGTGTTTTGAAGGAAGCTATAATGGTGACGACGATGGCACTTTTAACGCAGTAATCTATGGAAATATTATCAAGGCTATTGTAAGGTCAAGTTATGATGATATATATTATGCTAATGGAACTGTGAATAACAATCAAATTTCTGCCTCGGGTACCGTAAACACCGGCGCCGAATTTCATGGAACATTAAATGGTAATAGTTTTTCTGGAACGTGGAATAATACTGATTATGATTACCATGGAAATTGGTCAGGTTCCCGCACTTACTAAATAAAAAATAACAGCGGCTAACACTGGCTAAGCGCAATGGCTGCAGTTGTCTTTATTCAACATTTTAACTTATAATTTTTTTTGGTAATTTAAATTT
The DNA here is from genome assembly GCA_028288625.1 of Bacteroidota bacterium. Lineage (GTDB taxonomy): Bacteria > Bacteroidota > Bacteroidia > Chitinophagales > JADIYW01 > JADJSS01. The sequence goes on along the minus strand of JAQBNI010000033.1, from coordinate 23,384 downwards.
CCGGCATACAAACTTACTATTGACCATTGACTATCGACCATCGTCTTCTCAATGAAACTCATCGCCTCCCAGCAAACTACTATTACTCGAACCGAAGATCCCCGAATCAAAGAAGGCTTTTTGTTTTTGCAATTTCAGCCAGCTGAATTGCTGCGACGTTACATAGATTGACATATAAAATCCTTGCTGGAAACCCATCGGTGTCCATTTGAATTCCATTTGCCAGCAATGCAGATCCCGTATCACAGAAATATCCGTTCTTGTGATCGTTTTATGCGTTACATCAAATCCTGAGGTGATATTCACCTTCCATTTTTTTGTGATGTTGATGTCAAGCGCCAACGCCAGCGTTTGTGAAATTGCAGTGGTATCTTTTTTGTTGTATTTGAACTTCGTTAAATTCAAACTGTATTGGTAAGTGATTGTCCATGGAACAGAAAAATTATAGTAATCTTTTTCATACACATTTTTCTGAAAGAACTGGTTGTTTGTTCCCTGCTGGTCCTGCATTGACTGGTTAAATTGTTGCTGTTCCTGTATTCCTTTTTTGGAATGAAGGCTTCCGCTTAAAGAAACATTCATACTCGTTAACCTGAAAAAACGGTGCTTTTCTCTCCAGTAAAATTGAGAGGTTTGCCTGCCTAAACTATCAACGGAATATGGGTCCATGTTTACATTAAGGCTCATGTTCAGTTTATCGGTGATGTGCGTGCTTGCATTAATGCTCAGCTGGCTGAATCTCTTTGTCGGGATATTATAATTCATTCCAAAAGAAAGATTATCCAGCAGCGTGATCTTTTTCGAATGGTTCACAGAATCCTTTTTAGAATACACTTTTATTTCCAGTGTATTTCCAAAACTTAAACCTATACTTCCCTGTTTTGTGGGCGGCGTAATTCCATTATTTTGAAAGATGGAATAAGTACCGATCGTGCCGGTACTATCCAGCTGAACCGTACGATTATATTTCCAGAATCCCTTTGTAAAATCGGGACTGAAATTAAAATTAAGACTTGGACGAAATGTATGCCGTATAGCTTTCAGCTTTCCTTTTTTAAACTGGAACATACCGTATAAGTTGGTACCAAAGCTCATGTTGAGGTTAAATTCCCTGTAAGATTTAAAGCCATATTTTGTTTCAGGGACTGCTTGGTTTAAAAGTGTATCGATCCTTCTGGTGTTTTCATTATATTGAATAAAAGTATCGTGATATGTTTTATTTACGTAACTGAAATACCAGTTATCGCGGTAATTAAAGCCAACATTAAAATTAAGAAATTTAAATAAAGTAAAATTTCCGGAGATCGGTAAATTATGCGTGATGCTGTTCCGCATTTCCTTCAGTGTTTTCTTTGTAAAGAAAGTAGAATCGGTTGCATTGATCTGGTTTGAAACATACATGTCATACGAGAACCCTATATTTTCATACCATTTCCGCGTGGTTACATTTACTTTCCGTTGAAAAGGATTTATGCGTGTAACATTAAAACTGAATTGCGGCAAACCCAAAGAGATCTGCTTGGATTGCGTATTTTCTACGAGCGAAGTGTTTACGGCAAGCCTGTATGGTTTGCCCGGCCAGAATTTACTGTAAGAAATATTGGAAGAAAAACTTGTTGCAAGCACACTTTGCGGATCTCTCGAATTCAGGTATTGGAAAGTTTTATTGCTGATAATATTTAAGTTGATATTAAAGCTACTGTTATACATTCTCTTCGGATCAATATTTGTCTGCCACGCGATACCGAAATTCAATGGCGCTTTTTGTCGCTTCGGGTTAAAACGCTCAAACTCAGAAGTACCGTTTCTTTGCTGGTTGATATTAAAGCTCAGGTTGCCGGTAAGCTTGTATAAAACGCGGTAAGCAAAATTCTCATGCAATCCCCAGCTTCCCAAAGTATATACATCCGCAGTACTCGTCAGTGTCATCTTATCATTGATATGCCAGTAGTATCCCAAGCCGGTAAGAAAAAAACCAAGCTCTGTACTTTCTCCATACTGCGGCATCAACAATCCCGTACCCTTAGATTTAAGTGAAGGCAGCATCGCAAACGGCAAAAACAATGGCGTTCTCACACCTTCAATAACCAGGTTCGCGGGCTTGCCGACCATGATATGATCCTTGATTACTTTTGCTTTTCCAAGCTCAATATAAAAATGCGGCTCATCGAGATCGCAGGTAGTATAGCGTGCATTTTTAATGTATAAGGTTGAGTCGTTAACAGCCTTCACCTGGTCGCCATGCAGATAACCTTCCATTTCCTTCGTGATCAACCCCATGCTTTTTCCTTTCTTACTTTTAAAATTAAATCGCGCTTCTTCCGAAACATACTCGCCGCTTTCATCTTTAAATTGTACCCGTTTCATTTCTCCGGTGCTATCTATAACTGCTCTTGCATACACTTCGCTGCTATCCCAGTTAAACTTGATAAATCCCGCCTGCATGTCCATGTCCTGGTATTTTATGCGCGCATTGCCGTATAAAAAAACGGTCTTCAGCGGAATATCATAAATGATGGAATCTTCTGCTTTATAAGTTACATTGTCATCCAGCTGATCTTCGGAGATCTTTATTTTTTTAACATTAACATGTGTGGAATCTTTAAAAATGGAATCGGGTGCCTGTTTTTCTATCTTTGTTTTCGCGGAATCGGAAGGTACATCCGTCATTACCTGTATTTCTTTACCTTTTGGTGTTAGCTGTTGGGAGAACGCCGAAACATTAAATAATATAAAGAATGAAAACAACAGTAAGCGATATGAAGCGAAATCCGGCAACGAGTACAATATTTATTTACTAAATGAGTTTCAAATTTATGTTTAAAACGTCAAAAATACGGATTGCTTGCTTAATATTATTATTATCTGTACACACTGCCGCTCATTGCATTTCAAAAAATCCCGGTTATAAAATTAAAACGATTGTATTAGATGCGGGACACGGCGGTCATGATACAGGCTGCAATGGTCCAAGCCATTCTTATGAAAAAGACGTCACCTTAAAGATCATCCTTGGATTAGGAAAGCTGATCGAAGAAAATTATCCGGATATAAAAGTGTTGTACAGCCGCACAACAGATGTGTTTATTACATTGCAGGACCGCGCATTGCTGGCAAATAAAAACAATGCGGATCTTTTCCTTAGTGTCCACTGTAATGCCAACCCCAATAAAAGCGCCTACGGAACAGAAACGTATTTAATGGGATTGCATGTTTCGCAGGCAAACCTGGAAGTGGCAAGAAGGGAAAACTCCGTAATCAAATTAGAAAAAAATTACCAGACGACTTACGAAGGTTTTGATCCTGATTCACCGGAAGCAATGATTGCCCTTTCCTTAAATCAAAATGCGAATATCGAGCAAAGTACATTTTTAGCAAGCAAGGTTCAGGAAAGCCTCACTACAAAATTAAACCGGTTCAACCGCGGCGTAAAACAGGCGGGATTTTGGGTTTTATACAGGACCACTTGTCCTTCGATCCTTATCGAAACAGGCTTTCTCACGAATCGCACGGAAGAAAAATACCTCACCTCAAGAAGCGGGGAAGAAGAATTATCCAATGCTATATTTAAGGCATTTGAAGAATATAAAAACACAATTGAAAAAGGCAGCAAGCTCACTCCGCCTGTAATCGTTAATACCAACGATAATTATATTAAAGACGATGATGATTCTTCGAGTGACATACCAACGGTCGAATCACCTGAAAAAACTAACGCTCCTGTTTTTCCGAAAAATCCATCCAAAGAAAAAAAAGAACCTGTTACAAAAAAGGAAACATCTAAAAAGATCGTTTACAAAGTGCAGATCAAGGCATCTAATAAACCCTTAGCTAAATCGGATAAAGCATATAAGATCATCGGCGACCTGAAATATGAAAAAGTAAAGGGTGCATACAAATATCTCGCAGGTCCTTATGAGAGTTATGATATGGCGCAAAAAATGGTGAAAAAGGCGAAGCGGTCAGGATATAAGGATGCCTTCGTAGTGGTATACAAAAACGGCGAAAGGTTATCTTTTAATGAAGCAAAACAATATTTTAAATAACATTTGAATTTTCTCCTTATATTTCGTGATTTTTAAAATCACACCTCTTTGGACAAGAAAAACGAAATACTCGTAGGAGCATTAACTGTAATTGGGATTACCATTTTTATCCTCGGATTTAAATTTCTGCAAGGCGATAATATCTTTAGCAGGAGCAAGTACGTGAACGTAGCTGCAGAAAGAACCAGCAATATCACAGAGTCAAATTCCGTTCTTGAAAATGGAGTGCCTATTGGACGCGTTGAAGCGATCACCTTATCCGAAAGCCCGAACTTCCTGCATAAAGCAATTCTTAAACTTAAGCTGAATAAAGATGTAACGATCCCTGTGGACAGCAAGTTTGTTATTTATGGAGTCGATAATTTGGGAAAGATGGCAATTGGCTTGGTGCGCGGTGAAACTAACAAAGATGCTACGCTAAAGGATACGTTGCCGTGCCTGGTAAAGGGCGATCCGATCGGGCAAATATCTGATCTCGCAGCTTCATTAAAACCGCGAATCGACAGTACACTTGCTTCTTTTCAATATCTGGCTACGAACTTAAATGCACAGCTGGGAAGCGGTGAGAACAGCTTACTTAAAAAAGCAGTAACCGATCTGAGTACTACATTGAGATCAGTAAATAAAGTAGCCGGCAATGCTGATAAAATGATCACCACTTTAAATTCTACTTTGACGGATAACAGGGGCAACCTCGATGCTCTTTTTAAAAACTTTGCCGAACTCGCTACGAAGCTCAACGGCGAAACGGGAAAACTGGATTCTATCCTGGTTAATTTCCAAACCATTTCCGGACAGGTTGCAGCAGGAGATCTTACTGCGACGATCACATCGGTTAAACAAACACTGGATGAGTTGAAGAAAACTTTAAAAATGGTAAATGAAGGCGATGGCACAATTTCCAAGCTTTTGAAAGATGGTTCTGCATATAATGATATCACGAAAACACTTAATTCTTTCAATGCCGTACTGGTAGATCTTAAAGCCAATCCGAAAAAATATATCAGTTTATCGATATTTGATAAAAGCAGGACACTGACATTTACAGATACTTCTGTACAACAATTCCTGGAAAAAAATCCGAAAGCTGCGAAGGCAATAAAATAGAAAGTTCATTTACTTCATCTATAGTCTTTTAATAAATAGCATAGTTATTTTAGTATGTATATTAGCGCTGGCTATCGATCAATAATTTTGAAGAAACAAAAAATATATTCACTTCGCTTTTTAAAGTCATTGGTTTGGGTTTGTTTCATGCTGATGACAATGATTTCATTTGCACAGAAATCACAATACTTTCCTCCTCCTCCAAAAGACACTTCGCACAAAAAGAAAATTGAGATCGTTAAAACCGATTCACTTTTATTCCGCACACAGGAACTTGGAAAATACCGTAAACTTATAGGACACGTTGTGCTGAAGCATGCAGACGGCTTAATGTATTGCGATAGCGCAATCATTGATATCGATGCAAATTATATGACGGCTTACGGCAAACAGGTGCATATTGTTAAAGGTGACAGCATCGATATCTGGGGAGATTTCCTCGAGTATTTTGGTGATCAGAAACTGGCGCGGTTAACAGGCATGTGTTCGCTTCGCGACAAAACGATGATCCTTACAACACCTGAATTAAATTACCACATGGATACGGATGTAGGCAATTATATGAGCGGTGGTCGTCTTGTAAATAAAGAAACGGTCATCACCAGTGCTATCGGTTATTATTATCACCAGAGCAGCGATGCCGTATTTTACGGCGATGTGGTTTTAAAAGATCCGAATAGGACTATTTATGCGGATTCATTGCGTTATAATACAGATAAAGAGATCGCGTATTTTATCACGAAAACAAAAATTATTGATAAGGACAGCAACATCATTGAAACGAACAGCGGCTATTACGATACAAAAAAAGAAAAAGCATTTTTTGGAGATAATGCAATTATTCATAAAGACGATTCGTATGTAAAAGCCACCAGTATCGATTATGATAATGACACCAAGCAGGCTGTTGCGCAGGGAAATGTAGTGTACTCTGACAGCTCTGAACGCACAACGATATTAAGCAATTACATTTATTCGAATGAAGACAGCTCTACTGTAAAAGCTTTTAAAGACCCGCTGATGATGAGCGTTTCCGAAGATGAAAAAGATACGCTTTATTTAAGCGCGGATACTTTGCTTACATTCAAATTACCTGTAACTACATGGACGATCGCAACAGATTCCACGGGTAAAATGGATTCGATAGAAAAAACAGATTCCATTAAAATTGTGAAAGCATATTATCACATGAAATTGATACAGGGAGAAGTAAGCGCTACTGCCGATTCATTATTTTATTCTGAAAAAGATTCAACATTTAAATTATACAACAACCCGATCATGTGGATGGATTCCACACAGATCACAGGCGATTCAATTTATCTCTACACAAAAAATAAAGAGATCAACAAAATAGATATTTTCAATAATGCATTTATCGTCAACATGCAGGACAGCACGATCTTTAACCAGACAAAGGGAAAGTTTATGCAGGCATTTATTGAAGATAAAAAGATGACCAAGGTAGATGTGGATGGCAATGCGGAAAGCATTTATTACATCAAGGATGATGATGCTTACACCGGCGCAAACAAATCCACTTCGGGCTATATTACGGTATCTTTTGAGGAGGGCGATGTTAACAGGATAAAGCTCACCGGTACACCTGAAGCTGAGTTTACGCCGATGAAAAAGTTAAATCCTGAAACTTTTCGTCTCGAAGGTTTTGTGTGGCACTGGGATAAAAAACCAATGACGATCTACGATGTGATCAGAGATAGAAACCAGTTTGAGCGGTACATGCTCGAGAATAAAAAAGTTGTGGTGAAAGAACCCAAGCCGGAAGAAAAACGGGAAGAAAAAGTAAAATAATTTTCAATTTATTATCCCGGAACAGTTTCACAAATTCTTTTTTCATGAAAATATCTTCCCAATGCATGATCTAAGTCGGGAAGAAAATTTCCTTTCTCACTTTTTAAAATACTTTGCGCCGGCATCCTGGCGCGTAAATTCATTTGAGCATACTGCATAGGGAGGATCATTTCGGTTTTCAACCTGCCGCGTGCAGCGATTTCATAAGCGAGATCAGACCAGCTGATGGCGCTGTTATTTGCAATATGCCAGATATTCGAAGCATCGTCAACCAGGAGATCTAACGTGATATTTACGAGATCGGGAATATAAGTAGGAGAAACATAAATATCTGATGCTACGGGAAATAGCTTATTACACTTTAATGTTTCCTGCACTAGGTGGACAAAATTATATTTGTCCCATGGTCCGAAAAAAGCGCTGGTGCGAATGATGAGCGCTGAAGTATCTAACGCTAAAATCTTTTCTTCACTGATCGCCTTGCTTCTTCCATAAACATTCAATGGATTTGTTTTATCGCTTTCGAGGTACGCCTCTTTTTTCATCCCGTCGAAAACGAGATCGGAAGAAAAAGTAATAAATTTTATCCCGTGCCGTTTGCATGCAGCAGCAAGATTTTCAGCGCCGGAAACATTATCAGAAAAACATTTCTCCATTTCTGTTTCCGCTTCTTCTACTCTAACATAACCGGCTGCATTTATAATTGCCCAGGGTTTATATTTATCGATTAAACAAAAAGTATTTTCTTTTAATGCGATATCACATTCTTCCCTTCCTATAAGCTTGTATGGAATTCTTCTTTGCTCACATACTTTTGCAAAAGCATTTCCCAGTGTACCTTTCTTTCCAATGATCAAAACAGGAGGCGTGTTATAAACCGGATTTTTTGAAGTGATGTGCTTATCAAAAAAGCGGTCTTCTGTTTTCCACCATCCTTCAATATGGAGCAATGAATGGGTATAAGATTTTTCTTTTGCAAGCGAACTAACGAGGTTGGATAGAGCAGTTGGTCTCGGATTTGGAGAGCGCAGATCATAAACGCCCGGTTCGTATTCCCCATTAATTTCTGTCAGCAATTTATTCCATCCAAAAGCACCAAACAACGACCACGCCGTAACTGCTTCGATCGAAATATTTTTTTCATTTTTTAATTTTACTGCGATATCCCATATTTCTTTAAACCACCGCAGCTGATCTTCACGGTGACAATTCATATGTGCTTCAGTAATCGCTATCGGGATATGGTACCGCTTCCACGCTTCCTGTAATAAAACTTCACAACCTGAATTGAAATTATGGTTCACTCTCACCGCTTCAACATCCGCATAAAAATGTTTTAAATTTCCGCCATGTAAATGAGAAGGATATTTCTCGTATTCAATATCTAGGAATCTTTCTGAAGTGATATAATGGTTTAAGCCAAGACAATCCGGTGTGCATGGATGGATCAAAAAGAAATAAAGATCTTCTTCCTTTATCCCGCTCCATAATAAATGATCCCACATGCGTTTGCCCGGTGTTATTTTTCCGCACAAAAGATCAAACGTGAGCCATCTCCTTTCGTTTTCAAAATCTGCCTGGTATTTCAACTGCGGTGAACTATATGTTTTACCAAGATCTTCCGTTTGTATTAGTTTTGCAGATGGATTTATCTTCCGGATCTCCTGCATCGCTAATACAACTCCCTTCAACTGGTTTACCAGCATAGTCAGGAAAGAAAGATTATCTTTTTTATGCGGATACCAATGCCCATACAAGCCGCTGAATCTTGCGGTAGTCAATGGCTCATTGATAATAGTGTAGTATTCAAGAGAAGGAAAACGTTCGGCAACTTTTTTTGCATACTCTGCGAGATGGTTTGGAAATGCATGGTCTGAAAGATCTGTATAAGCAGGTCCACTGCCATGATGCATTAAACCTGCTATCGGAACGACCCCGTGTTCTTCCAATTTTTTAAGCTCACTTTCTGCACGGTTCCAATCCGGCTTAGAATTTTTTTCGGGATGATAATTTTCCCACAGTATCGGATAGCGCAATTTTTTTATTCCTAAAGCCGCACACATTTCAATATCATGTTGCCTCTTATAGTGCCCTGAAATTTCATTCTGATCCTGGAAGATATTTTGTATCCTGTTAATACTGCATTCAATTCCGCCCCACACTTCGGGAAATTGAATATTCCGGTCTTTATTATTATTAAAATCCATGCAATTAAAATTCCTTGATCAAAATTGAATGTTAACACCAGAAATAAATTATATAACTGCTATAAAAATTTATACAATTTGCATTTCTGAAAAAAATCAACTTTAATAAAACCAATTTCAGGCTGTATTGTTAAAGGATTGCAATATTTTAATATGCCTGCATCAGATCTTTATAAGGTAATACGTGGTCAGATCGAGCACGTAGTGAATTCGAGGAATCAGAGAATAATATGGCTGGTGATCGCGCAATCTTTTTTTTTCAGCGGTTACGCGATATTAATTACAGGGAATCCGAATATGCCTGAGTTAAAGGACCGTCAACATGCACTTCTGCTGATCTTTCCGGTATCGGCATTGTTTACGGTCCTGTTCACTTTCGTGGATATTTTATTCTCCATGGCGCATACTAACGGACTGCGCAAGATCTATGATAAAAAGAAACCTGCTGAAGATTTGGAGTATCCTCCGATTCTCAACGGTAATAAATTTGAAACTTTTTCTTCAACAATGATACCGCTGATGTTTATCGTTATCTGGGTTTACATACTGCTCAAATTCAATTTGAGTTTTATTTATCCGGGATAGATCATACCTTAATATTTTTATTCCTGATATTATTTTTCTCATTTTGCAGCCAATCATCTACCATTTCTTTTGTTAGCTCGAGATGTGCGTCGGAAATAATTTTCATCGCTTCCTGGTTGTTTGCGATTTCCTGTTCCACCTGCGCCTTATCGATGTTCGTATACAAAGTGAGTTTTTTATTTAAATCATGATTTCGCTGGTTGATATTTTCCAGTGCAGTTATCTCGATCTCATGTTCGATATTTTTTAATTTTTCATCGTAAGGACCTTTTGCAGAAAACAACTTTGAAAATACCGGCGCTGTTTCAATACAGATAAATAAAAGCATGATAAAAAAAGCAGGCAATTGAGGTAATTTATCCAGCGCTTCGAGCCTTGCCATTAATCCGTCATAGTTTTGTATCACAGGTTGTGCTTTCGCATAAGAGGTATCCCGCGTTGCTTTCAGCTTTAATATCTGCTGTTCTCTTTCATCGATCAGCGGTTGATTTTTTTCCTGCACGGCTTTCAGCTCACTTTCAATTTTATCATACTCCATTTTCTTTTCCGCGAATACCGGTCCCTTACCCAATTTAAAAGTTCCGCTCGTTCCTTCCGCTTCGCCGATAAATGCTTTATACAAAGTATCACGCGCTGCTGCAACTTTTACAATTTCACTTTTATAATTGTTGATCTCTGTTCTCAGGCTATCCATCACCGGGTTAAATTGCTCTTCTGTTTTTCGCTGTGTCTGTATTGCAAATTCGCGCTGTTTCTCTTCTATCTTTTGCGCGATCTCTTTTTCAAAAATTTTAAGTTCCAGTGGTTTTGAAATAACGATGGCGAGTATCAGCGCTAAGATCAACCTCGGAATAACCAACTTGAATTCATTCCAGAAATCATCTTCTTTGCGTAATGTAGAAACAATAAACCTGTCGATATTAAAGATCACCATTCCCCAGATAATTCCGAATGCAATTGCGGGATAGACGCTTTTAAACACAGTAAATAATGCATAACCGCCCGATATCGATGCAAGCAGACCGGTAAAGAAAACGGTAGCCCCTATGCCCACATATTTATTTTGCTCCGAATGCGGACAGTCTTTTAAGATATCCGTATTCGCGCCTGAACAAAACCAGAAAAACTGCGTGAATCCACCGGTTTTTCGGTAGAGCGGATTTGTATTTTGACTAAATTCCTTTTCCATTTTTATTTTTTATTCTTTGTTTATACTTCGTAGTGTTTCCTTATCGTGTGAATAATATCCTTCAACTTGTAATTCTCTTTAAACTTATTTTCCAGCTTGTCAAATAAATTTGATTTGAAAGATGTATAATTTCCGCCTTTATCTTTTGAAAACAAAAGAAGCGTTTTATCCATTAAAACCTTTTGAGGCGGTGCAACTGAATTATCTTTCCCGATCTCCATCATCGAAGGAATTTTTAATGAAGGAAAATTTGCCAGGCTGGGTTTACCAATCACAGAAAGAGGTTGGCGGAATAAATGAATTTGATGAGAAGATAATTCCGGCATCGGCACCAAAAGCTTTTCCAAAACGGGTACAGGAAAAACACGCACAAAAAACTCGCGCTCTGCAATATGATTTCTGTTCTTCGCGGTGATCTTATACTGTGTATTTACTTCAGGATAAAATTCTTTTTTTCCGATCGCCTGTACAAAGCCAACACCTTGAATCGAGATCCAGTCTGCATTTAAAACATTCCAGTGCAGTTCTATCGTTTGACCGTTGAGAATAGCAAACTGGTTTGTAAATTCTTCCGGTGCTTGTAATTCAATTCTACGGTTGATGCGGGAATCCAGGATATATAAACTGTAAAAGATAATGGGCTCTGCAAGGTTTTCCGGAAACTCTTTTGAAACAAGCGCATCCATTATATTTTCCTTTGTTCTTTTCTTACGAAAAATAGCCCATACCGAAACGGCGAGCAGCAGAAAAACTATAATCGGAGTAGTCAATGCGTTGTGATTTAATCTGGATTTTTATATTTCACAACCGGTCTGAAAATCTAATTATATACGTCGGGCAAACAAAAAAAGTATTACAACCACTTGCTAGCGAGAAATATTAAGAGAATTTAGGATTTGTCTGCATTCCAATTAACCTAATTAAAGAAAAATATTACTGACAAACTGTCACTTCTATTTATTTTTCATACCTTTGCCTTCCCAATTTTATATTGATAATGAGTGATCTTTTAACATATACTGTCAATAAGCAGCACGATGAAACTCGCCAGGGTAAAGCTCTGGATCTTGATCTGCAACCTGTGGGTTTTGCGAATAGCAGGAAATTTTATATTGAAAGTTACGGCTGCCAGATGAATTTCAGCGACAGTGAAATAGTCGCCTCCATTTTAGCCGGCGAAGGTTTCTCCATTACAACAAATCTTTTTGATGCCGATCTCGTGTTGCTGAATACATGTTCCATTCGCGAGAAGGCTGAACAAACCGTTAGAAGCCGCTTAAGAACTATCAACGCGCTTAAGCTTCAAAAACCGGGAATGCTTATAGGTGTACTCGGGTGCATGGCTGAACGCCTCAAATCAAAATTTTTAGAAGAAGAAAAACTGGTAGATATTGTCGTCGGTCCGGATGCATACCGTTCGCTGCCACAATTATTGGAAGAAGCGGATGGCGGACAAAAGGGCGTCAATGTTTTATTATCACGTGAAGAAACGTATGCGGATATTTCGCCCGTGCGTTTAGATAAAACCGGTATCACTGCATTTATTTCCATCATGCGCGGATGCGATAATATGTGTTCGTTTTGCGTAGTGCCTTTTACGCGCGGTCGCGAACGCAGCCGTGATCCCGGATCCATTCTTGCGGAAGCTAAAGATCTTTTTAATAAAGGTTATCGCGAAGTCACTTTACTCGGTCAAAATGTAGATTCTTATAAATGGAAGAGAGAAGATAACCAGCAAAATAAAGATGCTGAAGTATTAATGAACTTTGCGCAATTACTCGAATGTGTTGCAAAAGTTGATCCTTTATTGCGTGTTCGTTTTTCAACTTCTCATCCAAAAGATATAACAGACGACGTCCTTCATACAATGGCTAAGTATGAAAATATTTGCAACAATATTCATTTGCCGGTACAATCGGGAAACTCTGCATGCCTTGACCGCATGAACAGGACTTACGACCGCGAATGGTATATAAACCGTGTGGATGCGATCAAAAGAATTATTCCGGGTTGCGGAATTTCAAGTGATATCATTGCAGGTTTTTGCGGAGAAACGGAAGAAGAACATCAAGATACATTATCCATGATGGAGTATGTGCAGTATGATTTCAGCTATATGTTTTATTATTCCGAACGACCGGGAACTTTAGCTGCAAGAAAATATGAAGATGATGTTTCCCTCGATATAAAAAAAAGAAGGTTGATTGAAATCGTAGATGCTCAATACCAGCTTTCCCTGAAAAGCAATTTAAATGATATCGGGAAAACATTTACAGTACTTGTAGAAAAAACATCAAAGAAAAGCGAAGACGAATTATGCGGAAGGAATTCACAAAACAAAGTCATCATCTTCCCAAAAGAAAATTACAAGGTAGGTCAATATGTAAATGTGATCGTAGAAAGTGCGAATAAAGCGATGCTCAAAGGGAAAGCTGTCGGCTTGGTGAATGATTACATTATATAATTCAGCACTCTCACAAATAAATTACAATAACTTACCGGTTTTTATACACTTTAAATAATAATGGAATTACAATCAATTAAACATCGTTTTGGAATAATAGGAAACGCGCCCGCACTCAACCGCGCGCTCGAGGTAGCCGTGCGCGTTGCCCCTACAAATTTGTCTGTATTGATCACAGGCGAAAGCGGAGTGGGTAAGGAAGTTTTTTCTCATATCATTCACAACTTATCTACCCGTAAACACGAGAATTTTATTGCAGTGAACTGCGGCGCTATTCCTGAAGGAACAATAGACTCAGAATTATTCGGTCACGAAAAAGGCGCGTTCACCGGCGCACACGACAAGCGCAAAGGATATTTTGAAACCGTAAACGGCGGTACGATATTTTTGGATGAGATCGGTGAAATGCCGATCGGTACACAGGCGCGCTTATTGCGCTTGCTGGAAAGCGGTGAATTTATTAAAGTCGGTTCGTCCGTGGTTCAGAGATCCGATGTGCGTGTATTGGCGGCAACAAATGTTGATCTGCCGACGCTCATCAAGCAAGGTAAATTCAGGGAAGATCTTTACTATCGCTTAAACACCGTGCCTATTTCCGTTCCTGCTTTAAGAGATAGAAAGGAAGATATTGTCGTGCTGTTCAGAAAGTTTGCTTCCGATTTTTCTGAAAAATATAAGATGCCGCCGATTCAATTAGCGGAAGATGCCAAGCAAATATTAATGAATTATCGCTTTCCCGGGAATGTGCGTGAATTAAAAAATATTGCAGAGCAGGTTTCTGTTTTGTCAAAAGATAAAATAATTACCCGAGAAGAGCTTGCGAAATTTATTCCGAATATAGAAGTGTCTTCCCTGCCGATGGTGATCAACAGCGGCGCGGAGACAACGTTTTCTGACAGGGAATTATTATACAAGATGATCTTCGATATCAAGCACGACCTGAATGACCTCAAGCGGTTTGTATGGAATATGAGGAACGGCACGCATGATGACAGCAAAATAGATTTCAGCGATGTAGTGACCGATACACATTCAAAGCAAATTGATTTTTCACATAAACAATTAACGGGTACAGAAAATACTTCCGGTGCAAACCCGACGATCATTTTAAATGAGGAGCAGAATTATGAAGTGGCGGATGTGGAACAGAATTTATCGCTTGCGGAAATGGAAAAAAATATGATCCTTAAAGCGCTCGAAAAACATCGCGGGAAACGCAGGGATGCTGCATTGGATCTTGGAATTTCAGAACGTACATTGTACAGGAAAATAAAAGAATATGATCTTGAAAAATAGTTCACGGTTCACGGTTCACAGTTCAAGGTTTTTAATCAATCCTTCAAACGTAACTAAATTGATCATTGCAATATTAATTATCCTGTTAATACCCGCATGTAAAATCTACAGGTTTTCAGATGCAAGTGTAGATCCGAACATAAAGACATTCAACATGACACAAACCATCAACATTGCGACCTTGCAAAATCCAAATGCGGCGCCGGCGTTTACGGAAAAGCTGAAAGATAAATTTCTTCGAGAAACGCGTATGGTGATGATCAGCGAAGAGGGCGACCTTCAGTTCAGCGCTACAATCACTGAATATTCCGTTGATCCTGTTTCGATTACCAATATCGAAACGACCTCGCAAAACAGGCTGAATATTTCGGTTAAAATAGATTGTGTAAACAAAAAAGATACGAAGAAAAGCTTTTCTCAGACGTTCCGCGACGGGGAAAATTTTGACGCGAATGCCCAGTTTTCCGACGTGGAAAATGGATTAATAAATACTATTTTTGACAGATTAGTTCAACAGGTCTTTAACCGCACATTTGGCAATTGGTAATGAATTTTGAGCTGAACAACATATTATCCAATCCGGCTTTGTTGCATCATGTTCCTGATGAAACATTACAATCGTGGATACAGCAATATCCATATGTTTCGCTTTTTCATCTTTACGCTTTAAAAAGAAAAAAAAATTATAGGGAAAGCGATCTGCATAACACAGCATTTTATTTTAATAACAGGGAAAAATTATATTTCCTTTTAAAGTCTGATAAATTAAATGCACCTGTAAAACAAAAAGAAAATCTCTACAGCCAACCTGTAGAAGAAAATAAAACTGAAGAAATAACCGAAGAAAAACGAATAGAAGAAGTTGAAGAAACAGTTTTATCGGAAGCAAAAAACGAAACGGTAAACATCACCCAGCAAACACAGAACGATTCAGAAGAGATCAGTACGGAATATATAGAGCTTGTTGAAAAGCTGCCGCTTTCCTTGTCTTATAAGGATGAAATATTAAATAACGAAGAAGAAGTTGAAAACAAATTTCCGGAGAACCATTCACCATTTATAGAAGATGAAGCAATTTATAAGGAGGAAACTGCGGCGATCCCCGAACCTGTAAATGAGATTCTTCCGGAAAAACAAATTCATACAACATACACTATCGCTGACGAGGTGATCGCAGAAATTCAAAGGATAAAGGAAGCGCGTGCAAAAAGATTAGCGGAAAACGGAGATGTAAATATTAACGGTTGGCCCATTAGAGGGGAAGTTGAAGAAAAAAACACAATTGAAGACATCAAATCGATAGATCAACCGGAAGAATTTATTGCAGAGATCACGGAAGAAGTAGAATTAAGTGAAGATATAGAAGAAGATACAGAGATGGAATCCACTGATGATCTTCAGGAAATTGAAGAAATGATCGCGGAGATCGAAATTGAAAATCCGGGAATTCAGCAGAAAACAATAGAAACAATAGAAGACGAAGTTGTCAATGAAGGATTAGAAACCGTTGAAACTGTTGCAGAAAACGAAGTAACTCAAACCGAAAAAGAAGAAATAGCTGAGCAGGAAAATGAATCTGAAGTTATACAGGAAAAAGAAATTGAATTAGAAAAAGCAGAACCGCAAATCGAGTCCGAAATAACGGAAGAACAAATTCCTGAAAATACAGCCGAGCCAGGAATTGAAAAAACAGAAGTAGAATTAACTCCACAAGATATTCCTGAAGAAATTTCTGAAAAGAAAGAAGAAGGTACAGAGACAGAAACCGTAGAAGACCTTTCCACATCAAAAAAACCGGAAGAAAAAAAATTGACTGTTGCGGAACAAGTCATCGCACAGCTACAAAAAGTAAAAAGAGATCGTGCGCAAAAACTTCTTGAAGTCACGCCCGCTAAAGAAGAAATTAAAACGGAACAAAAAGAAGTTGGTATCACTTCAGATGAAATAGAAGAAAAGGAAAATACGAAAATTCAGATCACAGGATCCACAACAGAGTCTGTAACTGCAGCAGATAACATGGATCCGCTTGCAGACATCGCAGCTGTTTATCCGACTTCCGAACCGGAAAAAGATATCGAACTTGTAGAAGACAATGCGTTCACCGGAAAAGAAACGGAAGATGTGGATGCACTTGCTGAACTGCACGCTCCGCTCAACACGAGTTTTAACGACGAAAAAATTTCCATCACGGAAGAGTTGCCGGAAACTGTCACAGAAAATTCTACAGAAGAAGATATAAAGATCGTTGAGTCTGTTGAAGAAAAACAACACCTGACGGAAGAAGCTATCGATATTCATCGCGAAATTCCAATCGATCACACTCACGAACATCACACAGAAACAGAAGAAGTAAAACAAACTTCGCAGCCTTCGCCACTTGTTCGCGATTCATCCATATACATTCCGGATGTTGAGGAAGATAAGATCGAAGAGCACATCGTCCCGGAAATCATCACGGATAAAGAAACTCCGGTCGAAACAAAAAAAATTATTTCGCCCGAACCCGAAATAGAAAAGCAAACCATCAGCGCTCCGAAAGAAGAAGTAGAAGAAGCAATAGAAGATAAAACGGAAGCCGCAGAAATTATTCAGCAAACTTCAATTCAGCAGCCGGTCAATCCTGAAACCGAAAAAGAGCCGCATACATTTTTAGAATGGCTGCAAATGCTCGACGGAAACCTCCAGATCCAGACCGCCGAAAAACCGAAAGAAGAAAAAGAATGGATCGAGATCCCGAGGTATGAAGTGGATATGCAGCAGCAAATTAAAAAGCAACAGAAGGAAGACGCTACAAAACCTGAAACTGAAAAGCCGGTGCAGCCCCTTCCCGCAAATAAAAAGGAAGAGAAAAAGTTCTTCGAGCCGAATTTCGAGGAAGGCGAGGTCGACCTGTTTAATGAAATAGATGAAGCAGTTACTAAAGTAGCCTCAGAATCAGTGAGTTTTAAAAGCGATATGATGACCGAAACGCTCGCAAAAATTTACGAAAAGCAAGGCAAGAAGGAGAAAGCGCTCGAGATTTATAACGTACTTCGCTTGAAATTTCCCGAAAAAAGTAGTTACTTTGCAGCCTTAATTCAGAAATTAGAAAAAGAAGAATAACATGTTCACACTTTTATCAGTCCTCATCATATTAGTTTGTCTTTTCATCATACTAATCGTTTTGATCCAGAATCCTAAAGGCGGCGGCTTAACGGGCGGTCTCGGAAGCGCGGCATCCAGCGTTATCGGCGTACAAAGCGCGGGCGACGTGATGGAAAAAACAACCTGGGGAAGCGCAATACTTTTATTGGCTTTGTGCGTACTCACAGCATTTGTGGTTCCGAAGGCAGGCTCGAAAGAACAGGTAAAAACATTAACGGAACAAGCTGCAAAGAGCTCTCCAGTCGTGCCGCAGGTTCCTACACAGGAAGCGCCGCAAAATTCGCAGCCGCAGGGACAACCTGCACAGCCGCAAAAAAATCCGTTGTCACAACCGGGAAAATAAAAAATTTTAAATGTTGAATTTTAAATGCTGAATGAGGTTTTCATTACTTCTTTCTTTGCAATTCAAAATTTAGAATTTAAAATTTAAAATTAATAAGGGCGTTGCGGTGCCCGCGCGCAAATCCACGCAACCGCCGCGCTGTCCGCTACAATCTTTTTGTCATCACCTGACAAGATTCTTTTATCTCACAACAAAAAGTATTTCCGCTCCATCGCTAACGCAATAATCCTAAAGTGAGTACCGTCATTATGAGGAGCATCGCGACGTAATAATCCCGAATAGTTTTCTGGCAGCTTTACTGCGGTGCCGGGTCCTACGACCAGACACTATAACTCATCTTTTTAGATCCTGAATCAAGTTCAGGATGACATTGGCAATGTTGTGTGGCGGCTTTGCCGCCACACAACAACAACTAATGCGTCCCAAACTTGATTTGGATGATAGGTCGTGTCGTAAGACCCGACACTCTATGTGGATGATATTGGCGAATGTGGCGGGCGGGTTTGCCGCCCGCCACAAAAACAAATGCATCCCAAACTTGATTTGGGATCTGAAAGGTTTACGTAAACAGAGAATGATAAAATTATTTTATTTTCGCTTATGCATTCCCATGAGCAAATATCACTAAAACAAATTTCTCCCCTCGAAGAGAATGCAGTCGCAATGATCGAAAAATTAAATCAATACCAGGTCGACCTCTACGGCAGAGAATACTGTACACTTGAATCGCCGGAAGACCTGCAAAAAAATAACGCCTTCATGATCGGCGCTTACATAGATGAAATATTAGCCGGCATTGGCGCCATAAAAATTGTAAATGATTATGCGGAAATAAAAAGAATGTACACGCATGAAGATCATCGCGGAAAAAGAATTGCGGAACAAATAATTAAGGCGCTGGAAAAATATGCTTTACACAACGGCATTCATAAGATCCTGCTCGAAACAGGAAACTTACATCACGCAGCCATGCACTTTTATAAAAGATGCGGGTATTCTGAAACTACAGCTTTTGGAAATTACCCTGAAAACGGCGTTAGTGTGTTCTTTGAAAAAGAATTACCCTCATCCTTTTAGATCCTGACGCGAGCGAAGCGAACTGGTAAGCAAACAAGTTCAGGATGACGTTGCGCAACGTGGTGTGGCGGCGAAGCCGCCACACCACAAGAACAAAAGCGTCCCAAACTTGATTTGGGATCTGAAAAGCTATTGAATTATAGAATGAACTATCGCAGCATATAATAATCTCCTCTCCCATCCTTATGGTAAAGTATCAAGCCGAGCTTAGTTAACTTCACCAGCATCACATTTGCCCGTTGCAAAGAAATATTCAGTCTCCGTGAAAGCTCCCTTGGTGTAAGCGCATCCTTTGTCTTCAAAAAATCCAATACAAATTGTTCTTTCGAATCCAGTTTACCCGTATCCGTTTTTCCGTCTTCATTCCCCAGCATCTTATGTGTGCTCTTCGACGCCACCATCGTTTTATCGTTCGTGCGCATGTACAGCTGCCATTCATCTTTTTCATCCATCGCAAAATGAGGCTTTCTCAAACTGTTCCTCACTTCTGCCTCAAGGATCGAGAACCCTTCATCTTCCGTTTCATAAATGGTAAAGGTTATATCAACCGGCGGTTCGCAAAAATGTTCCGCAGCTTCATAGACCATATACATTTCCTGTTCCGCATCGCAGCCGATCAGTTCGCCGTTATCCTTTACACCGATCAGTAATTTACCTCCGCGGTTATTTGCAAACGCTGATATCGTACGTGCAATCTTTTTCTGACTGGTAATGCCTTGCTTGAAATCCAGCTGCACGCCTTCACCTTTGGCAATCATCCGCTCCAGATCATCCATATTATATTTTATGTTAGGTGTAAACCGCATTTATTTTCTATCCATTATTATAACCAATTAATCATTCATCATTTATCATTCATCATTCATCATTTACTTCTAACTTTTTACCTGAATTACTAATTTAATACATATTTTTACCCTAATTAGTTGAATTTTAAACATGCTCGAATCTGTAATTCCAAGGATCCAGGATTGGCCCATCAACCGGATAGCCAAAAAAAGAGATAAGATATTACAGGAGACCATTTCTGAAACTGTATTGGAATTCAATAAATCCTACCCTACATTATTTTCTTTACGTGAACAGCTGCAAAAGACTCTGTATCTGGAGAATATACGATTGAAAACTGAACCTTGGGAAGTAGATCCCGAGGATGAGCGGGAGTTCTGGAACGGCATTAAGAAACGGTTGCTCCAAGCCGATCCCGCTCAAATTGATGAAGATGCTTCAAAAGAGCTCCACCAGGAAATGCTGCAGGATATCATATCCCGGTATGCCAATGAGATTATTGGAAATTTTATTCCGAATATGTTCTGGTTCGCACGGCAGGCGCTTCGCCTGTTCTTTGCGCGCCTATTCAATGCGCACTTCGGCGGGCTAAAAGGATTATTTAATCCGGATGAAAAATTAAAAGATAAATTGATTGTAGCCGGTCCGGTAGAGAAACTGCGCAATCTGTCTACAAAAGGAACAGTGATTCTCGTGCCTACGCATTTCAGCAATTTGGATTCTGTCATCATCGGATTTGGAATGGACTATATCGGTTTGCCGGCTTTCCAGTACGGCGCAGGATTAAATTTATTCAATTCGAAGTTCTTCAGTTTCTTCATGGGAAATTTAGGCGCATATAAATTAGACCGCAGGAAAAAGAATCCGGTTTATCTCGAAACACTAAAATCATTTTCCAAAACAAATATTCTTGCCGGCGCGCACACGATTTTTTTTCCCGGCGGCACACGATCACGTGCCGGAAATATTGAAGATGATATAAAACTTGGATTGTTGGGAACGGTGATGGCGGCGCAAAGAATTCACTACGAAAAAAATCCATCCAATCTCGCTCCTAAAATATTTATTGTTCCACTCACGATCAGCTATCACTTTGTTCTTGAAGCATCTTCCCTCATTGAAGAGCAATTAAAACGTACAGGCAAGGAACAATATCTTGTAAATGAAGGCGCACCCACTACTGTAAAAGGAATTATAAAATTCTTTTGGGAAACATTTTCAAAGTCGACAGATATCACACTTTCACTAAGTGAGCCAATGGATGTTTTCGGAAATGCATTAGATGATGATGGCAACAGTTTAGATAAATTCGGTCAGCCGGTTCACATACGAAATTATTTTGCAAACAAAGGTCAGCTCAAGGAAGACGACCAGCGTGAAATGATCTACACACAAATGCTCGGCGAAAAGATCGTGGAAGGATTTTTTAAAAACAACGTAGTGTATGCATCGCATGTCGTGACGTTTGTTGCTTTTGAATTATTGAAAAAAAAACTGGATTATCCTGATATTTTTACCTTGCTGCGTACGTCGGATGAAGACCGCGAGATAAACTGGGATGAATATAAAATGTGCGTGAAACGCGTGATCGATGAACTCTATGTTTTAAATAATAAGGAGCAGATAAAATTAGCGCCGCATATGACAACGAAAGAACTGGATGAAATTATTGCATTAGGCATTAATAATGTTTGCATCTATCATGCAAACCTACCGATCATGCGCAACAAAGAAGGAAATATTACGAGCGAGGATCTGAAGGTATTGTATTATTATCACAACAGGCTAAAAGGTTACGGTCTTGAGAAATGCATCGGATAAATATCCTGTAGCCGTTATCGGCGCGGGCAGTTTCGGAACTGTTGTGGCTAACCTGTTGGCGGAAAACGGCGAAGTATTATTTTATTCGCGTAGAAAGGAAGCTGTAGAAGCGATCAACAAAGAACGCAGCAACAACGGACAGGCGATGCATCCGAATGTGAAGGCGACAAACGACATGCAGGAAATTGCAGAGAAGTGTTACCTCATGTTTCCTTCTATGTCTTCTGATGGGTTTCGGGAAGTGATCCGCAGCATGGCGGTGTATCTTCGCCCCGATCATATGATGATCCATTGCACAAAGGGTTTTGATATAAAGCTGGAACCCGGAAAATCTATACTGGATAGAGATGTCGTTTTGCAGCCGTCAGATATTTACACGATGAGTAAGGTGATACTAGAAGAGAGTTGCGTCAAGCGTGTGGGCTGTATGAGCGGACCTAACCTTGCACGGGAGATTGCATTTCATCACCCGGCAGCAACGGTAATCGCCAGTAAATTTGAAGAAGTAATTCGGGAAGGAGAAAGTGCGATCCGCAGCAAGCGGCTGCAGGTGTACAGCAATCATGATATTTTTGCGGTGGAGCTTGCAGGTGTTTTGAAGAACTCAATGGCATTAGCTGCAGGCGCATTGGGCGGCTTGGGTTACGGGCAAAATGCAATGGCATTTTTAATTACGCGCGGCATCGGCGAGATCATACGCCTTGCAACAGCTATGGGCGCAGACAAGCAGGCATTCCTGGGCTTAGCGGGCATCGGCGACCTTGTCGCAACATGTACATCACCACTCAGCCGCAACTATACTGTTGGTGCGCGACTCGCAAAAGGCGAAACGCTCGAATATATTTTATCGACTTCAAGTGAAGTTGCGGAAGGAATAAAAACGGTGAGCATATCCAAGAAACTTGCAGACAGCACCGGTACAAAAACCCCGATCATCCAAACAATTTATAAGGTTTTATTTGAAGAGCTGAAAGTTGAAGAAGCACTTGGCTACCTGATGGAGTACCGGTGGGGGTATGACGCGGATTACATGTGATCTTTCAAACAATTATTTTCCTTTCAAAGTTTTATTACTTTTGGTACTATCTGTTTTACTTGTTATTGTGGAATCTTTTAGAGAATTGTCAACAGGCAAAGGTCTTTTATTATATAAATTATTAATCGTATCAGTGATCTTAAAAATCTGGACATAATCCGGACCTTTACAACGATAACTATTAAAAATATAATCAGTCCAAATCAAATTATTATATCGCCAGGCACGACAAGAAATATTATATGCACCATATGTAAAAAGCAAAAATACGTAGGGTATTACGAGACGAAAAGTATTTATTTTCTTATCAACAGCAATAAATAATAATGCTATAACAATATATACTAAGAACCATAAAATAAATATCACCGGTAATGAATTCCAAGCTTTCCAGACAAAATCTTTATCAATTAAACAAATACATAGAGACACAATAATTAAAGAGAGTAACATTACAACTATAGTACT